>JBEIKR010000001.1:0-83708 GCA_040379705.1 Crocinitomicaceae bacterium
AGAACATGTGATGAGTTACGATCTACATTCATTGAAAGTACTCGGAAGCGTGGGAGAGCCAATCAACGAGGAAGCATGGAACTGGTATTTTGTGCATGTAGGGAAAGAACGCTGTGCCATAGTCGATACCTTTTGGCAAACGGAAACAGGTGGCGTGATGCTTTCTGGTTTAGGGAATATTTCACCGATGAAACCAACATTTGCAGGTTATCCATTACCAGGTATTCAACCTGTATTGCTGAATCAAGAAGGTCAAGAAATTGAAGAGAGTGATGCGGAAGGGTACTTATGTTTTAAAGCTCCTTGGCCATCGATTCTTCGCACGACATATGGTGACCATGAACGCTGTCGTCAAACCTACTTTGCCTACTACGATGGATATTACTTTACCGGCGATGGGGCAAGACGCGATGCTGACGGCATGTACCGTTTGATTGGACGGGTGGACGATGTGATCAATGTTTCTGGTCACCGTTTTGGAACCGCCGAAATTGAAAATGCCATCAATACCAACACGAAAGTCATTGAATCTGCTGTTGTGGGTTACCCGCACCCCATCAAAGGTCAATCGATTTACGCCTATGTTATTCTTGACGAAGCGGACAGCAATCATCCGCTTGTTCGTGCTGAAATCGTTGAAACCGTTGCCGCAGAAATTGGAAAAATTGCCATCCCAGAAAAGATTCAATTCGTGAGTGGTCTTCCTAAAACGCGCTCAGGAAAAATTATGCGCCGTATTCTGCGAAAAGTAGCCGAAGGAGATGTCAGTAACCTTGGAGACACCTCCACTCTACTCGATCCATTGGTGGTTGAAGAAATCGTTAAAAACGCCTTATAAACATGAAATACGCTCTATCTTTTGTCCGTTTGCAATGGGCGACACTCATTCTAATTTACCTCGTTGTCATCGCGGGAAGTTTCGTGCGAATTACAGGAAGTGGAATGGGTTGCCCAGATTGGCCACGATGTTTTGGACAGTGGATTCCTCCAACGGATGAAGCCGCACTGCCGAAGGATTACAAGCAAGTATTTTTCGAAAAGCGAGAGAAGAAAATCATTAAGTTTTGCAAGTTCCTGCGTGGACTTGGTATGGCAAGTACCGCTAAAAAAATAGAAAAAGACACTTCCCTGGAAAAAGGTGAAGACGATTTCAACGCACGAAAAACATGGACAGAATACATCAATCGCTTGGTCGGATTCTTAGCAGGGGATGCCATGTTGCTCAGTTTTGTGTGGATTTTGATGCGTTACAGAAAGCGAAAAATCGTGGTGATCAGTACGGTCAATTTAGTCTTGATGGCGATTCAAGCATGGTTTGGCTCGATCGTCGTGGCCTCCAATCTTGTGCCTTGGACCATCACCGTGCATATGCTTCTAGCGTTAGTTATAATTGCATTACAAATCTACCTCATTCGTCAAGTCAGCGAAAAACAACAAAGTAATTTTAAGCTTTCTAGACTTATGCAATCGATGGCCTTCGTCGTGTTTGTCATCACCTTTTATCAAATGTTTTTAGGAACGCAAGTACGCGAATACATTGATGAGTTGACAAAGATGGGATTCGGCCGTGAAAGTTGGACAGATAAACTTGGGATTTCATTTTTGATTCACCGCAGCTTCTCATGGCTTGTCCTTGGGCTCATTGCGATTATGGCATGGAAAAATGAAAAAGGAGAAAAGTATTTAATCATTCGAAGCATCTTCGTTGTCCTTGCGCTGGAATTGACGTCAGGAGTGCTATTGGCTTATGCGAACATGCCTGGGTTGGTTCAAACAAGTCACTTATTGTTTGCCTCTGTGTTGTTTGGTATTTTGTTTATGCTCGTCTTGCGAATGAAGCGAATTGAAGCCTGATGAAAGTGTTCTTTTTTCTTATCAGCTTCGCCACATGTTTTCAACTTATGACGCAAGAGACAGTTCCTTTGATACTTGGTGAACAACGCACCATTTATTCTAAGTTTTTGAATGAGACGCGTACCATCAACATTTATCTTCCTGAAGATTATCACGAAAATGATACTACCGATTATCCTGTCATTTACATTCTCGACGGAGGAATGGAAGAAGATTTCATTCACCTAGTTGGTTTGGTGCGTTTCAATACTCAACCTTGGATAGCCCGTTTTCCGAGATCAATTGTAGTAGGGATAGAAAACACGAAGCGCAGGAGGGATTTCACCTTTGAGGTAGGATCGCTTGATTTCCTTGAAGACATGGACATTCCAAAGGAACAATTCGCTGAATACGGAGGCTCCGAATATTACATTTCTTTTTTGGAGCATGAATTAAGAAAGAACATTGATTCACTTTATCGTACTTCTGGCGAAAACATGGTGATTGGAGAATCGCTGGGTGGATTGTTGGCCACAGAAATTCTACTTGAACACACCGATTTGTTTTCTCGCTACATCATTTCGAGTCCAAGCTTATGGTGGGGAGGCGAATCACTTTTAGAAGCTGCAGAACACAGCTTGATCGACTCAGTTACTGTTTACATTGGTGCTTGTCAGAAAAAGGAAGAGCCGAGAATGTATAGCGATGCTAAAAAATTGGCGAAAATTCTCCAGAAAAAAAGTGGATTATCGAACAAAGTCTATTTTAATTACATGCCCGATGAGCTGCATTCCACGCTGCTGCATCAAGCCGTTTACAATGCGTTACAGATATTTTACCCGATAAAATAACGAAGAACTTCTTTCGAATTAAAATCTTCATTTCGACTACAACTTAAGTGCTAGTTATCAATATATTGTGTTGATAAAAAATCATTTTTTATTTGTGAATACCGACTCGTTTTCTCAAATTAACCATCAAACTTAAAAACTACTGTACTTATGGAAAAGAATTTGCCTTTTATTGAATTCGGGATTACGGACAAAAACTACAACAATCGTGTTCTTCCGTTCCTTGGAAATGTTGACAATGGAGATTTATTTAAATGGTATGTTGTTAATATTTGGAGACTATTGTCTTATGCCTTATTGATAGGCGGCATCGCAATTACGTTTGCTGAATTATTCGGCGATTCAGGCTTTATAAAACAAAATCTTCAGGCAGAGGGTATTTCAGGTGGCAAAAAAGCAGGAGCTGGCGTTGGATTGGTTTTAGGATTGATCCTAAGCCTTGTTGCCGCATGGTTTATGTATAGTGTAACCAAGAAAAGAACAGATCAATTGAAAGATGAAGCGTATTCAGGTTTGCTACATTATATTTTTTGTGTTGTAATACCGAGACAAATCACGTTGGTTGGAGAATTGGCCTTTATCATGGTGTTGTACATTGGAATAATGCAATTAATCGCAACGCTTGTAGGTTCTGCAGCTTATGCGCCATTGCTGTCGATTGGAGAACTGCTTGTAAGTGCCCCAGGTGTGGATACATTAGGCGCGCTTTTGCCGAATTCCATCGTTGGAGACTACGATCATTTTGACATGGATATTCGCCTTGCATTGACTGGAATTATTGGTTCAGTAATCGTGTTGATTGTCTACTACATTTACCGCGAAATATATAACTATACGATTAAGATTATCATCGCCCTTATTCTTTTTGTGCCGAAATTTGCCATTCCAATTGCAATTCGCAACCGTTCGGAAAATTAATAGTGTTTATTCAACGTATCAAGCCCTTTTCGGAGGGCTTTTTTTATATCTATATTTATGGCCAAAAGAAAATATAAGTCGGTCTGTAACCTTTTATCCGGATCGAATTTATCTTGGTCATGAAGCAACTTATTACCCTCCTATTACTTTTGCCTTTCAACCAAGCTATTGGACAAGCAGAACAAAAAATCGCACAAATTCTTGGTGTACCTCATAGCACAACCCCAAAGATTTCATGCCAGAATTCCCTCACAACAACTATTTTACCTTGCGATTTCTCAGGAAGTACATTTACCATTCAGTCGGTTCAGAGCAGATTGAAAAACATGTCGGTGGTGAAAATCTATTATGTCAACACGACCTATCGAAGCAAAGTCACTTTCGATCAACATGCACTTGATGTAAAGCGCATGAAATGGCTGAACGCAAACTTTCCAGAATTTCTCTCTGATCCGATTATTGAATGGGAAGTTGTTGAACAAATCGGTTGTTCGAAATCCACCGATGGAGATTCATATTTCCACGGATTTATTCTCGTGCACCGTCCAGCACTAACGGAAGAAAATCGTCAAGAAGAAATTGATGCGATTTTTTCATTTATTGAAAATCCTGAAAAGGAATTCAAAGAACCTGAACTTGATCCTATTGCAAGCACCCTCGAACGTCCCAGCGTCGAAAAACCAAGCACTATCCCTTCGAAAAGCGAACAAAAAAACTCGCATTCAATTTTTAAAGATGGTGAATTTGCACTATTCAACCATTTTCAAAACACCCTAATAAATTCACCTGGGATTCAGCGGGACCGAATAGATTTATGGGTCAAAGTAACATTCACCGTGACGGAAACTGGAGTAATTGAAAACCTCACATTTTTAGAAAATTATCCGCTGAGTGCCACCGACCGAGTAAAGAATGCGTTTGTCAAAATGCCTCCATGGAATCCTGCTATCCAAAATGGACAACCTACAACAAGCATCGAAAGAATGGACATCCGAATCTCCTATACTGGAGAAGTGAACGGAATATTTTTACGAAATGGTGTTCGCCCTGAATTGACTCAACAAGAAATTGGATTGGCCGAGGACCCTGCAACGCAAGAATCTAATGACTCCAAAAACGCAATTCAGGTCACAAATGTCTATAAAAGCTTAGATCAACTTGATTCCACAAAACGCTACGCCCTTGTCATGGACGTTACCGGAAGTATGTCGGGAAGTATTGCGTCAATGCTTACTTGGATGAAAAAACATCATGCTACAAACCCATTTACCAGTTTTACTTTTTTCAACGATGGCAATAATGCCGAAATGAAACCAATTGGTAAAGCCGGTGGTATTTACTCCACCTTCTCGATTTCGGAAGTGAATTCCGTTGTTAAAATGACGATGAAAAAGGGAAGTGGCGGACCTGAAATTTCCGAAAACGATTTGGAAGCTGTGCTGAAAGCGATTGAAATTGACAGCACAGCAACAGAAATTTTACTAATCGGTGACAATTTTTCTGACATTCGGGATATTCGCTTGCTTGACAAAATAACCAAACCAGTGCATGTCTTATTGTGTGCCGCACCTACAAAAATCCGCACTGACTACCTTAATGTAGCGAAGCAAACAGGAGGAAAGCTTTATTTGAATGGGGAAATTATTGAGCTATCAACAATGCTAGAAGGTGAAACAATGGTGATTCAAGGATATAATTATTCCTACAATGGGAGAAGATTTCGTTTGTTGGAAAAAAAGTAAGCGTGAAAAATCTCAACGCAAAATACCTTTTTATTTTACCGCAGAGGCACAGAGGATAGATCGAAAAACTCCCTTTGGAATTCTTTCATAAACAGTAACGAAAATCTTTGTGTCCTCTGTGGCTCAGTGGTGTACAAGCCATCGCTATATACATTTTTCCTGTGCAGTGAATTGGAATTTTTTACCGCAGAGGCACAGAGGATCAATCGAAAAACTTCCATTGCAATACTTTCATTAACAGTAACAAAAATCTTTGTGTCCTCTGTGGCTCAGTGGTGTACAAGCCATCGCTATATACATTTTACCTGTGCAGTGAATTGGAATTTTTTACCGCAGAGGCACAGAGGATCAATCGAAAAACTTCCATTGCAATACTTTCATTAACAGTAACGAAAATCTTGTGGCCTCTGTGGCTCAGTGGTGTACAAGCCATCGCTATATACATTTTACCTGTGCAGTGAATTGGAAATTTTTACCGCAGAGACACAGAGGATAAATTGTAAAACTCCTTTGCAATACTCGCATAAACAGTAACGAAAATCTTTGTGGCCTCTGTGGCTCAGTGGTTAGCTTTTTACTTTTTTTCTTATCCTATGTCAATCCATTAAATAAACATTCACATTACTTTTGTGTTAAAGACAAAGACATGCAACGGAAAGAGTTTCTCAAAAAAAGTCTATTAGGTGGTGCGCTTTTAACGAGTGCAGCGGCCATCGCCCATGTGATCGACAATGATATAGATGAGTTACGTCCATTGTATATTGTCGGGCACAACCACTTACCAAACACAAATGACCAAGTCATGAACAATAGTATATTACACCGTGCGGAATCTCGTGGACATGCCAACCATGGATGGCTCGACTCTCATCATACCTTTAGTTTTGCCAATTACTACAATCCAGAACGGATGAACTTTGGTGTATTGCGTGTGTTAAATGATGACCGTGTTTCTGAAGGAATGGGCTTTGGAACACATCCACACGACAACATGGAAATCATCAGTATTCCATTGGAAGGTGATTTAGAGCACAAAGACAGCATGGGCAATACAGCGACTATAAAACATGGTGATATCCAAGTGATGAGCGCTGGAACTGGTATTACACATAGCGAATACAATCCGAACAAGGACCGCTTAGTGAAATTCCTTCAAATTTGGGTTTTTCCAAACAAACGCAATGTCACACCACGCTACGACCAAATCACCTTAAATCCTGAAGACAGACATAATATTTTACAACAAATACTTTCCCCTAACAGTGACGACGCAGGTGTTTGGATTCATCAAGATGCTTGGTTTCATTTAGGGAAATTCGATCAAGATTTCGAAATTAACTATCCCGTAAAAAAATTGAGTAATGGAGTGTATGCTTTCGTTTTGAAAGGTCAATTCGAAATAAACGGACAAACCTTAAATGACCGAGATGGACTTGGTATTTGGGAGATTAGCGACTTAACATTAAAAGCCTTGAGTGCTGACGCGGAAGTGTTGCTGATGGAGGTGCCTATGCTTATAGGATAGTATCATTTGATACGATCAAACAAGTTTTATTTCAAATTCCTCTTGCATTGCGATACAGTCGGTTAGTCAAAAGATTTCCCTTGTCGTCGCATTTTCCCTTTCTATGTATGCATTAATGAGTGGCTCAAAGTATTTTATACCCTCAGGTTCCTTCCTGAACTAATCGTTCAATTTTACAATGCGTCTCACAACAAAGGTGTCTTCACTCTTTATTTTAAGTAGATAAATTCCTTCAATGAATTGATCCAAATGAATCTCTATGGAGTGATTACCTGACAAAAGTACCACACCTCTTTGGTCTAGAATTTCAAAATTCCATAAGCCTGATTTTTCGATGATTAAAGCATCTGACGTTGGATTTGGATAGACAGAAATTACATTTTCATCGTCCATACCATTCAAACTATTTGATGGGCAGGACTTTCCGTTCAAGAAATCCCAAATGACTTGTGGAGAATAGAAATCCATGTTGATGGTTCCCACACCTCCAACTAAAGTGGCAATTCCAGGCCATTGATGTCCACCACCATTCACCTTAATATGCTGTAAATCGGCGATGCAATTGGTATAGGTGTAGCGCTGAGGTGAGGAAAGATCAATTAAACTTGTGTTTGGCATATTCACCATTTCCGGTGTTGCGTCACAGCTGAGGAAATCTCGCCATTTCTCCATTGTAAGGTCAACAGAAACGCCAGTTCCAGCGCCACCACCATAAGGAACAACCCCATCAGCTGTGCCATGAATATGCAACACTGCAGGAGTAAATTGTGGATTACAGTTGGCATACGTGATGTCGCTCATATTCCCTGAAATGGTAGCGATTGCAGCGAAACACATTGATGATTCACAGGCCATTTTATGGCTCATAAATCCGCCATTTGAAAATCCACATAAATATTGCTTGAGTGGATCTGTGGTAAAGTTAGTTTGAAAATATTGAGCAAGCGCTTCAATAAACCCTTTGTCATCGGCAGTGGAGACGGTGACATTCATATCGGCATTCCAAGCGGCATTGAACCCAGAAGGATAGCATACGATGAACTGATTTTGTTCTGCGATCTCATTGAACCCTGTGATGGCCATAATTCCTGGGCCTGATTGCGTAAGTCCGTGCAGGACGATTAATAGCGGCAATTGTTGATCGGGAGAATAGGTGCTTGGAACATAAAATACTACATCACGATCTATCCCATTGTGATTGATGGTGATATTGGTTTGTGCGTGAACAAAAAAACCAAGTAAAGAAATACAACCTGACAAGATCCAATGATTCATAAGTATGTATTTAGCATGAAAACGACGCAAATAAACACAAAAAGGGGGACTTTCGTCCCCCTTCTTCAAACAATTAAACTGCAAAAGCTTACTCGATAATCAACTTTTTAGAGAAATCTCCTTTAGCTGAACGAACTACTACAGTATAAACACCTGCTTCAAGGCTTTCAACAGAAACATTCATTTCAGTTGCGTTACCATTTACAGATTTAACCAATTTACCACTCAAGTCATATACTTCAACTGCGTTCATGTTCTCATTGAAAGAAACAGTGAATACATTTGATGCAGGGTTTGGAGAAACGATTAACAAGTCTGCACCTGTCAATTCATTAATTCCGCTTCCTGGACATACATCACAGCTAGCCCAACATACGTTTGGAAGTACTGCATCAGCAGTAACATCAAATGCACGGTTGTCGAAACCATCTGCTACAACGTCAACGCATGGAGCACCCCCTGTCAATTGCTCTGAATCAGACCATCCATCAACAGTAAATTTGTATTGGATTGGGCCTGGCGCCAATGGAACCGTTACTTCCCAGTTTGAACCACCAACATTTGTCATTGGAATGCTTGTTCCGTTCCAGTTGTTGAATGTACCGTTCAAGAACACACCGTTTGCGATGTTTCCTGCACCAGTGTAGTTTGTCATATCCACTTTGAATGTAACGTTAGACGGTGCAGGAGGAGTAACAGAAGTTCTGTTGTAAACAAATCTCCAATATCCAGGACCGAAGCTAATGTCAGCTGTCATTGTATTGTTATTGTTCGAGAACGTCAACATATACGTGATTGACGCTGGAGCGTTCGCTGGACTTGCTAATTCAGAACCGTTAACCACTTTTGCAAGACCGATGTGTGCACCTACTCCGTTAACAGTAAGTTCACCTGTAGCACTGTTGTAAGTCCATGTTGCAGGGTTAGAACCATTGTGTGGAGCTACTGGAACACCACAAGCATCTGGTGTAACACCTTGCCAACCTTCCAACCATGTGCTGTTGTCCATGTAGTTAAAGAAGCTTCCAGAAGCGTCAAATTTTACTGAGTCATCAAAAAGACAAGCTCTCGTTGTAAGGTCGCCTGTTTGGTTAGACCACCATGTAATGTCTCCAAGAGCTGGACCAACACCCAAAGCACCTGCTTGGTCTGCTAGTTTCCATGTCCCTTCAACTTGCGCATTCAATCCTGATACAGAGGCGAATGCAATCATTAAAACGTACAATTTTTTCATACTTAGATTTTTAAATTGATTCAACTTGATAAACGTTAATTTAGATTTAGTCCTGCAATATAGTAAATTATACAATAAGTTCACAAAAAAGATAAATTCAACAAAATTTTTTCCTTACATTTTGAAGGTGAATAGGTCATTTGAGACCAACTCTTCGTACTTGTCAAGATCGAATGAAAACAGCTTTGCTGGTCTATGCTTCACATTGATTTGCTTTTCATTGTGCGCAACAAAGGGTATAGACTTAATTTTCTTTCTAAAATTGGCTTTATTGAGGTCTGTTTTGAAAGCATACTCATAGATTTGCTGGAATTCGTGCAGTGTAAATTTCTCTGGGAGCAAGTCAAAACAGATGGGTTCGGTTTTTAGCTTATTTTTCAATGTTTCGAATGTCGAATCGACAATGTCTTTGTGGTCAAATGCCAGCTTCCCGATCTCATGAACTGGTGCCCAAATGACTTCATTCGCCCAAGAAGATGCCACCGCATTGACCTCATCAATTTTCACCAAGGCAAAATAGGCACATGTGATGACACGGCCTTGAGGGTGACGGTTTGGACTTCCAAAGGTTTGTGCTTGGTGCAATTTAAGGTTGTCCAAATTGGTCAAATCATGCAAAATTCTACTCGCTGCTTCTGGAAGGTCTTCATCAGGATATACGAGATCACCTGGAATGGCCCAATCTCCCTTATACGGGTCAAGGTTTCTTTTGATCAATAACAAATGAATCTGACCTTCCCTGTAACCGAAAATTAAACAATCCAAAGACAAGGAGTACGAGAAAAACTTCTCAAATTCTATTTTATAATTACTGGTCATTATTTCACTGTAAAATGTGTTTCTAATCCGCCAACAGTCACCTGGAAGTCACCATCGCCGACTACAAAGATACCTTGCTGATTAACAAACATCAAGTCCTTTACTGAGATTTCAAAATCAACAACAACTTCTGAATTCGCGGCAATTTCCACCTTTGAGAAGCGCTTGAGTTTTTTGCCTTCTGGGATAAGTTCAGCGTAAGTATCACCAATGTACAATTGAACAACCTCTTTCACCGAACGATTACTTGTGTTCTTTACTTTCACAGAAACACTAATTTTTTCATCCTTTGAGAAACTCGTATTGTTCATTTTTAAGTCTGAATAGAGCACTTTGCTATACGATAAACCGAAACCAAAATCCCACTCCGGATTGTACGCCGAAAAATCTCCAGCTTTCGATCTGTCAACGCTTCTTGGGTGATCATAGAATTCAATAACGCCATCATATTTTGGATAGGTATACGGCAATTTACCGCTGAAATTCACTTCACCACTGAGCAACTTCACCAAAGCTTCTGCACCGTAATCACCTGGTAGGTAACACTGAACGATGGCTGCTGCTCCTTCAACAATATCATGAATAATGCGAGGACGTCCTTCCAACAAAACAAGAACAACCTTTTTGTTCTTTTTATAAGCCATCTTTGCCAATTCGCGTTGTTCAGGATCCAAGTTTAAGGAGTGGATATCGCCTGGTTTTTCAGTAGAAGGCATTTCGCCCAAACACAACACAACAACCTCTGCTTGATCGAGTTTCTTTGCGTAGTCGTCCAAGTCCACATAATTGGTTTTTTCAAAATTATCTTCGATCACCAACTCCGCACCTTTAGCGTGCAAGCAATTCTCTTTTCCAAACTGCACTTCAATGGCTTGTCGAACAGTTTTGCGGTTTTGCGTATTGTAACTTATGTCAACTCCCTGCCATGTATGGGTCCAAGCTCCGTTTAAGAAAACGAGGTTATCTGCAGTAGGTCCAGCAATTAGGATTTTACCTTCTTTCTTCAATGGAAGGATATTGTTCTCATTCTTCAATAAAGTAATTGACTCCAATGCTGAATTTAATGCTGCAGTTTTGAACTTTTCACTTCCAAAATCTGGATACATCTCATGATTAAATGAAGGATCATCGTAGAGACCTGTGATGATTTTCACGCGAAGAATTCTGCGGACTGCATCATCAAGACGTACCATAGATATCTTACCACTTTTCACAGCGTTCACCATGATGTCGCAATACTCCTTGTACTGTGGACTTAGTGGTACCATGCTCATGTCTACCCCTGCATTGAAAGCCGCCACATAAGCATCAGCCAAGGTCGCAGAAGTTCTATGTACAGTGTGAAGCATAATGAAATCTTCCCAATCTGAAACAGCAAATCCTTTAAAACCCCATTCATTTTTCAATGTTTCTGTCAGCAAATGGTAGTTGATGTGTCCTGGTATGCCATTTACCACACCGCTATTTATCATTACCGTTAAAGCACCTGCATCTACTGCTTTTTTGAAAGAAGGCAAGTACAGTTCCTTCATGTATTTTTCAGGAATCCAAGCTGGTGTGCGATCGCGACCGCTGAAACTTGCAGAATACCCCACAAAATGTTTCATACACGCCGCAACATGGTAGTTTCCTATTGCATCACCTTGATATCCTTCCACAATCGCTGCGCCCATAATGGAAGCGAGATATGGATCTTCACCTAAAGTTTCAAAATTACGCGACCACAACGGTTGACGGCCAAGGTCCAGTACTGGTGAAAAGTTCCAACGCACCCCAGAAGCACGTGTTTCATAAGCCGTAATTTCTGCAAACTGCTTTGCCAAGGATGGGTTCCATGTGGCTGCCAAACCAATTTCTTGAGGGAAGAGCGTGCCACCAACAGTGTAATTCATCCCGTGAATGGCATCAATCCCGTAAATAATTGGTGATTTTGACTTCCCAGAAAGATAAGGCGCATTCACTGCATTGATGATGCTCGTCCACTCGTCGCGCGTAAGGGTATGTGACCCTACGTTCAAAATCGATCCTACCTTGTAGGTGTCAATTACTTCAGAAAGCAAGGCTTCATCCACTTGAGCCGGAACGAGCGCATTCCCTTTTGCGTCGCGCTTCAAGATGACGTCCAATGTAACTTGACACGTTTGACCTACTTTTTCTTCCAAAGTAAGTTCTTTGAGCATGGCATCAATACGCTGTTCTACAGGATCTTTTTGTGTTCGCAATGAGGCGCAAGAAAAGACAACTGCGAGAATAGATGCAGCAAAAATAAGTTGTTTCATAAATGAAAAAATTTGAAAGTTGATCTGTGCTTAGTTGTATTTATTGAAACACACGCACATAATCTACATACATTGATTGTGGGAAAACAGTCGTTCCGTCAGGACTTCCTGGCCAGTTTCCACCGACAGCTACATTGAGAATCAAGAAGAAATTTTGCTGTAACTCACTAAGTTGCGCTGGTGTAATGTCAAGCACGTTGTATTGCACATCATCCACAAACCAACGGATTGAATTCTGATTCCAAACGATAGAAAATACATGAAATTCATCTGCAAATTTCCCTGACGGTAGACTTCTATTTCCACCAAACTGTGCATGCGTTCCATTATCACTCCAATGGGCAGTTCCATACACTGTTCGGTCCGGACTTCCTACTCCACCAATCATTTCCATGATGTCGATTTCTCCACAAGCAGGCCATCCCGCAGTTGTGATGTTGTCACCAAGCATCCAGATCGCCGGCCAGATTCCTTTGCCATATGGCAATGCTGCTCTCACATCGATACGGCCATATTTCCAAGAATTAATTCCCTGAGTTTTAATTCGTGAGGATGTAAACTGTTGACCATTGAATGTCTCTGCCTTCGCCTTGATTTCCAATAAACCATTGTTAACGATTACATTTTGGGTTCTGTAATATTGAAGTTCATTATTTCCCCACCCCCAAGAGCCTGTACCAAGGTCAAATACCCATTCCGAAGAGAGCGTTGTCCCTTCAAACTCATCGCTCCACACAAGGTTGTAGCCCGAATAAGATAACGGTGTTGTGTATCCAGTAGTTGGTGCTCCTCCTGCCCCTTGAGCGATATTCACGATTACAGTGTCCAGTTTTTGAATAAAATCCGTTTGCGTAGTATGTGCTTTTGTGCGCACCAAAAACGTATCGGAAACTGTGTAATTGTACACAGCGATTCCATCTGTACTTTGTATTACCGTTGAATCCGTACCATGATAGAATGTACTCGTGTAAAAGTTTGCGTTTTGCGCAGTCGCCTTCACATGTACTTCACCAGCATTCACGATAATTTCTGTAGTAAGTCCTGTAGGCAATGTTACCGCTGGATTTTCTGGATCCTTACCGCATGCCACTAGGACAGGTAAAATCAAGAATGAAAGGAATATATTTTTCATGATAATTTTTAAGATGTCAAACATTACTGAGTTTTCAGCTTCAAGTACCATAACAATCCTCCCGCATGATGCGCATATTGCAAATACAAGGTAGAATCTGTCACGCTCAATATTTTGTATGTTTTCACCCCCGTGTAAAATCCAATGAACGCATTGTTCGAGATGGTAATCGTTGTATCTGTTCCTTCTGTCAACAACCATGATTCATTCAATTGATCTGTATACGGTGCTGTGAAGTCACCAAGATTTTGGAAAGAACCAGGGAATGTCGCAGACAATGAATTGTGAATGTACACGTCTCCATGATTCACCATGTCGAATTTAAATCCATTTAGGTAGAAACGGTAGCTGTCATCATAGAGACCACAACCTGCTTTTTCCGCGGAACCTGCCGCCCACCATTCAGGCACATTTCCAAGGGCACTCACTGGGTCTGGTCCAACGCCCATATGACCAGCAGCGATGGAATCGACCACCCATGTTTTGTAACCAATACCACCCGTTCCGCCTGTCAGCATCCCATAAATTGGGTTGCTCAATAAAGAAAGATCATCGTTTGCAATAACAATTTGCTGTGTAGAGCTATTGCTTCCACCTTTCCCATAGACCGTTAACTTCACTGTGTATGTTCCAGCATAAGGATACGTAGCGTTTACGGTCGAACCAGATGTTTTTGTGCCATTACCAAGATCCCACATACATTGGAGGTTTGGATTTGCAGCCGTCAGCTCAATCACATTCGGACTTGTTGCTGATGGTGCATAGGTAAAAAGTGCATCCGCAGCAGATGGTGCATCTCCCATTTCAGGACGATCCTTTTGACATGCACTTGCCATGAACAAGGCAATCATTGATAAAAAAAGAATTGATTTCATAGTATCTGTCTTTTATAAATATACTCAATATCCTGGGTTTTGGCTCCAGTTTCCACCTGCCAAATCGATTTCAACTTGGGGAATTGGGAACAATTCGTGTTTACCCACTTGGAAACCATCGATGAATTGCGCAGCCTGACCTGTTCGAACAAGGTCGAAGAAACGGTGTCCTTCACCGGAAAGTTCAAAGCGACGCTCTTTGTAAATCACATCAATAGAGTTCACAGAAACACCTGGAATACCCGCACGAACACGTACTTGATTCACCAACTGTTGCGCATAAGAAGTGTTTCCATTTTTGTAATGTGCCTCTGCTGCCATCAATAAGACATCTGCATAGCGAATTACTCGGTAGTTTACAGGGCTTGTCAAGTCGTTATCAGGCAATCCAATTTCACCTTGACGTTTGATGTACTTGTTGTTATAGAAACCAGTATGACCTCCCGCACCAATGGCGTAAGTGATGTCTGCAGGATTTGGCTGCGCTGCGATGAATGCGTCAATATCCAAGATAGAGAATCCTCTGCGTGGATCGATGGGAGAGAATGCATCGTAACATGCTTGTGTTGGCAAGTTGTAGCTGTTTCCATCTCCGTAAACGGGACCATTATACTGGCGAATTCCTTGGAATCCCACTGCAGCATTTCCTTCTAGACAAATTAAACAACCATAGCTTCCACCTTCAAGACCGGTATATTCAACATCGAAAACAGTTTCACTATTATTTTCATTTGAAGCTGAGAACAACTGCTCGTAATCAGGATACAGGCTATACACTCCACTTGTAATAACTTGATCAAATGTTGCTGCTGCTTCAACGAATTTATTCTGGTACAAATACGCTTTACCTAGTAAAGAAAGCGCAGCACCTTTTGTCGCGCGGCCTTTTTGTGTTGCCACTGGTCCTAAGATCGATGCGGCATACGTCAAATCTTCCTCGATTTGGGCATACACTTCAGATTTCGGTGAACGAGCAATTTGTGTTGCTTCTTCGATCCCAATACGCTTGTCGATAATCAACGGAACATCTCCGAAAAATTTCACCAATTCGAAGTAGTAATATGCACGAAGGAAACGTGCCTCTGCAATGATTTTATCCTTTCCAACGAAATCGATGTTGTTTTGATTTTCAAGAATGTAATTGGCACGTGTTACTCCTGCGTAATTCCAACGAAGTACGTTTCGAAGTTCATTGTTTACCCCACCATGCGTCATGTCATCAATTTGATGCAACCCTTGTGAGTCATTCACACTTTCACCTCCAGCAATCGCATTGTCAGAAGCAATCTCACCAATCCACACCGTCAAAAAGGACGCTTGAAGCAAGTCATACGCTCCAGTCAAAGCACGCTCATAGTCTTCCTGCGTCTCGAAGAAGTTCTCCGCATCTTGTGTGTACGGGGGATCAACAGCCAAGAATTTTTTACATCCTGTAGATGTAAGCATAACTGTTGCTATGAGCAAAAACAGATAGAAATTTACTTTTCTCATCGTTTAAAATTTTAATTGTATACCACCCATGAATGTTCTTGCCTGCGGATAGAATCCGTAATCTACACCAGCCGAAAGTACGCTTCCTGAGCTGATGTCTGGGTCAAATCCACGGTATTTTGTTAAGGTTACAAGGTTGTTTGCTACCCCATAAATTCTCAATGATTCAATCTTGAATTTCTTCAACCATTTTGCTGGAACATTGAATCCAAGTTGCAGGTTTCTCAAGCGAATGAATGAACCATCTTCCACATAATATGAAGAGAATAAGGTGTTTCGCGTTGCGCCTGTTGTCAAACGCGGATCTGTGTAAGACGATCCTGGTCCTGTCCAACGGTCAATCACATATGCCAACTGATTCGCATAAGGTTGCTGACGCTCGTAGTTACGTATGATTTCTTGTCCTACAGACGAGTAGATTGTACCGCCCAAGTCAAAGGCCTTGTATTTCACAGTGAAAGAGAATCCCATGGTGAAATCAGGAATAGGTGAACCTAAATATGTTTTATCTGAATCATCTGAAAAGCTAATTTTTCCATCACCATTAACATCGACAAATTTGATGTCACCTGGCTGTGCCCCATCTTGTGTAACGGGTGAATTGTCAATTTCCTCTTGTGTTTGGTAGATTCCTTCCATTTGGTATCCAAAGAAGTAACCAATCTCATATCCTTCTTGGAAGCGTGTAGCAACATCACCACCTACACCAAAGCTTGCACCTGGGATGTAATCCACACCATTCGGCACGCTGCGCACCTTGTTGGCGATGGTTGTAAAGTTTACACTTAAGTCTGCTGACAATGCTTTTTTCTTGTCTGAATGATAACCCATTTCAATTTCCAATCCTTTATTGGATACATCTCCCGCATTGATGATTGGCGGATATCCACCTGGACCATACGAACCAAGAATCGCTGTAACCTCAGGTTGGAAAAGCAAGTCGAAGGTGTTCTTGATGAAGTAGTTTGTTGTCAAGTCCAATTTCTTCCAGAAAGTCATGTCCACTCCAGCATTGAATTGGCGTGTCGTTTCCCATTTCAAATCAGGGTTAGACGGACGACCGATTGCCACCCCTTGTGTGATCACATCATCAAAGACATACACTCCTTCACCATTCAACAATGCGCGGTAGGCAAAGTTTGGAATTTGGTCATTACCAGACACCCCAAAGCTCACACGCAATTTCATGTAGTCGATGAACTTCACGTTGTAAAACTTCTCATCAGAAACTAACCATGCCACTGATGCAGTAGGGAAGAATCCATAACGGTTGTTTTCACCAAACTTGCTTGAACCATCACGGCGCAGGATGAAAGACACCATATAGCGGCTGTCGTATGCATATTCAGCACGAAGGAACGCTGACAATAAACGCTCTTGAAACTCATAAGAACCCGTATTGTTCAAGAAACCTCCTTCTGCAGTATTTGCCGAGATGTCTGCATACTCCAATGAGTTGTTCGGGATGTTATATGCAACCCCATTCAATGAACGTCCAGAACGTTGGAATGCAGAAACTCCTAATGTTCCTTTCACACGGTGAACAGATGCAAAGGTTTGATCGAAATTTATGAAACTTTCGTATGTCAAATCGAGAAATGTTGAACGCTCTTCATAGACTGCCGCTCCACGTTTCAAGAACACACCATCAGAGATTTCAACAAGTGGTGACTCCAAATCTGCATTCAATGCTGTATTGGCATATTTTCCATCACCGTACCATACCAATGGAGAAAATACTTTCGTATCCACAATCGCATAGTTAAAGTTCAAGCGGTTCGTAAAGGTGAAATGCTCGTTGATATCGTACACAAACTCTTCCTTACCTACAAACTTATTCGCTGTATTCCAGTTGTATTGATTTTCGATTTGCGCTACAGGATTGATGATGTCATTTACCTGAGCTAAATAAGAGTAACTTCCATCTGCCATGTGAACAGGCTCATTTGGAAACGCGTTAATTGTATTGTACAAGACAGATCCAAGACCATTTTCGGGCAATGTACTGCGGCTGTCCGAAGAAAAAAGCAAGACAGAATTCAACTTCAGTTTTGACGTCAAATCCGTGCTTAAGTTCAAACGTGCATTGTAACGAGAGAAGTTTGCTTTGTCACCACCAACGATTCCATCCTGATTGTAATATCCTAAACCAAGTGAATATTTCGTGTTGAAGGTACCTCCACTCATACTAATGTTGTGGCTTTGCACAGGTGATGTTTGGAAGATTGAATCCTGCCAGTTTGTACCCACACCTAAGCTTGTATTGTTGAACGGTGGTGTTTGTCCTCCTGCAGCAAACATTTCGTTTTTGATGACCGCGTACTCTCGGGCATTCAAAAGATCAAGCTTACGCGATGTTTGCTGGATTCCATAGTATCCGTTGTATTCTACCGTTGGCTTGCTATTGATTTTACCATTTTTCGTTTCAACGATGATTACCCCATTTGCAGCACGAACACCATAAATTCCTGCTGTTGCATCTTTCAATACGTTGATCGACTTGATGTCTGATGGGTTCAATGCATTCAATCCTTCTGAATCGTACACTACTCCATCTACCAAAATCAATGGGTCATTATCACCAAACGTCGAAAGTCCACGAATTCGAATATTCGATGAACCACCCGGTGAACCTGAGTTTGTGCTAATCGTCACCCCTGAAACTTGACCTTGCAAGGCCTGGTCCATGCGTGAAAGATTCAATTTCTCTACATCATCCCCATTGACTTTTCCTGTTGCACCTGTAACCTCCTTGCTAGATGCCTCGCCGTAACCGACAACAACCATCTCCTCAATTTCTTGTGCATCCTGTATGAGGACCACATCAATCAACGTACGTTTACTCACAAGCACCTCTTGCTTCACAAAACCTGTGTACGAAAAGATGAGGGTTAAATTTATTGAGTCTGTCGCTTTGATGGAATACTTTCCATTAGCATCTGTCAAAACACCAGCATTCTGGCCTTTGACTTTCACACTCACATAAGGCATGCTTTCTTTCTTTTCATTTTTCACTGTACCCGTTACAGTAATACTTTGCGACAATGAAAAGAGCGAAATGCAACAGCCGATGAAGATTAACAGCGTTTTATTGATCATAGCATTCGTTTAGTTGTTCGTAAAAGTAAATTATTTTTTAATTATATTACAAAGTACAATAACTTTTATTTTTCTTGCCGTAATGATGGCTTAATGCTACAAACAAAAGGGAAAAGTGTTTGTTTCTAGTGCTTCAAACGAGAGATTTGAAAAGAATTAACGGACAATTTCTATCGATCCAGAAGTATTGACTTGTGTCCCATCGAATAAGGTTGCGCTAAAGGTATACACATAGGCACCGCTGTTTAAGGGTTTACCCTTGAATGTGCCATCCCAGGTTTCCGCTTGATTGATCGACTCAAACACACGTTCCCCCCAGCGGTCATATACCGAGATTTTCATGGTTTGAATGCAATTGCCGAATACGCGAAATACATTGTTCACTGATGGCCCATTGTTATTTGGAGAAAAGCGCGTAGGAATAAACACTTCATTGCATTCGCCAACAACAATCACCGTAATGGAAGCTGCATCGCTGCAGCCATTGGCAGTTGTGCCCGTTAGCACATACGTTGTCGTAGAGATTGGATTCGCGATCGGATTTGGACAGGCAACACAACTTAAGGTAGACGCATTTGACCAAGAATAGGTGTTTGCACCATTCGCAGATAACTGAATGGAACCCCCGAGAGCAATGATCGGATTTGATGGAAGTACACTGACTACAGGCGCTGGATTCACTTGAATGGTTAAATCCGTTGTCGTGGCACATTGACCAGAATTCGGTGTAAAGGTATAGGTTGTTGTGCTTGATGTATTTAATGCTGGTGACCAGCTTCCTATTACTCCATTGTTAGAAGTTGTTGGAAGTGTGAATGTCTGTCCTTCACAAATTGGGTTTATCTGACTAAATGTTGGCGGCGTAGGTGTATTTACAGTGACTGTCATCGTTGTCGGATTTGCGCACTGATTCGAATTCGGTGTAAATGTATACGTGGTGGTATTTGTCGTGTTCAACGATGGCGTCCAGTTTCCTTGTACTCCATTGTTTGACGTACTTTGCAGTGTGAATGACTGCCCTTCACAAATGGGGCTGATCTGACTGAAGGTTGGCGATGTAGCCGCATTTACTACGACAGTCATTGTAGTAGAATTTGCACATTGTCCGGGATTAGGCGTGAATGTATGGACAATATTCCCCGTTACAGCCGTTGAGACCATACCGGGATTCCATGT
This sequence comes from Crocinitomicaceae bacterium, assembly GCA_040379705.1. Taxonomy (GTDB): domain Bacteria; phylum Bacteroidota; class Bacteroidia; order Flavobacteriales_D; family Crocinitomicaceae; genus M0103. The sequence continues at coordinate 20,250 of JBEIKR010000001.1, forward strand.
ACCAGTAATTCCTTCATTTGAAGTTGTTGGCAAAATGACTTGAATCAAGATGTCATTCTGGCAATAGGGTCCCCACGTGGTAAATGTTGGCGTGGTTGACGGATTGACATTGACCGTCATGGTGGTTGGACTCGCACATTGTCCTGCGCTAGGGGTGAATGTGTAGGTCGTTGATGCATTATTATTTATTGCTGGTGACCAAATTCCTGTGATCCCGTTGTTCGAAGTTGTAGGAAGCGTGAAATTTCCACCCGAGCAAATCGGTGCTACTTGGGTAAAGGATGGCGAGACAGGATTTGCACATGGATTGGCATTTGGTGGTAGGATACAGCAATTTCCACCAGCCGAAACATTTACCGTTTGATTGATCCAGCAGTTGTATTGCGTTTGGTGAAAACGCAAGATTCCTCCTGTTGCATTCAAAAAATAATAGACAACCTCATCGGGTGTATTGCCACCGCCGGCATTTGTCAAGGTATCACATAAACCAGCAACGCCGAGCATCCCACCTCCCCAAGGTCCGGAGCCATTTCCATGCGCAGGTGTGTAGCCCACTGATGGGGGATTCATCGCTGGATTTATTGTTGTGATCCCAGCGGGAACACCGGTTATTGTCGTTGGATAATTGCCTAAATTGCAGTTGTTGTTGTTTTGCGATGAATTGAATCCAGCATAGATCACCTGGGTGATATTGCCGACAAACGGTCCTGTGAAGTTCACTTGAATGGGCTCATAGGTGCAAATCCCCACCTTTAAATTGGGGATGTTTTGATCCACGTTGATGGTAAGAATTCCGCCATCGTAATTGGAATAAATGATCAAGTTTCCTGAAGGATTGCAGATTTGTGCTGTTCCTTTCAAAGACAAAAAGAAAAAAGCAAGAACGAAAAAACTAAGATTTTTCATAGCAAGTCAAAAAAGTACAGGATAAAAATAGTGTCAAAAGGCATTCAATCAACCAATTGGACAAAACTTAATATTTACAATTTTCCGAGTGCTTTCTTGTGATTCAATGCTGATTTAAGTGCCTGCTCTGTCGCATTCAATAGGTTCTTCATGATCGCTGTGTATTCCGCATTCAATTTGGCCAAGTCCGCGCTCGATGCAGCACCAAGCGCAACCTTCTCCGTCATGCTCTTTTCACGCAGTAGGTAGGCATCCAATTCTTTAGAACGCAACTTCATTTCGAATTGAGCCAAACGGTAATTGTTTTGACTTTCAATAATTTCGCTTTGTGCTTGAAGCTCCAAATCACTCATACGTGCTTTGCTTTTTTCCATCTCCAGCTGTGCGATTTTTGTCGCTTGCATGCGGTAACCACCTTGGAAAATACTCAGTTTAAGTTCAACACCCACATACGAATAGGCATACCAAGGATTGGCACTCATGAGGTCGAATGTCTGGCGGAAGGCCTGCGTAGCCAAGCGACAATTCATATTGATGGTTGGCAAGTAATTCCATTTTGCCGCGTTAGAGATTTGCAGCAATTCACTAGATGTTTGTTGTGCCAATCGCACGTCAGGACGGTTGGAAATATCTGTTTCTGTGTACAATACTGCATATGACGAAAGCAAAGATGTGTTACTCACCGTAACAAGCGTTCCATCTAACTTACCCGTAATTCGTTCAATTTTAGCAACCGTGTTTTCCATTTGAATGGCGTTGAGTTCACGGTTGTAGGTACTCAATTCAACATCCACGGCAGCTTGTTCAACATCGATTTCAGTCGCCGTTCCTTTCGATAATTTCTGTGTTGTTGACGTCAGGATTTCTTTCTTCGCTAATTCTTGTTGACGGTAAATCGCATCCAAAGACTGAAGGGTAGATAACTGAAAATAAAGAAGGGAAATGTCGTAGGTCAGCTGTTGTTTGCGGTTTTCCAAATCGATCATTGCTTTGGTTCGCTTTATTCCAGCCAGTTTACGGTTGGCCCATGCAGTTGCATTGATTAGCGGCATTGACCCGTCAAATGCCAGATTTGCATTCCAAGGGGTTCCTTGTAAGAGCCGTTTGTATCCACCGTCTGTACCTCCAAAGGCACTTGTCGGCAAAATGAAAGACTGCTGTTTTACATTGTAGCGCGTATCGAAACTCATGTCCAGCTTCGGCAATAGTGCAGAAAGTGACTGAGCATGTTGCAGTTGGTAAATCTGAGAATCCATTTGAGCAATGGAATACAATGGATCGTTTTTCAGTGCTACATTCACCAATTCATCAATCGTGTACGTCGCTTTCGGCGTTTGCTGTGAGAAAAATACTGACGTGTCAATGAGCAGGCTAAAAAGCAGAATATATTTCATCATATTTTTAAGTTCTAAACACGGAAGCAGGTTCCAATTTGGCGATGCGGCGAATGGCGAACAAGGTTCCTGAAATGGAGATTACCGCAGTGATGACAAAGAAGGCAAACTTGACCGCCGGTGGGAACGAGAAGAGGGTTCCAGCGTTGGCAATTCCATTTCGGAATCCTTCGATGAGCGCATAACCTATCATGAAACCAACAATGGCATACAACATGGCTTGCATGAGAATCAATTTTCGGATATAGCCATTTGTTGCGCCAATCGCCTTGAGCGTTCCGTAATCCTTGATGCGGTCGATCGCTGCAGAATAAAGTGTAAGTCCGATTATGATAAAGCCTGAAATCAAGGCGAAGATGATCAAGGTACCAAAGGAGAAGGCAATCCCACTGGATTTTAATACCGTAAGAATCGTTTGATTTTTAAACTCCTTCGGCATCCAAGCCTTTACACCTGGGATATTCGCGTTGATGTAATTCACCACCTCTTGCATGTTTTTGTCATCATCGACCTTCACCAAAAATGCGGAGGTTTTATTCACGGGCACATTTCCCAAAAAGCGCGCACGAGCGATGGTGGTATAGGAAATCAATCCACCGCCAAAAGATCGAGCGCCCTTTGTTACAGCAGCGATGTACACCTGCTTGCCGTTGATTTCAAAGTAGGCACCTTTTTCAGGATTACCTAAGGCCTTGCCGTCGAAAAAATCGACCGACACTGCTCCATCTGGAATTAAATCATGTGCTTCACCATCGAAGATGATTCCATCTTGGACGCCATTAAATTCGGGCAGTTCCACCCCTACAACGCTCATCCCAGCGGATGTCCCATCATTGAAGCGCGCTGCTCCTGCGGAAATCACCAACTGATGTGCTTTTGCCACATGAGGTAAACTTTCTATTTCATAACCTAGTCGCACATCGATCGGTGCTAGAGCATTTACGTTTTCTGTTTTGTTGTCCGTTACCCACACATAGCCATCATTCACCCGCACGAAATAACACATGGCATTGGTCAGGAAGGTGAAAATTCCCGTTTGCTGGCCAATCAAGAAGATCGAAATAATGACACCGAAGAGCGCACCAATGCTCTTTGGTTTATCAAACTTCATGAATTTAAGTGCGGTAAAAAGCAGCTGCATGGTTTACAGTTTAATGATGCATTCCACGCGACTGCCGATCAATACAGCGGAAGGATTGTCTACACGAACTCGCACCTCACGCACACGACGGTCTTCGAGGTTGTCGGCACGGTCGCTGAAGATCGATTTCTTCGACAGGTATGGCGCACAATACACAACAGTTCCTGAAGTAAGTGTTTGTTTTGTTCCTTGCAAATTGATGGAAACACGTTGTCCTTCTTTCACTTTCAAGGCGTACAATTCATCCACTTCTGTGATTGCTATCAATCCACCCGCAGGAGCAAAATCACCGAGTTTGGTTCCAGCACCAATGGCTTGTCCAAGTTTCACATCCCAGTTGAGCATCATTCCGTCTGCTGGAGCGTAAATGCGTTTTTTGTCGCGCATCTTGCTTAAATAGTTTGTTTCTGCACTGACTTCATTCACCCCAGATTTCGCTTCTTGCAAATCTGCTTGCGCAATGATTAAGTCTGCGCGCAGGTTATTGTAAGCTGTTTCCGAATCTGTCGCTGCCTTTTCTGTTCCAGCTTTCGCATCCGCAAGGGCACGATCTCTTTTGCGTTCAACATCTGCAGCTTCGACCTTTATTTTAATGGCTTCCACTTTCGCTTGCAGGCTATTCACCCGTTGATTGCGTGTTGCTAATTTTGATGCGCTTTGTTCCACTTGTGCCGATTCAGCGCTTTCGTCCAAAAGCATGATGAGTTGTCCTTTCTTCACGGGCTCTCCTTCTCTCACTAAGATTTCTACTACTCTACCAGAAATTTCAGCCCCAATCGGACAAATTTTATTCTCTGGTTCGATGCGTGCGATACCCACCAACTCCTTGACATTTTTCAAATTGTAGTCCGCGGATTTCTTCTTCGGTTCTTCTTTTTTTCCACCACAGGCTGCGAGGAGTATTAGTCCAGCGAGGACCAACAGGTTGTTTTTCATATTAATGGATTGAAAATGCATTTGTAATTTTGTCTTTCTCTATTTCTGTTGCTTGACCACCATCGACTTTGATGACACGATCCGCATACGCCAACAAGCGTGGGTCATGGGTCACCACACAGACACTTTTACCACCTTTGGCCAGCGCTACCAACTCATTCATTACCGTTGAAATGGAAGAAGCATCGAGGGAAGCTGTTGGTTCATCACAAAGTATCAGTTTTGGATCAGTCACTAACGCCCGAGCGATTGCCACGCGTTGTTGTTGTCCCCCAGACAATTGCTTCGGCAAACTTTTCTTTCGGTCAAGCATTCCCACAAGGGCAAGTGCAGCTTCCGCTTTTCTTCTGGCTTCGGCTGCTGGCACCCTTTTCAGTTGCAGCGGCATCAAGACATTGTCGAACGAATTGAGTGGTGCGATGAGATTAAAACTTTGGAATACAAATCCGATGGTATTTAAACGCAGGGAAGCCAATTGTTTTTGTGACATGTTATTCACCAATTGGTCATTCACATAAAGTTCGCCATAACTTGGGTAGATGACACAACCAATGAGCGAGAGAAGGGTAGTTTTTCCCGATCCAGAGGGACCAATAATCAAAACCAGTTCTCCTTCATGGATTTCTAGGTCAACAGGTTTGAGTGCGACAATGGTCTGGTCGCCTACCTGGTATTCTTTTCCTACGCCGGTTAATCGTGCTATCATGATTTTCTTAAAACAAGCTTAACGACTTTTTGTTTATAAAAAATTTTAATCTTGTAATAAAAGGAAGGGATAATAGACAAGGGACAATAGACAATAGACAAAGGACAATAGACAAAGGACAAAGGACACTTCTTCGCTCTGTGAGCTTCGAAGTTTGAAAGACAATGGACTCAATCTCACTCCGGTGGCTGAGGTGCGATAGCAGACTCGAAGCCACAAAGGATATTAAGATTTTAAGATGTCAAGATTTTAAGACTTTGTTTAATCTTCGGTTGAGTCGATCTATGCTCTATGTTCCATGCTCAAAAAAAACAAAAGACACTTCTTCGCTCTTTGAGCTTCGAAGGACAAAGGATATCAAGATTTTAAGACTTTGTTCAATCTTCGGTTGAGGTGGTCCATGCTCTATGTTCAAAAAACAGACAAAGGACAAGGGACAAAAGACTAAAAGACTAAAAGAACCTCACTCTGCCATCGTATTGATGACGCTTTGCATATGATTCACAAGTGCTTGGATGCGTTGCTGCATGGCGATGAGTTCTTGCTGACGGGCAGTCATTTCCTTTTCCGCCTGAAGTACAATCTCCCAATCCTTTGAGCAGGAATAGATTTTCTGCTTTCCAGCAGCACTTGCATTGAATTGTTCACTTGCCGTTTTCATTGCCTTGGCGATGTACATCAATTGTTCGCGTTCGGCAATCATGGCATTCATGTCGTTGTTGAGTTGGGTACACTTCTCTGTTTGTGTCGCATTGAACTTTCGGACAATATTGGCCACCTGCATTTCATAGCGACGAAAATTCCCATCCATGTAACCGCGTATTTTACCTAAAGTATCCATGGCCTGTTTGAATTTAGACGCGTACATGTTCACATCGCAAAACTGAACGGTAGGAACTATTTTCGTGTTGATGTACTCATTTAGCAACGTGGCCTTCTCTACCGCCTCCTTGTTTTTTGACTCAATTTGAGCCACGAGGTCCTTTAAGTTTTTCTTCGTTTGCTTGAATTGCTTCCATTCTGCAGTTCCCGAAACGATTTGGGTTTTCCCCTTGGTATATTGGGTAAACTGCACATATTCCTGATTCACGGACTGTTCCAATTGAACCAATCCCGCCGTTGAAGCATCGACTTCCTTCATCATGGTGTTTGCAGTGAGAAAGGGATCCTGGTTTTCAATACAGTTCAATCCCGCCATTTGCGCATGGAGATCTGCCAGCTGTTTTGTGAATGACTTGGTGTTGGCATAAAGTGGTTCAAACGAAGACTTCAACTGCTTATCGATGTCAGAAGTGGAATAATACACCTTGCAACTCGATAAGGAGAGTGCTGCGACGCAAATCGAAAAAATAGTGTTCAAATGCTTGATTATCCTCATAAATCTGGGTTTTAAGTCGGGTTGAAGATAGGAATAAAAACCAATTGCAAGGTTGCACAAAAGGGCTTTTGGCGTTATGCCGCACGTCCTTTGTGGTATGAGAAGTATAACCCCTAAACTAAAGACCATGGAAAAAACAACTACCAACACCATCACGACTTTTTTCACTGAGAAACAAGTTTGCTTTGATTCCATTCGCGAACAATCGTTTTCACAATCACCCTTGAAGCCGTATCTGTTGATGTTGCGCTTGAATGATCTTGGGCTCAATGATTATTTTGATATCCGAGATGATTTCAAGCCCTTTGAAAAATCAGATTTTGAGATGGCACATACCCGCAACTACATTGACAATGTGTTTAATAAAACAGGGAATTATGCCTCGAATGGTTTGCCTTGGTCTGAAAACCTGGTTGAAAGCTTGACCTACACTAACTCGGCACTGTATCACGCGATGCGTCATGCGTATTTGAATCCGACGGAATTGTGCTTTGCACCAGTATCGGGAATGCACCATGCGATGCCGAATAGCGGATGTGGATTCTGCACCTTCTCAGGTCAGGTAATTGCATCTGTGAAACTATACGAAGAATTTGGTGCTGTAGGCGCTTGGCTCGATTTGGATGGTCACTTCGGGAATAGCATCGAAGACACGCGTTCGTTCAACCCGATCGTGGACAAAGCCATACCGCGCGACTGCAATATCAATCCATCCGGCAAGAACGACCACTATGTTGCTTATTTCAAAGAGCAATTGGCCATTGTCGGTGAGAAAATCAAAAAGAACAAAGTGCATTATGTGGTCTTTGCACATGGCGCCGACAGCCACATCGACGACGATTTGGGTGGATACTGCGACACGGAACACTGGATTGAATGTGCTCAAGTGTTCTCTGATTGGGTAAATGAAATATCACTTGCAATCGGTCGGCCATTGCCTGTTACGATGGCACTTTTCGGTGGCTACCGCAAATCCAACTATAAAGCCGTGCTTGACTTACACATCGATTCATTGGCGACGTGTTTGATCAATATTGACAAAAGACCCGTCAGCCGCAGCTGACTGTAAGACAATCCTACTTCGCTCTTTGAGCTTCGAAGGATTTAAAAGACCCCGCCGCGGTGGACAATGCGCTGCGCTAAAAGACTTGTTCATTCTTCGTAAACCGGAGAACTAATCAAAAATTTCGTAACTCGTGGCTTCGAGTCTGCTATCGCACCTCAGCCACCAAAGTTCATAATTTGTAATTCGTAACTTATTTTAGCGCAGTGTTTATGGCCTCTTTCAGCGTCGGAATCGTGGTTGGACTAAAACCAGAGGTTTTGAACTGTAGAATGCCATCTCGTCCAATGACAAAGTGTGTAGGGAAAGACATCACCCCCATTTCGTTGGCGAATTGATCACCTGCAGCAAAAATACGGTAGTCGAAGGCATGATCTTTTAGGAATTTTTTCAAGTCTTTGACTTCGTCAAGAGCAATACCGAGGAATACGACATCCTTGCCATTGAATTCCATCACCACATGATTTAGTTCGGGCATTTCCATCGTGCATGGTTTGCAGGCGATGAACCAGAAGTTGATGACCACCACTTTTCCCTTGAAATCTGAAATTTTAACCTTGTTGCCTTTCATGTCTGTTAACACCCCATCAATAGGATGATTTTTTTCTTCCGATGAAATTTCTTCCACAGGAATCATCATCTTGCTCATCATCTTTTTTTCTTCCTCTGACAACTTTCGAAAAACAAAGGCCTTTAGTTCCTTTTTGGCATTCACAAAAGGTTCCAAGGTGTATTCATTTGAAGAAAAATACTCCCCCAATTTCTCTGGTGCAACTTTGACTCCTTCAGCAGTAAAGACAGGTGTTGTGACACCATCAATCATCATTGGTTGAGAGTGATCAATTTCTCCGGGTAATGCTGCGCGGAGACCTTCAAGGGATGTCACTTGAGAGAAGGAGATTGCCGAAATTAAGACAAAAAATACTGCACAAATTATTTTATTAGGGCTGAAAGGGAAAATCATAATCAGGTTATTTATTTAAAATCAAAAGTAAACTTGGCGTATTCAAAATACTCCTCTCTTTGTGGATTGCTTTTTAATTTAAGCTGTTTGACTAGGATTGTTTTATCTTCAATCCAAAAAAGGTCGTACGGAGCAAAGGAAAATTCTAGGTTTTCAAAAGACACACTAACGAATGGAAGCCACTTGCCGTTTATCAATGAATAAAGATTTAAAGTACCCATACTCTCCATTGCTCCGTAATCACCTTCCGCACAATACATTCCATTCGGAGAATACCTTGGAAATGAAAACATTGAAGAATCAATCGCCCCTGATTTACAGTCTATGAGCAATTGAACATATGCCTCTGATTCTTGATATTGCCGAACAATCCAACACTTTCGGTCCTCAGTTAGGCCGAAATAGGAATACGATTGCCATGGCTCTTCGCTATTTTTATATTCCAATTCCCTACCATTTTCAGGTTTCAAAACCAATTTATCACCTTGACGTTTCACCCCTTTACCAAATCTTTTTAGATAAACACCTTCAAGATTGAAATCTTCATTCTCTTGACTCAATGTGAACGGATTTTCTTGAATGTTCTTTGCTGCATTGTAATATGTAGCCGAATCAATTTTTTGAACTTCTACACTTATTCCACCTTTTGCTAGCTCCACCCAGTAAGGATTACCATTCTCAATGGCGTGCATTTCCCCATACCCCCAATCATCAAGTGTATATCGCTCATAACCAAAGGTATTCAAATTGAATCTTGTTAATTCACGATCTGACAATGAGAAATAGTTTACCAAAAAAACATTTGGGTAATTGATTTTATCCTGTGACAATTCAGAAGGCAAGGAGTAGTGTGCAAATTTTGATAATGAATCCTTTGGACAGAGATAGTATTCAATTATTTGATAGCTGTCAGCCATAGTTGTACTACCTTCAAACGACCTTGTTTTCAAGTCAAAAAATGAATTTTCACCTAGAACAAAAAGTCTATTAAATTCTTCGTTAAACACCGCCTTCTTTCTAACTGCATCTAAAAAAAATACCCTTGGAATAAATTCAAAAAAATTTCCTACGAAGCCTATTCCAAAGTCCAACTGACCGTCAAAATTAAAGTCTTCAAACCGCACTCCTAGATCTGAAACTATTTTTCCGTCTTTTTTGGAAAAACCGAAATCATCAATCTCGATTTTATAATGTTCAAGTGTGTCAGACGTGCTCGTTAATAAAAGAATTGCCTTACCAATACATTCATTCTCTTCACCAGAATCCGTATCACAATTTTCACATTTAACAACTAATTTCCATTGTTCATTTCCTGTTATAACCTCAAATTCTTGTGTTTTCAAGAAATATTCTCGAGCAGATATCTGGTTTGGATTGTCCGCAAAAACACGGACGGGGTAGAAATCGGTTTTCTTAGCTATTTCCAGTGTCAACGGTCCCATCGCACTAGGACACTTTAATCGCTGAACAAAGGCGTCATGAAACTGCCTGTTTTCTCCAAAAGCCCACCAATTAAATTCTGGTTCTAGGTATTCAACCCTGGTTGGTGTTCCGGGCAAAATTGTTCGATTCTTTTTTTCAGCTACCCAATAGATTTTACCTCGACAAAAATCAATCAAGTTACTCAATTCGCGCTCATTTGGGACATGCCAACCCGTTGGAGCAATTCCTCTTGAATCGTTGACAGCATACCAGTTGTACCAAACCGAACCACCAACCTTCATGCAAGCCGGCTTACCTTTCAATGCATATGAGTTTGACTCCTCAACTGAATTAACGATTGGGATAAGATCGCCATTATTAAACCTTGTTACCGTCAAATCTTGTGTTGACACGACTTGATTACCGATACGCACCTCTTGCGCAAATAACTCAAAACAAAATAAGAAGAGTAAAATAGGGAAAACGACCTTCATGCACAATAGATATAATTTCAAAGGTAATATTTTATCAATAAATCTATTTGTAATGGCAAATAGCTTAAGTGAGATTATTGAAGGAAATAACCTAAAACAACTTTCTATCATATGAATGCTAAAAGAAACTCAATTTTTTGTTTTATATTGGTATCGTCAAACTACTACTAATGAATATCCTTGTTCGAGTTTACGCATGATTGCAGCATATCGATATTTCCTGTTTCTGTGTATTTCTACCTTCTTACCCTGGTTCAATTTCGGCTTGGCTCAAGGGGATGATTGCGCGACTGCCCTTCAGTTAAACAATGTTTCGAACTACTGTTCGGGAGCGGCATTTTACACCAATGTAGGTTCAACGGTAGGAACCTGGTCAAATCCTACATGTTTTGGCGCAACAAACACCGAAGATGTATGGTTTCAGTTTACAGCTACCGGAACAGATGCCTTAATTTCTGTTGGTGGTTCGGGCAATGGAGGTACTATGTTTAATCCTGCTGTTGCGATTTACAATGGAAGCTGCGTCACAACAGTCAATGAACAAGGATGTAATTCCGTAGCTGGTTCTGGAATAGTTCAACTCTATGAAGGGGCCATGATTCCAGGTACAGTCTATTACATTCGCGTTTCTACCACCCAAGCCAATGAGGGAACTTTCGAACTTTGTTTGAATAACTATACCCCTTCTGCCAATCCTGGCGCAGACTGCGGTGGTGCGGCTTTTCTGTGCAACCAAAGTCCTGTGAGTGTGGGAACCTTAAGTGGTGGTGGAGCGAACAATGATGAACCTGAATCGTCCACATGTCTTGAAAATGCGTTCGGAGCAGATGAGGGAAATTCCTCTTGGTTTTATTGGACCTGTGGAACAGCTGGAACATTTACCGTCGATATCACCCCCTTGAATCCAATGGATGACATCGACTTTATTGTGTACCAATTGAATACCACCAATCCATGTGGACCGCGCACGGTACTCCGCTGCAATTCTTCCTCTTGCCTCAATGTGAATGGCTCCACAGGATTAAGTTTAACCGATGTGAGCATTGTGGAAGATCCTAACTGTGATCCAGGTGAAAATGCCTATTGCCAGTTCATCAATATGACCGCTGGAACCACCTATGCACTGCTTGTCAATAACTTCAGTGCCAACATGGGGTTCACTGTTAACTTTGGTGGAACTGGAACCTTTCAAGGTCCGAACCCGAATATCACTGCTGCCCCTGTAAGTATTTGTGCAGGAGGAACTGTTGCCTTCTCAGGTTCAACATCCGTGAATGTAGCTGGCGGACTCAACTGGAACTTCTCCAATGGTGGATCGCAAGCGAGTGCGGTTGGGAATGGCCCTCATTCGATCACATACGCCAATCCCGGTACCTATACCGCCATTTTGAATGGTACAGACTTCGCAGGTTGCACGGCCACAGAATCAGTGATTATCACCGTGAATCCAGGCCCCGCGGCACCTACCGTAAGCAATATCACGTATTGTCAAGGAGCAACGGCAGCGGCACTAACAGCTACAGGGTCAAATCTTATGTGGTACACGGTTCCAACGGGGGGTATAGGAAGCGCGACTGCACCTACTCCATCGACAAGTACACCAGGAACGACAAGTTATTACGTCTCCCAAGCGAGCAATGGGTGTGTAAGTCCTTTGGCACAAATTGATGTCATTGTTACACCACTACCTACCATGAACACGCCTATTGCTGAAGAAGTTTGTGCAGGAGTAGTCATTCCATCCATTACCTTTACAAGCGCGACCGCGGGCACCTCCTATACATGGATAAATGACAATCCATCCATTGGACTTGCAGCCAGTGGCAATTCAAATTTGCCTGCCTTTACCACAATGAATTCGACTGCAAATGATCAGGTTGCTGTGGTTTCCATTACACCAACCCTCGGGAATTGTGCCGGTTCACCGGTAACCTTTACCATTACCGTTCATCCCACACCCAACATCAATGCGGGTGCTGACCAAGCGCTTTGTTTAGGTGAAACAAGCACATTGCTGGCAACAGGAGGGAATTCCTATACTTGGGACAACGCTGTCACTAACGGAAATCCATTTTCACCAAGCGTAACAACCACGTATACCGTAACGGGTACCTCCTCAGACGGGTGTATTAATACTGATCAAGTGCAGGTGCTTGTAAATCCAATACCAACAGTATTTGCTGGAAATGATATTACGATTTGCACAGGCGCAAGTATTTCGTTGACAGGAAGCGGTGCAGACACTTACAGTTGGAATAATGGTGTGATCGATGGTGTATCATTTGTTCCAAGTAGCACAATTAGCACCTATACAGTTGTTGGGACTACTGCAGCAGGCTGCGAAAATACCGATGATGTCCTCGTTCAGTTCAGTAATACAGATGCTGTAACTTTCACCCCAGACATCACATTAGGCTGCTCTCCCCTCGTAGTCAACTTCACCAATACCACGACAAATTCAGTGGATTGTGCATGGACATTTAGTGATGGCAGTACGGTGAATGGCTGCGGAACGGTCACCCATACCTTTATTGAGTATGGCTGCCATGACGTTGAATTGACCGTAACATTCGCGAATGGGTGCGTAAACAGCTTAAATCTGCCTAACCTCATCTGTGTCGAAGCGTCACCAATGGCTTCGTTCGTTGCAGTACCATCCGTTATTAATCAGTATGATTCGGAAACAAGTTTTCAGAACATGACGATTGGTGCGGTGAGTTATGTTTGGAACTTCGGAGATGGTTCATCCACTTCCACTGATATCAATCCAACGCATGATTATGCCGGAATGCCACTGGGTAATTATGAAGTCATACTAGTCGCTACTTCCCTTTCAGGATGCATCGATTCCGTGAGTTCAGTCATTCAGATCAAAGAAGATTTGGTGTTTTATATCCCGAATTGCTTTACACCAGATGACGATGAACACAACCAATTCTTTCAGCCCATTTTTACCTCTGGATTTGACCCATTTGACTTTACCCTTCTCATATACAATCGTTGGGGTGAGTTGGTCTTTGAGTCACACGATGCAAAAGTTGGCTGGGATGGTGGTTACGGCGGTCAAAGTGAGATAAGCACAGTGCAAGATGGCATTTATACGTGGAAAATTGAGTTTAAGACAAGCGACACCGATGAACGAAAAATGGTCGTTGGGCATGTGAATGTTTTGCGGTAATAATAGAAATTTACTGATTTCATTTTGCTTAAAAGGAGATTGTAAAACTTTTCGAGTATCGATCCCTACTACAATTTTTCTGTCATTGGAGAAAGTTTTAAGAATTGACCATATTATTCTCGATTTAGTTCAAATTTCGGAATAATTTAAATTTAGGGCCACACGGGCGAATACAAAATCATTGAATACCCCATGATGACAACAAAGCCGGATCAAACTGAATAAATCCATGAAATTCGACGTTCATGTTAAATATATAAACTAAATGGGAATCAACACAAATTGTTTCTATTATTTGAAATAGTATAGATTTTACCAAGGTTAAACTATTTAATGTGGTTGATTCTTGTCCTCAAAAAACATTGGAATACCTAGGATTAAAATCCTATAAACCCGTGGTTGAAACTAGGGGCTTGGAGAGAAGATTTGTTCTCATCTCAAATACCTCCCTAACTTCTTGTTATTAGCCCTACTAATTTCATCAAATTCTGAATCCCTTAAAAAATACAATTCAAGATAGGGGATTTTTTTGGCTTTGAACAAATCGTTCTGGAATCTATTGCACATATTCAAACAACAATCAACCGAGCGCGTTTACACAAAAGAATAATCACCAATATGGAGAACAAGGTGGATTCTTCATGGTACAAAAAAACCTGAGCCATCCACATCAAGGGAGACTCAGGTTCGTGAACTTTATCTACACTTGCGAACTATTTCAACAATACAACATGTCCGACATATTCGTTAGCCAATTCATTCTGTAAACCTGTGCAGCGGATTTTCCATGTATATACTCCATCTTGTACTGCATCACTGGCAGATGACAAACCAGCATTGTAAAGAGATCCATCCCATCCTGTGTCTGGGTCTTTTGTACTAAAGACCTGTTCACCCCAACGATTGAAAATGATTAACTCATAGGAATCTCGATCAAATCCAGAAGTCATTGTAGGTAAGAAGATATCGTTTGTACCATCATTATTCGGTGTAAATGAATTTGGAACATAATATATTAACTCTTCAAAAACAGTCACAGTGAGCATCATCGTGTCATAACATCCAGCCTCATTGTACGCATAGAGGGTCACGACATAATCAAGCGGCACTTCCGGGAAGGTATGCGCTGGATCGATCGCCAAACTCGTTGTTCCATCGCTGAAATCCCATAGATAAGAGTACGCATTGGTAGATTGATTCGTAAAGAGCACTTCAGTGGCTGTCGTAAAAACGGTGTCGTTGTTCACATAGAACATCGCATTCGGGTTATCATACGCACACACCATTTCTGATTGAGTAACAGACACCGCACATCCTGCAGTATTGGTAATGGTTAGGGTAACATCATAACATCCTGCCTGGAGATATTGATGGTCAATAGCACCAACCTGATTCGATATTTGTCCATCCCCAAAATCCCATAATACACTTGTGTTTGGTGCATTTACTAAGTCTGTGAATGTCACATACATTGAAACACACCCAGCAGTATCCGATACATCAAAATCAACAGTTGGAGAACCTAATATCGTTACTGTTTCTGTGGCAACCCCAGAACAATTTGACTGAAGATCTACCGCATTTAATGTAATAGTGTATGTGCCAGGCGCATTATAGGAATATAAAGGAGTAGGATCAGTCGATGTCCCACCATCTCCGAAAGTCCAAACGAAATCAAGTGTTGGTGATGACGTGTTTGTGATATCCAATAAACTTTGAACGCAAAGTGGGCTGTTTGCCACTGTAAACCCAATGTTAGGCGCTTGTGTTACCTGTACATTTATATTGTTCGATGGCCCTACACAACCCGCAGCGCTTGGCGTAACAGTATAAACAACCGTTTGTGTCACATTGCTGAGATTTACCAATTCGTCATCAATCACTGAACTAGTCTGGGTGGAAATAGATTCACCAACTACCGAACTATTCTGCGCCGCACTCCAGGTGTAAGTAGATGGGATATTCGATATTAAGTTATAGTTTACAATCTGTCCTGAACAAATTGTCACATCACTGTGCTGCAGTATCGGGAGTGGATTTACAAATACCCACACAGGAATATTTGAACTTGTGCACCCTGTAAGGATAGATGTTGCTTCTATGTTATACACCACTTCCTGCTGTGTCGTAGAATTGTTAATTAACAGATCATTTATAAGATCCGATGATTGAGAAACAGTTGTTTCACCCTGCACTATCCCATTATTTGTTGCATACCAACTAAATACCGCATTTTCTGTTCCTTGAAGGTTTAATGAAACATTGCCTTCACTGCAAATTGTCAACGAATCTAGGTTGGACAAACGAACAGATGGGTGTACCAATACATTAATGGCTTTCGTAATGCCCGGACAAGCCAATGGTGATGATGTTGGAGTCACAAGATATGTGACAAATTGATCAAGTGTTGTCGTATTAATCAGTTGATCGTTAATGAAATTGCCATTTTGCAGAATTAACGATTCACCACTAATGTTTGGATTATCTTGTGCCACCCATGTGAATGTTGATGTAACATTCGCTTGCAATGCGATATTTGTATATTCATCACTACAAATTTCATAAGTAATCGGACTAATAAGGTTCACATCTGGTATGACTTCCACCATAAAATCTACCGGGGATCCTTGACAACCTTGTGGAGATGACGTTGGTGTCACGGTGTATGTAACATATTCAATGACCGTCCCATTGTTTTGGAGTGTATTTGACACCGTCGGAGAATTAAACGGAATGAGTGTTTCACCATTGACATTTGCATTGTTCGTAGCCAACCAGCTGAATGTTGAGTTAATATCTGCGGTCAAACTTACATTCACACTTCCATTATTACATAATGTAAAATCGCTGATTGGAGGAATGTTTGGTAATGGGTTTACAGTAATTGAATAAATTGAACCCGTTCCAACGCAAGCCGCTTGACTGGAAGTAATGGCCGTACCCTGGAACTGTACAATTTCAGCATTCACACTGGAATTATTCAGAGTCATGGATTGAATAACACTTCCACCGGAAGTATTTGGCACACCAGAAATAAACGCTGGGATTGTCACAACATCCCAACTAATTATTGCACCTGCTGTCGCCGATGAAATCGTCACAGGCAATGTAGATTCATCTGAACAAATGATTTGCGAAGGAATGCTATATTGAACAGTTGGTATTGGGTCCACAGTGATGGTGAAATTTTGAGGTGTTCCGTAACACGTTAAGCCCGCATTCAAATATTGCGGTGTCACAGTCAGCGCAGCCGTCACCGGATTCGACAATAAATTATTTCCATTGAACGACGCAATAGATCCAATTCCCGTTCCCGCTAAGCCAATACTAGGCAATGAATTGTTCCATGCATATGATGTGGCGTTCCCACTAAACGTTATTGGCAACGTTGCTGTTTGATGACAAACCACTTGGTCTGTAGGGTCAGACACTGAAGGTGTCGGGTTAATTGTAATCGTAAACGTTTTAGATTGACCTGCGCAGTTCGTACCATTGAGTGAGTTGGATGGTACAACAGTGATTGTTGCCACTATCGGAACCGATGAGGGATTAGTTGCTGCAAAAGAAGGGATTGACCCCGTTCCAGAAGATCCTATTCCAATAGATGGATCATTATTGGTCCAAGCAAATGATCCGGTATTGCCAGAAAAAACAATGTTTCCTGTTGGCGATCCATTGCACACCACGATATTCTGTGGTTGAGCAAGTGCAGGTGTTGGCAACACGGTAATCCCAATGGATTCTGAGTTCCCCAAGCATGTCGTATTTCCTGATGAATAAGCTGGAACCACGTTAATGGTCGCCAAAATAGCACTATTGGATGCGTTCACAGCAGAAAAGTTATTTATCGCACCTGAGCCATTTGCGGATATACCTATGGACGGAACATTATTGGTCCAATTATAACTTGTGGCAAGGCCACTGAAATTTAAAGCACTGACCATATTCCCATCACACACCGTTTGATCAGGAATATCATTCACGATTGGTGTAGGTAAAACTGTAATGGTAAATGTTTCAACATCTCCAGGGCAAGTGGATGATCCATTAAACCCAGGGGTTACCGTAAAGGTGGATACAATCGGTACGTTGCCAGCATTGATTGCTGTAAACGATGATATGCTATTTGAGCCAGAAGCACCAACTCCAATACTTGGAGTATTGTTTGTCCAGTTATAAATCGACCCTGAACCAGTAAAACCAATTGTTGGAACGGTCGCGCCGTTGCACGCAACAATATCGGATGGATCATTTACATTTTGGAACGGATTTACAGTGATTGTAAATGTTTGAGGTAATCCTTGGCAAGATGCACCAGAAATCGTTACTGTCGGAATAACGGTAACGGTACTAGAAATTGGAATTGTCCCATTGTTTGTTGCCGTAAACGGAAGGATATTTCCATTCCCTGTTGCAGATAATCCAATGGATGGATTGTTATTTGTCCAATCAAACGTGGTTCCTGGAATTGTTCCACTAAATATGACTTCTGATGTTGTGTATGTATTGCATAAACTTAGTGAGTTAATCGGTGAAACACTTGGCCCAGAGGTCACGATTAATTCAGCCAAATCTGACGTTGCGACATCACACCCATTTCCGTTTAGGCTGATTCCAATTAAAAAATTGAATGTTCCCGGAATGGAAATCGCAGGAGGAGTATAGGATGAGGATGTTGCACCTGGTATTGGGGATACAACACCTCCGGTTGACGTAAACCATTGATAACTGGCTGTTCCAAGACCGCCAGAATATGAGGCCGTTAAAGGAACTGCAATGGTATTTCCAGAACAAACTGTTTGACTTATTAACGGTTGACTTGTAATGGTTGGATCATCGTTTACTATGACTTCTGAAATCTGAGAAATTAACGATACGCATCCACTACTAAAATAAATCTCACAATAATAATACGTGGTGCCAATTAATGCATTGCTTGGTGTATACGTGTTACTTGTGGCACCAACAATTAAGGTCCCTCCGGTCGTTGAATTTGTTGAATTGCTGTACCATTGATAATTGGGTGAACTTGGATTTCCCGTAGATGTCACCGCAAGTGGTGTTAAGGTCCCTCCTGAACAAATAATCTGACTTGGTATTGGCTGATTGGAAATGATAGCAAGAGGGGCAACTTGAACTGCTGCAGCAAGAGACGTTGAACCACAGTTGGTTCCCTGAGAAACAACGCAATAATAATACATTGTGCCGATAACCGCTACAGGTGGAGTATATGTACTCAATGTGGCTCCTGAAATCAATGTTCCCCCAGTGTTGCTATTCGTCGTGTTACTATACCATTGGTAATTTGCCGTACCAGTACCTCCAGTGACATTCACAGAGAGCGGCGTCACTGTAGATGCATTTTGACAATAAACTCCACCAATTGGAGCGCTTACTGTAGGATCTGAAACAACCACAACCTGAGCAGTTTGAGAATCAACATTCCCACATCCATTCCCTGAAAGTGTTACGCGAATAATGTAATTAAACGTTCCCGCTGTATTGAAAACAGGTGGCGTATAGGTCGCAGAAGTTGCCCCCGAAATAAGTGTATTTGTCGCCCCAACGACCGAGTACCATTGGTAACTTGGCGTTCCTGTTCCTCCAGTATAACTTGCTGTTAACGCAGGTGAAATTGAACCGCCTACACATATCGTTTGCGTTGCCAATGGTTGAATTGAAATGGTTGGATCTGGATTTATGATGACCGTTGCAATGGAGGAGGTGATGGAAGAACAACCACCTGTCGCAAAACTGATTACACAGAAATAGTACGTAGTCCCACTTGTTAATGTGCTTGGAGTGTATGTTGCGCTTGTTGCTCCAACGATTGCTGTCGCCCCAACTGTCGAGTTTGCCGTATTGCTAAACCACTGGTAGGCAGGACTTCCCGTACCATTCGTGTATATCACTGACAATGCGGTTGCTGTACCACCAACACACAGCGTTTGGGATGCAGTTGGCTGTGTGGTGATTGTTGGACCCGCTGTCACTTGTATACTTGCTACCGCAGATGCTGTGCTGCAATTAGATCCCTGTGAAACCAAACAATAATAATACACTGTTCCAATAGTGCCCACAGGCGGAGTATAGGTATTGTTTGTAGCTCCAGCGATGAGCGATCCCGTTGTGTTATTGTTGACTGTATTGCTATACCATTGATACGAATATGAAGTTGTTAATCCTCCTGAAGCAACAATACTCAAAGGAGTAGGCGTTGCATTTTGACAATATGCGGCACTTACTGGCGCACTCACTGTCGGATCTGAAACAACTACAATCTGTGCCGTCTGAGAATCAACAGAACCACACCCATTTCCAGAAAGTGTCACGCGAATGATGTAATTAAACGTTCCCGCTGTATTGAATACTGGCGGTGTATAAGTCACCGCTGTGGCCCCTGTGATCAACGTATTTGTTGCACCAACGACCGAGTACCACTGGTAACTTGGTGTACCTGCACCTCCAATGTAATTGGCAGTTAAGGCAGATGCAATGGTACCACCAACACAAATAGTCTGTGACGCGATTGGTTCAACACTAATGGTTGGATCTGGATTTATGATTACCGTAGCTATTGAGGAGGTAATGGAAGAACAACCACTTACAGCAAAACTAATGACACAGAAATAGTACGTAGTCCCACTTGTTAATGTGCTTGGAGTGTACGTTGCGCTTGTTGCTCCAACGATTGCTGTCGCCCCCACTGTCGAGTTTGTCGTATTGCTAAACCATTGGTAGGCCGGACTTCCCGATCCATTCGTGTATATCACTGACAATGCGGTTGCTGTACCACCAACACACAGCGTTTGGGATGCAGTTGGCTGTGTGGTGATTGTTGGACCCGCTGTTACCTGAATTGTAGCTACTGCAGATGCTGTGCTGCAATTCGATCCCTGTGAAACCAAACAATAATAATACACTGTACCTATTGTTGCCACAGGTGGAGTATAGGTATTGTTTGTTGCTCCAGCGATGATTGTTCCCGTAGTATTATTGTTGACAGTATTGCTATACCATTGATACGAATATGAAGATGTTAATCCTCCAGATGCAGACACGCTCAATGGAGTAATTGGTGTCGCATTTTGACAATATGAAGCACTTATTGGCGCACTCACTGTCGGATCTGAAACAACCACAACCTGAGCAGTTTGAGAATCAACATTCCCACATCCATTCCCTGAAAGTGTCACACGAATGATGTAATTAAAGGTTCCTGCTGTATTGAAAACTGGTGGCGTATATGTGGCAGCAGTTGCCCCCGAAATAAGTGTATTTGTTGCCCCAACGACCGAATACCACTGGTAACTTGGTGTACCTGCACCACCACTATAACTTGCTGTTAAGGCAGGTGAAATTGAACCGCCAACACATATCGTTTGCGTTGCCAATGGTTGGATCGAAATGGTTGGATCTGGATTTATGATGACCGTTGCTATATTCGAAGTAACAAGAGGACAGCCACTTGATACTAAACTTATCGTGCAGAAATAATATGTGGTTCCAGACACAGTTGATGGAGGAGTATAACTAATCGCATTTGCTCCTGTAATTGCAGTAGCACCAACCAATGAGTTCACTGTATTACTATACCATTGGTAGCTAGGTATTCCGGCTCCACCACTATATACAACTGTTAGCGCTGTTGCCGTCCCTCCAACACAAAGCGTTTGTGTCACCAAAGGTTGAGTTGTAATTGTTGGACTTGCCGTTGTAACAATGGCTGCCGTGGCGGAATTTACAGAACAATTTGAGCCCTGAGATACAATGCAATAGTAATAAACAGTTCCAACGGTTGCAACAGAAGGTGTAAAAGTGTTGCTTGTCGCACCCACAATCAACGTACCTGTAGTATTGTTGTTTACTGCATTGCTATACCATTGATAACTGTAGGCTGTCGCAATACCGCCCGTTGGGTTGACTGATAATGGTGTCACTGGAGTAGCATTTTGACAATAAGTGGCAGCAACGGGAGCACTCACCGTTGGATCTGCAACAACAATAATTTGAGCATTTGTGGATTGTACAAAACCACAACCATTTCCATTGAGGGTCACTCTAACAATATAGTTAAATGTGCCTGCTGTCGCAAAAACTGGCGGGGTATATGACGCTGCAGTGGCTCCTGCAATAAGCGTATTGGTTGCTCCGACAACACTGTACCATTGATACGTCGCTGTACCTGCTCCATCAGTGTAATTCACAGTCAATGCTGGACTAATCGATCCGCCGACACAAATTGTTTGAGAAGCAATTGGTTGCAAAGAAATGCTTTGAACAGTGTTTACGTTGACGGTCGCAATGGCTGATGCAATCTGAGAACACCCTCCAGTAGCGAAGGTAATTGTACAAAAATAATACAGGGTACCTAAGGTATTTCCAGGAGGAGTGAATGTCGCTGAGGTTGCTCCTACTATCGCCGTTGCCCCTGCCGTTGAATTCACTGTATTACTAAACCATTGATAGCTAGGCGCACCCGTTCCGTTGGTATAAGCAACAGTCAATGGCGCAGGTGTTCCTCCCAAACAGATAGATTGCGTGGCCAATGGATTTGTAGTAAATGTTGGACCTGGCGTAGTGACTATGGCAGCCGTTGCTGAGTTAACAGAACAATTTGAACCTTGCGAAACAATGCAATAGTAATATACCGTTCCAACGGTTGCAACCACAGGTGTAAATGTGCTATTGGTTGCGCCTGCGATTAATGTACCTGTTGTATTATTATTGGCAGCATTGCTGTACCATTGATAGGTATACGCCGATGCAATACCACCTGATGCTGTCACTGATAATGGCGCAACTGGTGTAGCATTTTGACAATAAGACGCACCAACTGGTGCAGTCACCGTTGGGTCGGCTAACACGATGACCTGTGCCTGTTGTGATTGCACGAAACTACATCCACTGCCACTCAATGTCACACGCACAATGTATGTATACGTCCCCGCTGTGGCAAATGTTGGCGGTGTGTAGGTAGATGCTGTAGCTCCCGCAATAGGCGTATTGGTTGCACCAACAACAGTGTACCATTGATATGTTGCTGTCCCCGTTCCACCCGTATAGGTAACAGAAAGAGCAGGTGAGATTGTACCGCCAACACAAATCGTTTGGGATGCAAGTGGTTGAGTAGCTATAACCGGTAATCCTACAACGTTGACGGTGGCTACGGCTGTTGTGATTGTTGAACAGCCACTGATTGGATACGTGACGACACAATAATAATAGAATGTCCCTGCAGTTGTAGTGGGTGGAACATAAGTGATAGACGTTGCACCTGCAATCAGCGTTCCCCCGGTATTTGAGTTCGTTGTATTGGAATACCACTGATAGCTTGGTGTGCCTGTTCCACCCGCTAAAGTCATGGTGATTGTTGTTGGTACTCCTCCAACACAAACGGTTTGCGTCGTTAAAGGTTGAACACTTACTGTTGGTTGACCTGTTACAATGATTGAAGCCGTTGACGACGAGGTTGAACAATTTGATCCCTGACTAACAATGCAGTAATAATAGAATGTTCCAATCGTCGCTACAGAAGGAGTGTAGGTACTACTAGTGGCCCCAGCAATAAGTGTCCCAGTGGTATTATTATTGGCCGCATTGCTATACCATTGATAGGAATATGCCGATGGAATACCTCCAGTTGCTGTAACGCTCAATGGAACTACTGTGGATGAGTTTTGACAATACGAGGCGGCAATTGGCGCTGTAAGTATTGGATCAGCGACCACCACAACTTGGGCTTGCTGCGAGGTAGCCGTCGAACAACCATTGCCAGTCTGAGCGACATTTACTGTATAATTAAACGTACCAGCGGTATTAAAAGTTGGTGGTGTATAGGTTGCTAAGGTTGCACCGGATATTGATGCCCCATTCAATAACCACTGGTACGAAAATGTACCCAATCCTCCAGTGGCTGATACAGTGAATGCAGGAGCTATTGTTCCCCCAACACATATTGTTTGCGAGGCAAGCGGTTGTGTTGAAATGACTGGGTCTGCATTTAAAATGACCGTTCCTATAGCCGATGTGAATACCGAACATCCACTTAACGGATAGGTGATCACACAATAGTAATAGGTGGTTCCTGCTGTGGCAACCGGTGGTGTAAACGTAGCAGCAGTCGCTCCTGTAATCAGGGTGCCTCCCACTGTAGAATTCACTGTATTGCTGTACCACTGATAACTAGGGGTACCCGTTCCGCCCGCAAGCGTGACACTTAAATTTGTAGGCACTCCACCCACACATAGCGTTTGAGTTGCCAAGGGTTGCGCAGTAATTGTTGGTTGACTTGTCACCAAAACGGACGCAACTGCAGACGTCGCATTGCAATTGGAACCCTGATTCACAATGCAGTAATAATAGATCGTGCCTAAAGCAGAGACAGGAGGAGTAAACGTTGACGAGGTTGCTCCGGCAATCAATGTACCCGTTGTATTATTATTTGCAGCATTGCTATACCACTGATACGTTGGTGTACCTGTTCCTCCATTCACAGTAATTGACAGAGGAACTACAGTCGAAGAATTCTGGCAGTACGATGCATTGACAAGACCTGTTAATGTTGGGTCAGCGATAACAACCACTTGGGCATTGGCGGAGGAAATTGCATTGCATCCATTTCCTGTTGAACTCACAGTCACAAAATAATTGAACGTCCCAGCCGCAGCGTATGAAGGAGGTGAATATGTGCTGGCTGTGGCAGATGGTATCAGTGTGTTCGTTGCACCAGAGACACTATACCACTGATAACTAGCTGTACCAACACTTCCTGTGTAAGAAATTGACAGCGGCGATGATATAGTACCTCCCACACAAATTGTCTGAGCAGCTGTAGGTTGTACAGTAATTGTTGGATCCGGGAGAACCGTTATAGTTAATACATTCGATATCAATTGGCAACTAATATTGTTTAGCGTACTTATTACAATGCGTCTGTAATAAATGGTAGCCGTTGCAACTGGGGGGTCGTAAGTGGCTGCATTCGCATTCGAGATGTTCGTCCAAGTGATATTATCCGTAGATGATTGCCATTGGTATGTCAAAACACCAGGTCCTGAAGCAGCTGTGGTTACTGTAAAGGCCGCAGGATCTCCGCCAGTACAAATTGTTTGACTTGCCGCAATCACTCCTGGATTAATGGAAATCACAGAAATCGTTATGGGTGCGGTTGCCAATGGACATGACAATCCGTTTAGTGTACTTGTTGCGATGAGCTGATAATAAGTGGTAACAGATGTCGCTGGTGGATCATAACTCGTTCCAGTTTGCCCGGTAATGTCTGCATAACCAGTAGTTGATGATGTCGTGGATGTTTGCCATTGATAGGATATACTTCCAGAGCCAGCGGCAGGTGTCACCGTGGATAATATGATTGGGTCTTCACCAGGACATATCGTTTGTGATGCCGCAATTGTGCCCGATGAAATGGCATTAATTGTTATTGTTACCACATTCGATATAGCATTACACGCCACATTATTCGATGTGTAAATCACAATTCGTCGATAATAGATCACCGTTGATGTCACTGGTGGATCATACGTTGCGAGGGTTGCACCTGCAATATCCACCCACGTTACATTGTTTGTGGATGACTGCCATTGATAGCTCACTATTCCTGCGCCAACAGGAGCAGTTCCTGTTAATATTGCAGGATTTCCACCTGGACAAATTAATTGATCCGAACTAATTGTTCCTGGTGACACAACATTTAATGTGGCCGTAACCGTTTGTGTTGGTCCAACGCATCCCAATAAAGATGTGGGAGTAACATTATAGGTAACAACCTGAGGTACTGTCGTTAGGTTTGTAAGAATATCCGTGATCGTATTGGTAGATTGAGGGGTGGTTGATTCACCTGATACATTTGTATTGCTTGTTGCAGACCATGAATACGTCGCTGACATGTTTGACGTCAATGCAACAGCCAATGGAAGAGAACTACAACTCGTCACTCCGACAGGAAGCATTACGGGCAATGGATTGACAATCACCGTTTGGGTGCATGTTGACGCACACGTTGTCAAAGGCAACAAAGTTGCTGAATTCAGTGGTGTAGCAGTGAGTGATACAATAAAGGTTTTAGGAATATTCGACGTATTGGTGAATGTAATATTAGGATTCACTGCGGTTGTCGATGTGATGGTGCTGGTGCCGCCGGTAGGATTGGTAACCGTCCAAACATAGCTCATAGGAATAGGAGTTCCTTGGCACGTGGGAACCACCGTGGTGTTTGTTGTAGCAACCGTTAATGGGCTGCACCCTGAGGTTGGAGATGTCGTAAACCCACAAGCTACAGGTGCATACACGCATATAGTTTTGGTAAATACACTATTCCCACACGGATTTTTTACACGCAAAGTGACCGTGTACTCCCCTGGCGTATTAAACAAAACGGATAAAGCGTTTGATCCAACAGTCCAAGTAGCTTGAGAGTTAGAATTTAATGGATTTGCTCCCAATGAACCTGATGTTAAAGTCCATAACGTTGCTGGCGTATTAGGAGTGATGGTCCAATAAAATGGAGATGTTGAAACACAACTGGCACCATTTGCAGTGGGAAGCGTCCACCCGAAAAAAGATGTATTTGTAAAATTCACCGAGGACCCAACACAAATATAACTGGATGAATTTGTGAAACTAGCCGCTGGTCCTTGTCCTACACTAATCAAACCAGCTGCAGAGGGTTGAGGTTGAACGGAACATGGGTTTTGAGTAATTACTGAGGGTTGAAAAACATTGTAATACGTAACGCCAGAGATATTGACATTACTTCCACAGGAAGTGGTTGTAAATGTGTGTTGCAATGTAGCTGGGAAATTCGGATGGGTGTAAACTTCAGAAGGCGATCCATCGCCCCAATTCACTGTGTATGTCGTACCATTCACATTCGTAGAAGGCACATAAAAATTGTATTCTGTGGCATGTGGAACACACCCATTCGCTTGATTAATGAACAATGCTAAACTTGCAGGCGAAGGGGAGCTACCAACAAAGACAGGATAAGTTTTCGTCAAAACACACCCACTTGTTAGCGTGACATTTATGATTAAACTATACCCGCCTGGAGAATAAGCATATGATTGCAGGGCACTCCAGTTGCTGCTGTTGAGGCTCACAGAAGTTCCATCACCCCAATTGACTGTGACGGATTGTACCGTACTCTGATTTGAGGGAAGGTTAATGTTGAACGCGATTAAACCCGTTAACTCGCCATCTTGAAGACAATAGGACAATTGATTTTGAGCATTAAAAAACCCACTAGAAATTGAAACGCTTCCTACTGAAATATTTACGGTATCACTTGCTTCACACGCCCCCGCAGAGGCACTGACAATATAATTCCCTGAATTGTTAGGTTGTGCATTATTGATGGTTGGGTCCGCTTGAGAACTATTGTAGTTATTCGGTCCGTCCCAGTCATAATCAACAGTCCCACTGGGGTTTCCAATGATCGTTGAATTAAAATTAATGGGGCTTCCAGGACAAATGACCATATCTGGGCCTGCATTAATGGAAAAGCCGTTTGTTACAATCAGATCCATGTCATTTGAATCAAAACAATCTGGATCAGAACCCGAAAATACAAACACCTCATACGTTCCTGCCATATTTGCCGTGGCCGGACCTAAATTTAATACAGGACCAGAGGTTGATAGCGTATCACCATTTGGGCCAATCCATACAAAGTCTGGATTTTGCCCAACACCCTGAACATTTATTGCCGTCAAAATAACATTCGATCCCGAACATACAATTTGGTCGGGCAGACCTACATTCGCATTGCAGCCACCTTGAGCATTTAGGTTCAAGGTAAATAATACGAGGGTCATAAATGAAAGAACTAGTCTCATAGTAGTATTTTAATATCGGATTGCAAATATATCAGAAGCGAATTGATTTTTTTTTCTGCGATCATTATTACTTCTCAAAGGATAATCGCCTGCATAGAATTTTTCAGCAAAAGAAAAAAAAGCATTCAGATCAAAAGCCCTCCAAGTAAATTGTGTTTTTATTTCGATCTGGGGATTAAATCTGGAAGAAAATGCAGCATCTAAACCATCAAATCGTTGTTCACATAATGCTGGGTTTTGAAGCTTTGGGATGAATAGGCAATTGATTGCGTATCTATGGAATTGTCGAACGACAGAATTATGGATATTTTTTCTATTTTTCATAGATAGAAAATGAAAACTGGCCATGTCAGACTGCTTAGTATAAGTGATAATACTATCTTGATCACTCCATAACAATTTTTGGAAGTATGACATCAATGATGCTTTTTTATCGCAAATAACTGTAATTAAACTATTTACGAGGTGATTTTCTTTAAGAAAACTCCTTCTATTCAAATTCCATGTATCCACAAGATTTAGCACCTTGCAAAAATAGTCAAAATCATAAAACGTATTGAATACAAAGCCTTTAAGAATACATTAATTTCGTGATGGTCGAGAAGCGAAGTGAATCAACATGGTGTGCTGTTCTCTTCGCCGAGGCTTATTCACCTTGGCTCTTTTTTCGTGGTCCAAAGGTCTGAAATATCGAACTTGTTGAAGGAGGATGTGAATGAAATGAGAAATCTTAAAGACTAAAGACCATATCACATCAACTAATGAAATTTGGACTACCTTTAAGTTTGTTATTTTCCATTTATGAATAGCTCAAAAATATCCATTCGTTTTTTTAATGACCGCGAAGTCCGTGCCGTTTGGGATGAAGAAAATACAAATTGGAAATTTAGTGTGTTGGATATCGTTTCAGTGTTAAATGATGAGGTTGATTACGCTAAAAACAGGAACTATTGGAAATATCTCAAAGCCAAGCTCAAGAAAGAGGGAAGTCAGTTGGTTAGTACCACTAACCAACTCAAACTTCAAGCGGCTGATGGCAAGAAATACAACACGGATGTTTTGGACAGTGAAGGAGTGGTCTTGTTAGCGAAAAGTTTTCCAAATAATCGAGCACTAAAATTTCTAGATTGGTTCTTATACAGTGATAATAGTCTTGACGGTCAAAGTAAGAAAAAGGCATATACATTATTTGAAGGAAATTTACTCGAAAACATCGAGGTCGGAACCTCAAAGGGATTGCAGCAAATTCATGCCTATTTATTTGGAGGCCTTTACGAATTTGCAGGTCAAATCCGTCAAAAAAACATTTCTAAAGGAGGCTTTCAATTTGCCAATGCCAGATTCCTGGATGATACATTAAAACGGATAGAACAAATGTCAGAGAGCAACTTCGATGAAATCGTTGACAAATACGTTGAAATGAATGTTGCGCATCCGTTCATGGAAGGAAACGGTCGAAGCAGTCGGATTTGGTTGGATTTAATGCTGAAAAAGAATATTCAAAAATGTGTAGATTGGAGTAAAATAGGCAAAATCGAGTATATGGAGGCAATGCGCGCCAGTACAACAGAAAGCAGTTTATTGAGGGATTTGTTGATGAATGCTTTAACAAAACAAATCAATGATCGAGAGCTTTTTATGAAAGGAATCGACTATTCCTACTACTATGAGGAAAATAATTAGATTAACTTCTAATCAATTGATATCGCGAGAGAGAAGAAAAACTAGAGTGGAGTGAACCGCTCTCGCTTTTCACTTTTAGCCCTGAGTCTATCGAAGGGTCACTCTGTTTTGGTGGGCCAAAGGTCGGAAATATCGAACTTTTTGAGGGATTTACAAGAAGTAATTGAAGTGTGAGGTTGAGTGCGAGAGTGACGAAAAACATAGTGGAGTGAACCGCTCTCGCTTTTCACTCTCACTCTGTTTTGGTGGTCCCACACAGGCTCGAACTGTGGACCCACAGATTATGAGTCTGTTGCTCTAACCAACTGAGCTATAGGACCATGTTGCTAAACGACGCAACGGTTAATTATGTCTGGTCCTATGGCGAAGTTGCCTGTTCCGCTTTTACGCAGTAAATGCGGAAAGCTATAGGACCATGTTGCTAAACGACGCAACGGTTAATTATTTCAATTGTCCTATTAGCGAAATTGCCTGTTCCGCTTTTACGAAGTGAATGCGGAAAGCTATAGAACCAAGAAAAAACCAACGTCTTTTCGCTTGCAAATATACGATTCAAATGAAAATTGACAACCCTAAAGGTGAATAAAACAACAGACAACCCTATGATCGCTATTCCCCAAGCGAAAACAATCCATATTCCCTATCTTTGTCACATGTCGCGCTTCACAGATCAATGGAACATCTTACGTCACCTCAATGTGCGGCGCATAGCAAATTTTTGTGTGTTAAGGATTTCCTATCAGATGTCGCGCATCCTGAAGAGACCCATGCACCTGGGAAAGGCTTTCACGCTATCCATCGAACCGACAACAGCCTGTAATCTTGGGTGTCCTGAATGTCCAAGCGGACTGAAACAATTTACTCGACCAACGGGAAAGTTGAACCTTGATCTGCACCGCAAAATGCTCGAGCAAGTTGGAAAGCACGTGTTTTACATCAATTACTATTTTCAAGGCGAACCTTTTCTGCATCCACAATTTTTGGAGATTATTCGCGATGCCAAAAAGCTCCGCATCTATACTGCGACTTCTACCAATGCGCATTTCATCGACCGAAAAAAAGCAGATGAAATTATTCACTCTGGACTTGATCGACTCATCATCTCGATTGACGGTCTGACTCAAAAAACCTATGAAAATTACCGTGTGCATGGCGAACTTGCCAAGGTGATCGAAGCAACAAAACACCTCATCGCGGCAAAAAAAGAGAAGAAATCGACGACCCCGCACCTCATCTTTCAGTTCTTGGCCGTGAAACCTAATGAACATGAAATTCCTGCCGTGTTTTCGCTAGGCAGTGAGCTGGGGATTGACGAAGTTCGCATCAAGACCGCTCAATTGTACGACTATAAAAACGGCAACACATTGATGCCTACCAATGAAAAATATGCGCGGTACCGTTTACAATCTGACGGGACCTATGCCTTGAAATACAAAACAGGCAATCACTGCTGGCGCATGTGGTCGGGAAGTGTGTTGACATGGGATGGAAAGGTTGTGCCGTGTTGTTTCGATAAAGATGCCCAGCACGTGCTAGGTACGCTCGAAAACACCGACTTCAATACCGTTTGGAAAAGTCAACCCTACAGGGCTTTTCGACATGCTATCCTTACCGGCAGAAACGACATCGATATTTGTAAAAACTGTTCCGAAGGAGCTAAAGTTTGGGCATAAAGCTTCTCAACTGGAGAATGTACAAGACTCGTTGGCAACAAACGGTGAGATAATAAATGTAAATCCTAAAGTAAGTCATGAATTTAGTACCTTTAAGCTGCTAATTCTGCATCTACTATGAAAAATACCTTACTCCTTCTTGCGATTTTAATCCTCAGTTTTCACTCTTCCGCTCAAACCTTTGTCAAGGCATTTGGTGGTGCACAAGAGGAATTTGCCTATTCCTTCCAATCAACGGATAATGGTGGATTTATCGTGGCAGGCCGAACATTCAGCGTGGGTGTTGGCGGATGGGATAGTTACATCACGCGGATGAACGCCAATGGAGATACGCTCTGGTTTAAAACCTACGGAAACACGCAATACGATGAATTTCAAGATGTCGACACAACAAGTGACGGTGGATTTATCGCAGTTGGTCACACTTGGACTTCCGACTGGGCGGGCAACGTGTATGTCGTTCGTACCGATGGCAATGGGGTGGTGATCTGGTCGAAAGAATATGGCGGTGCAACTGGGTTATCGGATAAAGGGTATTCCATTCGTGAGACATCAGATGGGGGATTTGTCGTGTGCGGAACAACAGCGACCTATGGCGCAGGAAATGACGATGTGTACGTATTAAAAATTAATTCAACAGGTGCATTAACATGGTCCGCGGTCATTGGAACAGCTGGTGTAAATGAGGCCGGCCGCGAGGTGCAACAAACTTCAGACGGAGGCTACATTGTGGCGGGTTATACCGATGGTTCAGGCACCTCTTTTTATGATGTTTATTTGATTAAACTCAATTCAGCGGGGACGGTGCAATGGAAAAAAACCTATGGCGGAAGTTCATACGATTTTGCGTATACCGTTCAACAAACAACGGATGGAGGTTTCGTGCTCGGTGCTACCACCAATAGTTTTGGCGCAGGAAACTGGGATGCCTACCTCATTAAAACGGATGCTTCAGGGACCTTACAGTGGAGCAAAACCTATGGGATGTCAGGAGAGGACCGTGTTCAATGTGCACGACAAACAAATGACGGAGGCTATATTCTTTGTGGCAGATCATCCAGTTTTGGCGCAGGAAATTTTGATGCCACCTTACACAAGACCGACGCCAATGGAAACCTTCAATGGACCAAAGGCTATGGAGGCGGTGGCGACGACCAAGGATGGTATGTACGTCAAGTAGGAGCCAATGCCTTTGGCCTTTGCGGTTATACGGTTAGTTTCGGTGCTGGTACTAAAGATGGACTTTTCATTCGAACGGATTTAAGCGGAATTGCTGGATGTGTGGAAACAAATAGCACAAGCTTCACAACCACCACCCCTGCGACCATTACCTCAACCATAGGCAATACGACAATAGGAGGAGGAGCTTATACCGCTGTGACCGCTGTTCGCCGACCACTGGTGGCTTTCAATGTACAATGCGAATCAACAGGTTGTACCCCAACAAGTTCGAATTCAACTGTAAGTTCTTGCGTAACTTACAACTGGCCAGTAAATAATCAAACATACACGAGCAGCGGAACATATACCACGATCATTCCGAATGCAGCGGGTTGCGATTCAACACTCACACTCAACCTTACCATTAACCCGAATCCTCTAGTTAATGCGGGAATGAATGAAACGGTATGCAATGGGACAAGCGTTACTTTAACGGCTACTGGTGCAACATCTTACAGTTGGAACAATGGAGTGACTAATGGCGTTGCTTTCACCCCTCCAACGACGACAACATACACTGTGACTGGAACAAGCAACGGATGCACTGGCACAGACCAAGTGCAAGTAACGGTCAACAGTACTCCGAACGTCAATGCAGGCGTCGATCAGTCCATTTGTCTTGGTCAAAGTGTAACACTCGTAGGGTCAGGTGCTTCGACCTATGCCTGGGATCAAAATGTCACCAACGGTATAGCCTTCACACCTACAACTACTTCTTCATTTACGGTCATCGGTACCAGCACTGCTGGCTGTACAGCGAGCGACCAAGTGACCGTTACTGTTCACAATAGCTCCGCCTCAACCGTGACACAAACAGCAACGAGTTCATACACCATGAATGGCCAAACGTATACCCAAAGTGGAACTTACACACAGGTCATAGGCAACGTTTTCGGATGTGACAGCACCATTACCTTGATTTTAACCATCAACACTTCAGGTCTTGAAGAACTGCAGCAAGACATCCGTATTTTCCCAAATCCTGCAAGAGATTTTCTCTCTATTGAACGATTAGAAAATTCTGTTCAACCCTATATAATTTGTGATGCCACAGGCAGAATAATTTCAGAAGGTATTTTAACAGAACAGTTATCCATTCTTCAACTTGGTGCATATGCCCCGGGATACTATTCAATAAAAATTGGAGAACTTACTCATCCTGTTCGAGTTATGAAAGAATGATATGATTAACTTTCCATTTTCAAAACAAACATCCTATGAAACGCGCAGTTCTCTTTGTTGTCTTTACTTCTGTACTATTGATCACTTATGTCAGTTATTGCGGAAGTTCTTCAAAAATCGATAGTGATGGTGGACAAGAAAATACTAGATCTTCGGTAAATCTTGAGCAACAAGCAACAGAACAAAGCACCGGAGACACGAATAAATATATTCGAAAAGATTTAGAGCTTCCGACTCTAAAAAAAGGGGAGTACTTGATTCGTCACGCCGGGTATTCATTCGTTTACAATGAAACCTACGAACAAGCCGCTTGGATCGCCTATGAATTGACAGAAAAAGAAACTGAAAAGCGTTACGATCGGACAGATAAATTCATTCCAGATCCGGCAGTAAGCACAGGTTCAGCCACAGATTCGGATTACAGCGGTTCAGGATATGACCGCGGACATCTTGCTCCTGCTGCCGATATGGGATGGTCAGAAACAACGATGGTTGAGTCCTTTTATTTTTCTAATATGAGTCCTCAGGTGCCTGGATTTAATCGAGGAATATGGAAACGCTTGGAAGAACAAGTGCGCAGCTGGGCAATTGAGTACGACACCATCTATGTGGTAACAGGCCCTGTGTTGAAAGGCGAAATGGGAAGTATCGGTGCAAACAAAGTGGCTGTTCCCAACTACTATTATAAAGTAATTCTCGACATGCATTCCAAGCCACATCAAGCCATAGGTTTTGTGATGGAGAATGCATCGGCGAGTGGAGATCTCAGCAAGTTTGCCGTTTCGGTGGATAGTGTTGAGCGATTTACGGGGATTGATTTTTTCCCTTCTTTAGAAGATGCTGCTGAAAATACACTTGAAAAAACCGTTTGCACAAGCTGTTGGACATGGGAAATTAGTCGTCCAAGTAATTCAGGAGATACAAAGCCTGCGGAGGGAGAATCTGTTCAATGCATTGGAACGACACAAGGGGGGAGTCGCTGCAAGCGCATGACATCCGATCCAAGTGGACGTTGCTACCAGCACCAATAAAAAAAGGCGCCACATGGACGCCTTAAAAATATATGATAATTAAAATTGCAGATTAGTGCTCTTCTTTATCTTCTAAAATTCGCTTCGGGCGCATTTGTTCGAAAACACCCAATGTAATCCAAAACGGAACGATAAATCCGAGTAGGAACAACAACATCCAGAATGCCATTCCGGCAATTACAAGAAAAAGTACGATACCAAATACGCTCATGGTTGTAATATTTGAGGTCAAAAATAAGAAAAAAAAGAAACCTACAAACCTTTACTGTGATAATTTGATGCCTTCGGCCAATCGGGTTGTTGCCATCATTGTAATCCACTACAAATTTGCGAAGCAATCAAATTTCTAATCTTCATTTGCGAGGCAATCAAATTCCGCAGGATCAAATTTGCCTTGGCAACCAAATTTGTAATCAACCCCACTATTGAAGCGTAAAATTAATCGGCACTCTCACCCGCGTTCTCACTTTACCTGACGGCATCTCACCTGGAATCCACGTTGGGAACGAGCGAACTACGCGTGCTGCCTCACGGTCCATGGATTGGAATACACCTCGCTCAACACTGACATTGGTCACAGATCCATCGCGTTCAACAACGAAAGATAGATATACCCTTCCTTGCATGTTCATCTCAATGGCATCATCCGGATAGTTCAAGTTTTCATTGATGAATTTCTGCATTGCAGCAACACCACCGATGAACTGTGCATCTTTCGCAGGAATTTCCACGATTTCAATGTCCACATCAACCGTTCCAAAATCAAGGTCTAAATCACCCGTTTTTACCGTAAGGCCTCCTACCCCGACTTCACTTTTTACTTCTGTAGAAGTGTTTTTTGTCAGGTTAATATTCGATGTAACCTCTTGTGTGATATTTAAAGTAGGTCCAGTTGTTGAGACATCTGGGGTTTTTATAACTTGTGGAATTGGATCAGCAAGTTTTGGTATTTCCTTCTCCACCTCTTCAAAAATTTGAATTTCTTGGGCGACTACCGCATGTTTTCGCACGTCCTGTTCCATCGGAGATTTGTAAGTAAAAGCAGCCAGAGTAAAGGCGCCACTTGTTAATAATCCCAATTGAAAAAAGACAATTCTCTTCCGCTCGAGGTCGCACCTCGAATTTTTCTTAACGTTCATAACTTTTCGATTTAATATTTACTTGAAACTGCATTTTCAAATGCTATGCCATTTTTTTAACTAATTGTATATCAATTTATTAAACTCAATTATTTGTTATTTTTTAGTTAAGATGCTACTCAAACATATGCCAAATAATGAAACATTTGCTTCGTCACTCTGACTAACAAGCGACTTTAATTACTTAATAGTCGTTTTTACTTACCTTTGTTCTACAATTTGTACCATTGACTAAAACGAAAAAACATATTCTCACTTTCGAACAAGAGTACGATTTTGACATGATCGGCATTTGCTCACACCACAACGACTATCGCTTGGCGTGGGGGATCAATGAACGATTGGGAATTAACTTATTGCGATCCGATGAAGAATATATCGCCACCAACAAAAAGGGACAGCGGATTTCGGACCATTCGATGTACGAATTTAAGGATGTAGATAACTTCACTGAGTATTACCTGGTGAAGAACAAAAGTTTCGGTAAATTTCTGATTCCTGAAAAACCAACCATTGACTATTTCTTATTTTTATTTGAGAATTATTCATGGGAAACAGAAAAATTAATTGCAGAATTGAGAGAGGTTCAAAGCATTCTTGGTGCATTTTCTTTTGACCCAGAGGAGATTGAATCTACAGAACAACTTATTTTTAACTAATACAGGTCAATGCACCCGATTACCAAAAAAACCAAAATTGTCGCGACACTCGGACCGGCATCTAGTGATAAAAACACCTTACGCCAAATGTTCCTCGAAGGATTGAACGTTTGCCGCTTGAATTTCAGTCATGGCGCATATGAAGACCATGCATCAGTGATTCAAACAATCCATGAACTCAATGAGGAAACAGGATTGAATGTTGCCATTCTTGCCGACCTTCAAGGTCCTAAAATTCGCACGGATCAAATGACGGATAATGGCGTTGAATTGATTACTGGTGCCGAAGTGACGGTGGTCACAGAAAAAATCCTAGGTACAGCGGAACGATTTTCAATCAATTACTCTCAGCTTCCGCAAGATGTTACACCAGGTGAGCGCATTCTTCTTGATGATGGAAAAATTGCATTGGAAGTATTGAGCACTGATGGAAAGAAAGAAATTCGGTTGCGCGTGATCCACGGTGGCATTCTTTCGTCGAAGAAAGGGGTAAACTTTCCTAACACAAAAATCTCAATGCCTTCATTGACTCCGAAGGATTTATTGGATTTAGAATTCGCCTTGGATCAAAATGTGGATTGGATTGGATTGTCATTCGTTAGATCAGCTCGAGACATCATTGAATTGAAGCATATTATCGCAGCTCGTCATTGTAAAGCAAAAGTTATTGCGAAAATTGAAAAGCCTGAAGCCATAGATGACATCGATGAAATCATTAAGGCCAGCGACGGATTGATGGTTGCTCGTGGAGATTTAGGTGTTGAAATTCCATATCAAAATGTACCGATCATCCAAAAGATGTTGATCAACAAGTGTATTTTGATGGCGCGACCAATCATTGTGGCCACTCAGATGATGGAAAGTATGATTTCGAACATTACACCAACTCGTGCTGAAGTGAACGATGTCGCCAATGCGGTATTGGATGGCGCAGATGCTGTGATGCTTTCTGGAGAAACTTCCGTAGGAAAATTTCCAGTGGATGTCATCCGTACAATGGCGAATATCGTCAAGGAAATGGAGAAATTTGATGGGATCTACAATAAGGAAGAAATTCCAGAGAAAAATCAAGATCGATT
Organism: Crocinitomicaceae bacterium; assembly: GCA_040379705.1. Taxonomy (GTDB): domain Bacteria; phylum Bacteroidota; class Bacteroidia; order Flavobacteriales_D; family Crocinitomicaceae; genus M0103. The sequence goes on from JBEIKR010000001.1 coordinate 57,355, forward strand.
CATTTCTGATTCTATCTGTTTCAATGCTTGCCGTTTGTCGCAACGGGTGGAAGCTGGTGCCATTATTACCATGTCTTTCTCTGGATACACTGCCTATAAAATTGCGTCTCAGCGACCGAAAGCACCGATCTATGTATTCACGAGCAACCAACAAATTCTGACTCAATTGAATTTGGTTTGGGGGGTACGCGCCTTTTATTACGACAAGCGAATCAGTACCGACCATACCATAGCTGACATAAAATATTTGCTTAAAAAAGCAGAATTGGTGCAACAAGGCGACTTAGTTATTAATATTGCATCAATTCCATTGGAAGATCTTGGAAGTTCAAACATGTTAAAGTTGAGTTATGTAGAGTGATGAAACACTTCTTATCCATATTAGTATTTTTCTTGTCCTATCAATGGGTGAGTGCCAATGAACCACTTCGATTGATGTGCGACGTGGATGTTTCCATCCTTGAGGGCGATGCTATATCCTTCTGTTCGGCAGACCCAAATTTCATTCACGCCACCACAGGATTCATTGCTTATGCATGGACTGGCCCGCAAACAGGAAGTAGTTCTATATTGCAACCTACATCCAGTGGTCAGTATATTGTCACAGCAATTGATGCCGTAGGATGTGTGTCAAAAGATACCATTCAAGTCACGATAAATCCTTCACCTGTTGGGGTCATTCTTTCGTCTGAAGGCAATGTCATTTGTCCTGGTGGTGCAGGAACCTTGCTAAGTTTGACAGAACCTTTCGCATCATACCTATGGAGTGATGGTAGTGTCAACTCGACGCTTCAAATTTCACAAGGAGGCACTTATACAGTGGACATTATTGACATTAAGGGATGTACGGGCACTTCAGCAATCACCATACTTCAACCTAATTTTGGCCTAACGCTCAATGGATCTGAGACCGTATGCAGTGGTTCAACGACGACAATCATAGCCAGTGGCGGTGGCACGTATCTTTGGTCAACAGGAGAAACGAGTGCGAACATTGTGGTTGCACCTACAGAGAACACGACCTATTCAGTGATTGTTCTGAACGGATCGTGCTCCACCACGTTAACGCAGCCAATCTATTACCTCGATATACCAGAAGCAACAATCGAAGACACTTTTTATGTCAATCCAGGAAACTATATAGAACTTGCCGGACCAGATGGTTACACTTCTTATACATGGACTCCATATTTGAATTTATCGAGCTTTTCAACCCAGCTTACCAATTTTATCGGTGATTCGACGACGCATTACAACGTGTTTTCTACCGCACCGAATGGCTGCGAAAGAAATGACAGCATTATAGTCATCGTGCTCCGTTTTAATGTCCCTACCGGGTTTTCGCCCAATGGTGATTTAGTAAATGATTTATTTGTGATTCCAGAAATTGAAGCATTCAATGCCCAACTTACCGTTTTCAATCGGTGGGGGGATATAGTATTCGAGAGTTCACATTACCAGAACGACTGGGATGGAACCTGTGGCGCACCATTGTGCATGGGTAAAGGGCCACTTCCAGAAGGAACGTATTATTATTCTATCACTGTTTCGAATAACCAAATCGACGGTTTTACAACAATTAAGCGATGAAAAAAGGCCTACTTATCCTCCTACTTTTGTTGCTGACTCTGAATTCAAAGGCACAGAATGTATTCCGTTATTCGCAGTTTAATTTTCTAAAATCGATGTACAACCCGGCGGCGTTGGCTACAGATGCACGGTTGACCGCAGACATGGTGTACCGTAATCAATGGGTTGGGCTTGCGGGCGCTCCTACTACGATTGGATTGAATGTGGCCAGCGAATTAACCTCAGACATGGCCTTAGGACTGAACTTTTGCAGTGATCAAATAGGATTGAATCAATCAACCTCTATTTCTGGGATGTATTCCTACCGTATTTTTTTTGACGAGCGGAAGTATTTATCCTTGGGACTTGGTGTTGGTGCTGACAATGTTATTTCAGATTTGGCTGCTGCAAGCACGACGATGCCAAATGATCCCACGTTTTCTCAAAGTTATAATCTATGGAAACTAAACGCTTCATTTGGGGCGTATTACCGCACATCAAACGGATACATAGGTTTGAGTGTGCCACAACTTTTTCAGCAAACACCGAAAGGAAATGAAAGCGGATTTACCATCCCGCGATGGCATTACATGGTGATTGGAGGGTACTATTTTGAACTAGGAGAAAATGCTTATTTCAATCCAAATTTTCAAATCAAGTATACAAAAAATGCCCCCATTCAAGGTGACCTTCTTCTCCGTGGTGTCTTTGGGTCTGTAGGAGTAAGTTTGGGCTATCGCACAGAAAATGCATTGATTGCTGGAGCAGATTTCATGCTTGCAGGAAAGTTTAGAGTGGGCTATTCCTTCAATTACGGCATCGGATCTCTGACGCGTGTGAAAGGTGCGTCTCATGAGGTGCATTTAGGTTTTGGCTTGCCATATTATTTTTCGAATGACTCGTTTGGTGGCCAAAAATACGTGGGTAGAAATGGACGCTTCAAAAGAAATTACAAAATGCGTTACCACCGCTCAAGTGATCTGAAACGTATGAAACGTTAATCTTTCCGACAATCCATATTCGCTAGAATTCTTTAGAGCCTTGTCGTTGGTTTTACATTCACACAAACATGACGACAGTATAAAGAACACATTTGTACTTTTGGTGTTTATACTGAGTTAAAACCCTAAGCGAGAAGAATCGAATTTTGTGGGTAACATGTGGACATTTTTACCTCGTGGAACCTGCCCTATTCTTTTTTGCTAATGTATATTTGCAACCTAAATTAATCCCGTCTCTAATGAGTACTTTCTCTACCCGTCACATTGGTCCGAGCGAATCGGAAAAGACACAAATATTGAACAAAATTGGTGTTTCCTCTGTGGAAGAACTGATTGGTAAAACAATTCCCGCGCATATTCGACTTAATCGTGAGTTGCATATCGACGATGCCATGTCGGAACAGGAATACTTGCAACATATTACAGCACTCGGGAAACAAAACCAAGTGTTTCGCTCTTTCATTGGCTTAGGGTACAACGAAACCATCGTTCCTTCAGTAATTCTGCGCAACGTTTTAGAAAATCCAGGATGGTATACTGCCTATACGCCATACCAAGCTGAAATTTCTCAAGGACGTCTTGAAGCACTTTTGAATTTCCAAACGATGGTAATGGAATTGACCGGTATGGATATCGCCAATGCATCATTGCTTGACGAAGGAACTTCTGCTGCTGAGGCCATGATTATGTTCTGGAATTCACGTTCACGCAGTGATGTGAAAGAAGGGAAAAATCGATTCTTCATTTCTTCAACATGCCTTCCTCAGACGATTGAAGTTGTTGAAGGACGCGCGAAAAACCTTGGGATTGAATTGGTTGTAGGTGATCAAAGCACGCAAGATTTAAGCAATGGCTTCTTCGGCGCTTTAATCCAATATCCCGATGCACGCGGTGTTGTTCACGACATTAGTGGATTTATCGCTTCAGCGAAAGGTTTAGGTGTTCAAGTTGCTGTTGCTGCAGACATTTTGTCTCTCGTTATTCTCCGTTCGCCAGGTTCAATGGGTGCCGATGTGGTTTTAGGAACCTCTCAGCGATTCGGAGTTCCTATGGGTTATGGTGGTCCTCACGCTGCATTTTTCTCTGCAAAAGACGATTATAAGCGTACCATGCCAGGACGAATTATCGGTGTTTCGAAAGATGCCGATAACAATTTAGCCCTTCGAATGGCACTTCAAACGCGCGAGCAGCACATCAAACGCGATAAAGCGACGTCAAATATTTGTACCGCTCAAGCACTTCTTGCTGTAATGGCAAGCATGTATGCTGTGTATCACGGACCAGACGGAATGCGCTCAATTGCCTTGCATTGTCATTCATTGGCGACAAAAACGGCAGTTGGATTAAAGTCAATGGGCATTGAACTAGGAAGTGATTCTTTCTTCGATACGCTATGGGTAAAAGGTGTTGAATCATCAGCACTGCGCAAAGAAGCAGAAGCAGCAGGAATGAACTTCCATTATATCAACGAAACAGAACAATCGATTAGCTTCGGTGAGCCTCATACGCTTGCTGATGTGAACACAATCATGGCTGTATTTGCTAAGGTTGCAGGAAAAAATGCTCATGAAGTATTGCCTGAACATTCAAGCAGCATTTCGACTGAAAAGTTGCGTACGGATGCCGTTTTCACACATCCAACCTTCAATCGTTTTCATTCTGAATCGAAAATGATGCGCTACTTGAAGCGTTTGGAAAACAAAGACCTTTCGCTCGTTCATAGTATGATCCCCTTGGGTTCATGCACAATGAAGTTGAATGCTGCATCTGAACTTATTCCAATCACAGATCCTCAATTCGCCAACATGCACCCATTTGCTCCTGTGGAGCAGGCTGCTGGATATCATGCGCTTTTCCGTGAATTGGAAAAAGACTTGTGTGAGTGTACAGGTTTTGCGGCGATGTCCTTACAACCTAATTCGGGAGCGCAAGGTGAATATGCAGGTTTGATGGTGATTAAAGCATACCATGAATCACGTGGTGATCACCACCGTACGAAAATGATTATTCCTTCATCAGCACACGGAACTAACCCGGCTTCTGCAGTGATGGCTGGATTTGAAGTAGTGGTAACGAGCTGTGACGAAAATGGAAACATAAACATCGATGAGTTGCGTCAAGTGGCGGTAGAATTGAAAGATTCATTGGCGGGATTGATGGTAACTTACCCGTCTACACATGGTGTATATGAAGAAGGTATTCACGAAATTACATCAATCATCCACGAAAATGGTGGTCAGGTATATATGGATGGTGCCAATATGAACGCACAAGTAGGATTGACGAATCCAGGGAATATTGGTGCGGATGTGTGCCACCTCAACTTGCATAAGACATTCGCCATCCCACACGGTGGTGGTGGACCAGGCATGGGTCCAATTGGTGTAGCTTCGCATTTAGCACCATTCATTCCAGGAAGTCCTGTGATTAAGTCTGGAGGAGAACAAGCCATTCATGCAATTTCTGCGGCTCCTTATGGTTCGGCGTTGATTTTATTGATTTCTTACGGTTACATCAAAATGTTGGGGGCTGAAGGATTGCGTCATTCTACTGAAATCGCGATTGTGAATGCAAACTATATCGCAGCGTCATTGAAAGGCCATTACGATATCCTTTACACCGGTAAGAATGGTACGGTTGCCCACGAAATGATTTTGGATTGCCGCGATTTCAAGAAAACAGCAGAGGTTGAAGTAGCCGACATGGCGAAGCGATTGATTGACTTCGGATTCCACGCGCCAACGGTTTCTTTCCCTGTGGCTGGTACTTTGATGATTGAGCCGACTGAATCAGAAGACAAAGAAGAGCTTGATCGTTTCATCACAGCGATGATTAAAATCCGTGAGGAGATCAAAGAAATCGAAAACGGCCATGCAGATAAAGAAAATAACCTTTTGAAAAATGCACCGCATACGGCTGATTGTATCATCAATAAGAACTGGAATTACCCATACTCTCCGCAAGAGGCTGTGTATCCGGTTGAGTATTTGAAAGATTACAAGTACTGGGTGCCTGTGCGTCGTGTGGATAATGCATACGGTGACCGCAACTTGGTGTGTTCTTGCCCAAGTGTGGAAAGCTATCGAGATGTGATAGCATAAATAAAATATGCAGAAACAAAAAAACCGCTAATTGCTTAGCGGTTTTTTTGTTGAATTTAATTCAATCTTCAGGTTAGAACAATTCCAATGTTGTGCATCCTTCAGTTACTGTTACTGAACCTGACCAAGTTGATGTACCGTCAGTTGCAGAATAGTTATACGTTCCAGTTTCCAATTCATTAAAAACTGCACAACCTGATGACCCACAACTCGGAGCAGTAGCATACTCAGACGTGATATTCGAAGAAATACCATCTAATGTCACCAATGTAATACCAAATCCACTTCCCGTTTGTTGCCAAACAGTGACATCTCCATACTTCGTCTTGTTACATGATGATAGTGCCAATAAAGCCACCAATGAAGAAAATAAAAACAATTTTTTCATGCGTTTAGTTTAGTTAAGTTTTCTTACTCATATCGCTTTTCAGTTCCGCGAAAACCAATTTATCTGAAATGTATTAATCTATTCAGGTTAAATATGTTTATTCAAATATATTGTTTCTCGCTTAATCGCAATATATATGTTGCATTATTTTATTTTACGTGCGCTACTTACTGAAATTCAACATGTCAACAAAAATTTGAGAGGGCTTTATTATTCCATTCATTTATTCGCTCCACGATTCATCTTTCTAATGCATATCGCTTTAAATATCTTGACTCGTACCACTGAAAATTCAATACATCCCCTACTGGATTTCCTTGAAGTCATCGGTCCTAATTTTTCTTTACAAACTCCTCAAATGATTTCATAGTAACCGATACAAAGCCTGCTTTTTCAGTTGCAGCCAGGTACTTTGCCAATTGTGCTATTTGAATTTCTTTGAAACGTTTCTTTGCCTCAGTCAAAGCTGTTTGTAGCATCGTCAAACTTTCGAGCTGTGTTGTTGAGGGCGCACCGTAATATGCGCCAATCGTACTGAACAAATCACCAATCTTTTCGCGCAATTGTTTCTCAGCAGCACCCACATAGTTGTCTCCAGTAGTAATCACAAGCGTTTTCTTCAAGGCCATTAAATCCGTATTGAACTTCATAGCTTGTTTCTTTAAGCTTGCATTTTCCTTGATAACCTTCTCCGAGTGTGCCAAGTATTCATCAATTTGATAGACCATATACGCCAACTCTTCCGTCATGGCATACATCGTTTTCACTGTTTCTTGCTGCTTCAAGCGTTCATCCTTTGTGAACATTGATTTCTTCGGATACGTCACCTCTATGATCGTCTCGAATTTCTCCGTTCCCTTCATAATCACTGCTTTGTATTTTCCTGCAGGCACGCGTGGGGCAAACATCGCTCCTCCAGCAATGGTCTTCCCAGTAGCAACCGTTGGCGCCATGGAATTGAAGCCCCATTCCACGATATTGATGCCTTTTTGTTTTCCGGGTGAAAGTGACGTAATCCATTTGTCATTTTCATCATAAATATCCAAGGTCATCTTTCCAAACGTGTGGCGGCTTGACAAGTGATAGATGATTTTTGCAGCGGATGATGGATTGGCTCCGACAAACTGTGTCTCACCACTTGAACCACCAAAATTGCTGGATTCATCCATTTCGTAAGGCATTGTTTTAAAGAAGTGTAATTTTTTCGCTTGCACTTCTGGTGTCAATTGTCGCAATGGGCTGATGTCGTCGATGATAATGATTCCACGGCCATGTGTACCCAAGATGATGTCATTAGTAATCGGATGCTCTTCGATGTAATGCACAGCAGTAGCCGGAACACCATTCGTGAACTTCAACCAATTTTTTCCTCCATCAACCGTAATAAACAACCCAAACTCCGTCCCAAGGAACAATAAATCTGGATTGATACGATCTTCCTGGATGTTACGTGCAAAACCACTGATGTCACCAGTTACAATTGATGTCCATGTTTTTCCTGCATCTGTTGTTTTGTACACATAGGTATTCATGTCATTCTTCGTGTGGCCATCGAACACTGCATAGGCCGTATTGATGTCGTGAACACTTGCTTCGATATGGTAGCACCATGTTTTGACTGGTAAACCTTTCACATTCAAGGTCAGGTTTGACCAAGTCTTACCGCCATCTTTGGTCAATTGCACATTCCCGTCATCCGTTCCTACCCAGATTACATTGGCATCAAGTGGTGACTCTGCGATGGTAAAAATAGTACAATGGTTCTCCGCACCTGAGTTGTCTGCCGAAAGTCCTCCCGATGCTTCTTGTTGTTGTTTCGTAGGATCATTGGTGGTAAGGTCGGGAGAAATCTTCACCCAGTTATCCCCTTTATCATTAGAACGGTGTAAAAACTGACTTCCGATGTACAAACGATCTGGTTCGTGCAAGCTTGTAGTAATGGCCGCATTCCAATTGAATCGGAACTTTGGATCGCCTTGAACAGGAAAAGGTTTAATTACCTTGACTTGCTGAATTTGCTTGTCGTAGCGCCATACCCCTTCTGCACCTTGCATTTCAGAATAGACAATATTGGGATTCGTTGGATGAGGATACACACGGAAACCATCACCATACCCCACTGAATTCCAGTCGCGTGCTTCGATACCACCCGGACTTGCAGAAGGACCAAACCAAGAACCATTGTCTTGCAATCCACCGTAAATATTATAGGGCGTTTGATTGTCCACACTCACATGGTAGAATTGACAGATTGGCAAATTCTGAATCATTTCCATGGTCGTTCCACCATTCAAAGAACGATACAAACCGCCGTCGGTTGCTGCAAAGAGCTTCTCTGAATCATGCACATCAAACCAAATGTCATGAATATCGGAGTGCATCATTCCTAATCCCTTAAAGGTTTTCCCGCCATCGTGAGAAATGGATCCCGACAAACCCGCTTTCGCCACTACGTCTGGATTTTTCGGGTCCACCGTAATCCGTGAAAAATAGAATGGGCGCACCGTTAATTCAAAATCACTGTTCAAGTGTTTCCATGTCGCGCCGGCATCATCCGAACGATACAAACCTTTTTCTTCTGCTTTTTCCGCTTCTACAACAGCGTATAAGATGCCTGGATTAGACGGTGCTATGGTCACGGCGATTCTACCCAAGTTTCCTTTTGGAATGCCATTGTGAATTTTATTCCATGTCACTCCACCGTCGGTACTTTTGTAAAGAGAGCTGTTTAAGCCACCAGAATTGAAAGAATAGGCAGTACGACGAAACTCCCAAAATGCTGCATACAAGATGTTGGGATTTGTTGGATCCATCACAAGTTCAGAACAACCAGTTGTCGCATTCACGTACAAGATTTTCGTCCAAGTCGCACCACCATCTGTTGTTTTGTAAACTCCACGGTCTTCGCTGTCGCCCCACAAGGCACCCATTGCGCCCACATACACGGTTTTCGAGTCTTTTGGGTGAACTTCTACAGCACTGATGCGTTCGGTTTTCTCCAAGCCCATTTTCTTCCAGTTCTTGCCGCCATCTGCCGTTTTGAATATTCCAGCTCCGATAGAAACACTGTTGCGTGTCCACACTTCTCCTGTTCCTACCCAAACCGTATTGTCAGGATCGGAAGGATCAATAGCCACAGCACCAATCGATTGAGGCAATTCCTCCAAACGTCCATCAAAAATGGGGTTAAAAAGTACCCCACCATCCTGCGACTTCCAGACGCCACCTCCAGCAGTTCCAATATAAATTACTTTTGAATCGGATGGATGTCCTTCAACATCTGTGACTCGTCCGCTCATCAATGCTGGACCTATTTGACGCGCCTTCAGGTCACCAAAAAGCTCAAGACCTTTCAGAATAGAAACTTGTGAAAAACTGGCTGTAGCGCATAGCACTAAGGCCATTGAAAAGAGAATTTTTTTCATGGATTTAATTTAAATGCATGCACATTGAAGCATGATCGGAAGGTTTAATTATTCTCCTGGGAAAAGGAAGATTTTATCTTCGAATTTTTGGTTGAGTACCACTTTTTCAAACTCGATTACTTGGCCTTCGCCATCTTTCAAGCGTTGCATCATAGAAAATGGAAAATAAATACCATCAACCTCTTGGTAATCGGAGTACACTGTTTGAGAAATATTTCCCTTCATTTCACCGGATGGGATCTCTGCTTCAACCACAATCGGAACGAAGTTTTCCTTATCGATATAATAGAACTCGATGTTAGGAACTTCTTTGCCATCAATCATCAATGGCTTCTTTGTCAACTTAATTTTGAAGCATTCAACCCCTTCCATCGTTTCGTTTGGAAGTAACTCAATGCTGTAGCCATTTGCCTTATAGTTAATCAATGGCGAAATGAAGTCACCCATTGAACGCTTGATGTTTTCCGTTTCTTCAGCATCATTTTTCTCAGGTTTCATCGTCATAAAACTTGTTCCCCAAGCTGTTTTGCCATCGAATGCCATTTGAACCATTTCCTGACCTTGAAACGTAATTTTCATTACTGAACGTCCATCGCGCAGAGAGACCATCTCTATCGGAATGCTCATACCACTATAATCTACAGAAGCCTTCATTTGTACACTTGAAATCGACTTTAACTTATCGGCGCCACCAATATTTTTAACGTATGTAGCAACAATTTCCTCCGCTGTCTGGCTAAAAGAGATGATTGAAACGAATGAAAATGCGAAGAGTAAAAAGAATTTAGTCATAATGAAATAGTTTTTTTTAGTTGGTGAGACGAAGATAGTATTCAAGTTGTTACAGCTTACAGAAAAAATGTTAAATCGAAACAATTACTCACAATCGAATGGAAAAACAAAAGACTCTCCTGCATTGAGCTTCCGTATACTAGACAAGTTGTTCAGATCATCATACTTTTTTCTTGCAAGTTTTTCAACCAAGCCCTTTCCGATTTTTTGTTCATCGTGCGTGGCAATGACGATTGATGCTGAAGTAAGATCCTTTAATTGTTGGGCATTGGCAAGTCCAAGATTGATTGTTCCGCCGATCCAAAAAGGCAATTTATACAAGGTAGTGGTGCTGATGACTACATCGACCTTCGGCAAGGATTTCACCCGTGAACCGTGAGGAGCATAGAGCAATTTTCCCGCTTCGGAGAGAAATACGAAGGCATTGTGCACGGGATCCAAGAATGAACCACTTCCTATTTTTTCGATGGTTATTTCTGCATCTTCGAGAGACCGAACCGTTTTGAAATGACCCCATTTCGCTATTTTATTCTTGACAGCGCGGTCAGCAATGACAGGTATAGATGCATCCAGTTGGAGCAGTGTTTCTTTGTTGCAATGATCGGTGAAAGGATGTGAAACGAAGATAAAATCGATGTCGCCTAATTCATCCATTAACGGTTGTTTCGTGACATGAAATTGTTCGCTGAACCAAGGATGTAAATCCACTTGCGATGGCGTAAACCATGGGTCAACAAGGTATCGCTTCCCATTCAAGGTCCAGATCCAAGATGAATCGTCATTTAATTTATGGAAATGCATTTGCCCAGACATAGACTTACATGAATTCATTTTTCACCGAGAGCATCCGATCAAATGCTTCATTTAAAATCTTTTCAGAAGTCGCGTAGCAAATGCGGATGTGGCCTTCAGAGGATTCTTCAAACCAGTTTTTTCCTCCTGGAACAAGCGCCACCTTTGACTTTTCAAGCATCCATTTCACCCATTGTTCCGAATTCATATTGTTTGACTTCAGCGAAGGAAAGACTAAATACGTTGCATTGGGAGAAACGGGATGAAACATTTCCATCTGCTCAATAAAATCTGTGGTGAATGACCTCATTTTCTTCAGATGGACAAGAAACTCATCCAACCAAAAAGTAGATTCAAGAAGTGCTGCAGTTCCAGCGGCTTGTGCAAGTCCTGATAGTCCAAATGCGGTCGATTGATGACCAGAGCAATAGAGAATCTTTTGATAGGAGATCGGATCTGGAGCAACGATATATCCGATGCGCAAGCCAGCCAAACCGAAATTCTTCGACAAGCCAGAGACAATGATTCTTTTTGGATATGCTTTAAGTTTGTTCGATGCAATACTTGTCACACTGCCATTATAATCGATATCTGCCCAAATCTCATCAGAGACAATGACCAAATCATGTTGTTCGGCAAAGTCAATTAGCGCATTCAACTGATCCTTTGAGATGGCCATTCCCAAGGGATTATTTGGATTACAGATGAAAAGAGCTTTGGTCTTTTTATCCACCAAACCTTCCATTTTCTCGAAATCAAAATTTCCTGTTAATTTATCAAGTTGAACAGTGCGTACTTCAGCGCCTGCATGTTCTACTGCTTTACGAAAAAGAAAATCCACAGGATCGGGAATGATGGCATTTTCACCGTGGTTGAGCACACATTTCGCCACGGTAAATAAGCCAAAAGCTGCGCTATTCACGGGTAGCACACATGATGCATCTATTGTTGCATCATGACGTAATCGAAACCATTCTTTCACGGCATCTTTAAATACACTCAATCCTTCTGCCGGACCATACGAGAAATATCCATCCTTGCTGTAATCGTGTATGGCACGCACAATTGGCTCAGCTACTGGGAAGTCCGGATCCGCGGCAGTAAGTGGAATGACACCATCATCCAATGTCGCCCATCGATAGTTGAAGGCCTTTTGACGCAAGGCCTTAAGATTCACTTTATCGTTGTCAAAGAATCCCATATCAATGAATTGAGAGTGGTAATTTAAATGTTTGTGTTTTGCTTAGGTTCATAAAATCATCCAATAGCGCATCCCCCTCATCGATGTGGTTTTTAATGGCATCTTTTCGTATTTCATAATAATGTTCAAATACCTCCTCAGTGGTTTCCTCCCAGTCTTGGTGAGACAGAAGTGTTAATAAATAGGCTGCATCTTCGAGTGCAGAGTTGGCACCTTGACTTGTGAAAGCAAGAAGTGGATGCGCTGAATCCCCCAGAAAAACTAGATTCTTGTAGTGAAAAGTAGGCAGTAAATCCATGCGGTGTGCCGTCCATAAAAAGGCTTTTGTAAAATCTGTAGCCTCGACCAATTGCTTGAATTCAGAAGGATAATTTAATGCACTTCGGGTAACATACTCCATTAAATATGAAGCTTCAGACCCAAGCACTGGGTCAAGCTCTTGATTGATTTGAAGGTACCAAATGTAATTTCCATCGCCAAGCGGCAGAAGCCCCATGAACTTGCCATTCGCAGCGTCTATCACCTTTAAAAAAACATCTTGATCAACCATTAAATCGGGAAGATAGGCCGTACCAACGATTTCTCGTTCTGGTAGCATCTCCAATTCACTTTCAGGAAAAAGTTGTGTGCGCAGTTTTGAACGAATACCATCAGATGCAAAATACACTTCAGACCTAACTAACTGATTATTTGACAATTGTACGCTTTTCACAGCGCTATTGTTAGTGTCTATTTCTTGGGCTTCTACGCCATACTGTGTATAATCTTCTGTGACTCTAGAATTAAACAGCCTAAAATAATCATCCCGACTTATGGCAATACAATTTGTTAATTCTTGTTCAGCTAAAACACGATTTGCAGGAGAGATTGCACGGAAAAGGTTAATAGAATTTCCTCTTTTAAAAAGGTCACTTTTCAAGCCAATGGCATCCAATGCATTGATTCCATTTTTAAGTAAAATAAAACCAAGTCCGCGAAAGCTATTTTGTTGTTGTCGGTCAATTGAATTTGGCATCATTCCACTCATTTCCAAAATGGCCTTAATGTATGTCCCACATACACCAGTGCCAAGAATCGCAGCATTGTTAAATAGAAAGCCATCTTTTTTCAATTTGAATGGCGTCTTATTGTTGCGATAGTATTCAATGATCCCGTGCAGTTCCTTTATGATCACACCCTCTTTCAACAAGCTCCGAAGTTCTTGACGCACCAATTTTTCTCGAAAGCCGCTGAGCAATATGATTTCCGATAAACTCAAACGTTCATAATCATTCAGCACCTCAGAAACCAAGCGTGTTTTCACAAGTTTCCTGGGATTACCATTGGTAAGCTCGTTGAGAATTCGCTCCCAATCGGCATACATATCCATCAAGGAAACATTCTCTGAAAGGTCGATTCCTTTGGCAATATCACCATCCTCATTGATAAAAATTAGTGCTGGATAATGGGTAACATTGAATTGCTTTCTGTCGTGCTTGGCCTCAACAAACTTTTGAAAAACGGCAGCACTTGCCATGTCAGCAAGAAACGTTGGGATCTCAAGTCCAACTTGAAGAGCAGCAGTCACCAAATGGCGCTTTTCGCTAATGTCTTTATTTTGAAGAAACAGCATTTCTCTGACCACGCGAATAAATTTCACTGCTTTTTCAGGACTTTGCATTTCTGCAGCGTAAAAAGCCAAGGATGCCGGTGTGGATGATGCGACAGGTTTCTTTGACCAGATACTGCCGTCGAGTTGAATGCCATACCGCTGTGATTCGGAATCCCAAAGCTTTTGTAGATACGCAGATGATTTCTCAGGGTTGTTTCCCGCGAAACCCTCCCAAGACTCAAGCAATCCGCCCATTCGCGTTTCGTAATCGATGGTGACTGAATATTCACTCAACAACTTTTTTACATATGAATCTACGATCCAACATGTAGAGCAAACAGGATCAGAAAAGTAGATTAAATTAACCCGAGTCTTATTCAGCTTCATATCTATCATTCAGCAGTAGTTTTGCCCAGTGTCAAATTGAGCGGATACAAAGTACTGAATATCTATGTAAAAACAAAACGCGGTCAATAGAAATCAACCGCGTTTTAATATAAAATAGAATGTTTTTGTTACAATCCGAAAGCTGATTTCACTTGATCAACATAATCCAAGGCTTCCCATGTAAACAATTCAACTTCAAGTGTTTTGATTTTACCATCTGGTGCTTCGAAAGACTTTGTTACTTTCTCATGTTTACGACCCATGTGTCCATAAGCTGCTGTTTCAGAATAGATCGGGTTACGCAATTTCAAACGTTGCTCGATAAAGTAAGGACGCATATCGAAGATTCCTTCAATTTTCTTCGCGATTTCTCCATCTGTCAAATCTACCTTCGAAGTACCTTTTGTATCAATGAACAAACCGCATGGTTTCGCTACACCGATTGCATAAGAAACCTGTACAAGTACTTCGTCGCACAAACCAGCTGCCACCATGTTTTTCGCAATGTGACGTGTTGCGTATGCTGCAGAACGATCCACTTTTGATGGATCTTTTCCAGAGAATGCGCCACCCCCGTGAGCACCTTTACCTCCATACGTATCAACGATAATTTTACGTCCCGTTAAGCCTGTGTCTCCGTGAGGTCCACCGATAACAAATTTACCTGTTGGGTTAATATGATATGTAATTTGGTCGTTGAATAATGCTTGAAGTTCAGGCTTCAACTTTGCTTTTACACGTGGAATTACGATATTAATGATATCTTCTTTAATCTTCGCCAACATTGCATCTTCTTCATCGAAATCATCATGTTGCGTAGAAACTACAATTGTATCAATTCGTTGTGGAACATTGTCGTCAGAATATTCAATGGTCACCTGAGACTTCGCATCTGGGCGAAGGTATCCGATCAATTCTGGCTCATTGTTGCGAATCGCGGAAAGCTCTTGAAGAATCTTGTGTGCAAGATCCAATGCCAATGGCATATAGTTTTCAGTTTCGCGTGTTGCATAACCGAACATCATCCCTTGGTCACCTGCACCTTGCTCTTCTGGGTTCGTGCGCTCCACACCTTGGTTGATATCCGACGACTGATCGTGCAATGCAGACAAGATTCCACATGAAGCAGCATCAAACATGTATTCCGACTTCGTGTATCCGATTTTCTTAATTGTTTCGCGTGTGATTTTCTGAACATCCAAGAAAGTATCTGTTTTAATCTCTCCAGCGAGAACAACTTGACCTGTAGTTACAAGGGTTTCACATGCCACTTTTGACTGTGGATCGAAAGCCATGAAATGATCGATCAAAGCATCTGAGATCTGATCTGCTACTTTATCCGGGTGCCCTTCGGAAACGGATTCTGATGTGAAAAGGTATGACATGTTTAACGTGTAAATGATTTAGTGCGCAAATTTAGTAAAGAAATAGGAAAGACGAAAATTGTGAGGCATGAAAGATAGCGAACTTAAAGGTTCTTCATCCCATTTGGCTGACAACACTTCGGTAAACTGAGTTGTGCCTTGGACTCGGCCTTCACTTCATCCGCATCATACCCTATGGCAGAAATGGCTTCTTTCACCTGTTGCAGGCTAATTTTTTTCGTAGCAAACTTTACTGTGACCTTCTTCGTTTCCAAATCCAATTCTGCAAAAACAACCCCCTTGGTATAGTTAAGCGCCTCCTCGATACGGTCTTTGCAATCTCCACATTCTGCAGATGTTTGAATCACCACAGTTTGGAATTTTTGCTCCTTTTCTTGGGCCTGTGCAACACCTATCGTGAAGAGCGTAAGTAAAAGAACGATTAAGGGTTTGATGCCAAAGGAAATTTGATTCCGGAGGAAATTTGATTCCGGAGGAAATTTGATGGCAAAGCCAATTTGATGCATGCGGCAATTTGATGCCTGCGGCAATTTGATGCCTGCGGCAATTCGATGATTTGGTGCCGTGCGGCAATTTTCAATTCGTGTCATTGCTGATAATTTTTCGTTCGCATTTTTTTAATTTGATACTGCGCAATTTGGATATTACGGAATTGTAATTCGTAATTCGTGGCATCGAGAACCTCAGCCACCAAATTCGTAATTCGTAATTCGTAATTTATAACTCGTCATTCATAACCCCTAACCCTTACCACTCCGTTTCAACGAATACCTCACCCCAAGATACACATTTATTCCCATTACCGGTCCCCAGATGCGTGTGGCATCGAAATCT
Source organism: Crocinitomicaceae bacterium (assembly GCA_040379705.1). Taxonomy (GTDB): domain Bacteria; phylum Bacteroidota; class Bacteroidia; order Flavobacteriales_D; family Crocinitomicaceae; genus M0103. The sequence continues at coordinate 73,821 of JBEIKR010000001.1, forward strand.
GAGCCGAATGGATTTGCAGCATCAACGATTGGATTCATTTGACGGAAGTTGGTCAAATTCTCACCGCCGAGATAGAAATTCCACTTTTTGTAAATGTGGGTAATTTGCGCGTTGACTATTGGATAGGTTGGACTTTGAAGATTCTGCAATCCAGGTTCCAATCCAGGCAGGGCTGTCAGCCGTGAGGTGCCGTACACTGAAGCTGTGAGGTCAAATTCCCAGCGTTTGTTCCGTGTATAATAGGCGGCATTGAAAAAACCACGGTGACGAGGTACCATCACTTGTTGCTGGACGACACCGCCAAATTCCGACTTCACAACCAAAAATTTATAGGCGAAACGCAGTTCCAAATTTTTCAGTGGAGCGATGGTCAATTCCGACTGAAAACTATTGGAGTAAGAAACGCCATTTAAGTTTACGAAACGAATTTGAGCACTCGAAAAATCGCGGTCAACGACGAGTTGATTTTCAAAAAAGGTGTGGTAGAAATCGATGGTGAGGTTTGCTTTTCGCTGAAACAATTTGAATTCTTGTACCAAAGACCCACCGAAGTTCCAAGAAATCTCGGGCAATAAATCAGTTGGTGCAATCCAAGTACGCGAAGATGCAAGTAAGGATAAATTATCGATCATGTAATTCGGCACTCGCCACCCCTTGCCAGCCGTGAACCGAACATCCAATTTTTCGGTGAGTGTATATTTGGTATGTAGACGTGGTGAAAACTGAAAACCATATAAATTGTGGTAATCCCCCCGAGCACCAAGCACTGCAGATAGTCGCATTCCTGTGTAGGTGTATTCAGCAAAAGCCCCTGGAACAATCTCAAGACGGTCCGTTTTTAATTCGTCTAGATTTTGTACCATATCAACAATTACCCCACTGGCACCTAACTTTATTTTATGGTCTGTGGTGCCAATGATTCCGTCATAAATGGCATTGATATACCCGCGTTTTTCCTCGCCATAAAACTGCCGAAGTCCGAAGGTGGCATCTACGGTTTGGTATTTCACGTTGTAAACGATGCCAATTGAATTTGTTGGTTTCTTCAAGAAAAATCCTGTTTTCGCAAAAGCATCGATGTGTTTCGTTGCGATGGAAACACCATACATCAATGGCAAATCGTCACCACTTTTGAATCCGATTTGACCACCCAACTTTTCGTCATAGTAGGCGTTGAATCCAAACTGTGCTTCCATTTTTTTACCGCGATAGTCCCAACGATTGAGAAAAGAAGCCGCTTTACCCATCGGTAAGTCCCGAAATCCATCGCCATTGTTGTCCATGTCTGCAAAAACTCCAGAAGCATGCGCCATCCATCCTGTGCTCCACTTCTCATTAAGGATGTGACCCGCATTAAGGTTTAGTTCGGCCCGACCAAAGATGTTTCCATACGCATTGGCATAAAACCGTTCCATTTCTCGGGGCTTTTTCAATTCAAGATTAATCAAGCCCGCCATGGATTCGTAGCCATTGGCGACATTGCCTGTACCCTTTGTAATTTGAATGGATTCAATCCACGTTCCCGGTATTGAATTGAGTCCAAAAGCACTTTCCAATCCACGTAAGTAAGGAATATTCTCCATTTGAATTTGGGTGTAAACCCCGTCGATTCCCATCATTCGAATTTTCCGAGCACCAGAGACTGCATCAGCGATACTTACATCTACAGAAGCATTCGTCTCAAAAGACTCGGACAGATTACAGCATGCCGCTTTGCGCAATTCAGACGAAGTCAATTCTTCCACATGCAAAGTCTTCAATCGAGAAATTGAATGCGAATTCCGTCGGATTTCTACCACCATTTCTGGGAGTAGTTGATCCGAATACAGGGTAATTTCCAACGAAATGAAGCGGTCCGATTTCCCAACAACAAGGGTGTCAGAAGCGTAGCCCAATGCAGAAATCACCAAGGTGTCTGGTAGCTGTTTAGGAAGACTTAGTTCAAAGGTTCCTTCTTCTGAGGTAACTGCTCCCTGTCCTGACTGAAGTAATTTTAATTTTGCTCCATAGAGCGGTGTTTTATTCGTATTGTTCGATCCGAAAACAATGCCCTTCATCTGCCCGAAGAGGCTCGTTCCCATGAGTATGAACAACATTATACTCAAGATTTTTTTCATAAAATGTCTTTAAAATGAATGATTCGCGTCAATTCATTCGGACACTAAATGCGGTACGTACAAAGATGATTGAGAAGATATTTGCCCGAGGGTTTGGGTGGTGGATCCACGTAAGATAGGATCCGGACTTCGAACAAATTGTTGCTGGTTTGGAAAAGATTGAATGTCCCATTTTCATGAATTTCAGCCAATTCAACGGCCACTTTATCCCATGAAAAAAAGTCAAAAGACACCTTAAACACATCCACCTCATCGGTACAGCAATTCTCCTTTACTGTAACTCCACATGATTTTTCTGCAGACTTCTGACAACACGGAGGTAGTGTTTCCAGTACCTTTTCACCCTTACAATGCGATTGATTTTCAATGAAATAAGAACGAAATATTCCATCTTCAGAGCAAGAATGTGTGAACACGCGAACACCAATGTTTCCCAAAAAGGCAAACAGCACAAAGGCAATAATGGATATACGTGTTATCGGATTCACAGGACAAAAGTAGGTCAATAAATTCTGAATTTCAAACAGCGTCACATTAGGCACTGTCCGAATATTGGCGTAATTTTGCACCAAAGAAAAACGCCATGAATGTTCCTGTAACTGTATATGCTGAAATGACACCGAATCCGTCCACGATGAAATTTGTGGCGAACAAATATTTGCTCATCACTGGAGATTCCGTAGAGTTTTCTTCAACGGCAGATGCGAAGGGCTTTTCACCATTGGCGGAAGAATTATTGAGCTTCCCATTTGTCAAAAACGTATTTCTCGCGGCCAACTTCGTGACAATCACCAAAACGGATAATGTTCCTTGGGACTTCATCACGATGGAAATTCGTGAGTTCATCAAAGATTTTATCGCAGCAGGAAAAGATGTGTTGATTCAAATGCCCGCACCTAAAGCGGTTGAAACAAACGAAGATCAGCCCAAAAAAGAATACGCAGTATCTGAATATGACGATGCAATCCGCAGTTTATTGGATGAATATGTTCGTCCAGCAGTAGAAAACGATGGCGGAGCAATTGACTTCCGTGGATTTGAAGACGGAACAGTTACTGTGGTGCTCAAAGGCTCCTGCGCGGGTTGTCCTTCATCAACGGCAACATTGAAGGGTGGTATTGAAAACTTATTGAAGTCGCACCTTCCTGAAGTGAAAGAAGTGGTGGCGGAGAACGAGTAGGATTTTTTAAGTGACGAGTGTCAAGTTACGAGTTAAGAGTCGGGGAGTTTTAACTTCATGCTAGAATTCAAAAGATGACGAATCAATCATTCCCGAAAGAATCACGCCACAGCGTACTTGATAGCAAATAGATACAGTCATCAAATTCCCAATAGAATACAAGATCTTTAAGCTCTAAATGTAATTCGTGGCTTCGAGTATGCTTGCACACCTCAACCACCAAATTCGTAATTCGTAATTCGTAATTCGTACCTAAAGCCACGAGAACATTGCCTCGAGATCTTTTGGTTTTACCCATTGTCCCATGCGCTCCATGAGCATTTTCTTGAGTTGTTCTTCGGTATATACTTCTTTACCCTCATCGCTATAGTTCATCACTCCAGCAGGCGGTGCCATTGCCTTTACTTCTTTTGCGAAGTACACCACACCCCCATCTTCTGATGCAAGACCAAGAATGGCTCCTGGCAATCCGCCAAATCCTTCTGGACCGATGGATGGAACAACGTCAATGGAGAACCACGCATAAATGCGGGTCGAATCGTTCATTTGGTAAATTGCTTTTCGGCAGCTGTACCCACTAATGTTTCGTTTGCTGTCGGTCACCTTCCAGTTGCGCTGATCGATGGAATCACTAATGATCGCTTCCGTTCCCCAAAGATCCATGATGATGTACTTGTGTTGAGAGCTGATATTTTGGTACACCGTATTACGTGTCGTGAAGTATTTCAAAAATCCCTCCACTGGCTCATTATCCGGAAGTGGCCGGAACAAGCATGTAGAATCACTGAAGAACAATTCGAAGTTCTCGATGCGGTATTTATTTTCCTCAGTGATGAAATTCTTCATGCGTGGATTATCACCCATGCGTTTCTTCAGATTTGTTTTTCGTTCGAACACAATCCGTCCCGAAGTCATTTGCGCACCAACCAACATGGGGAACAGTGCGATGCAAAATGCACCGATAAACTGCTTAATGCCAACCTTTGAAATCATCTTCTTTTGCTTTACGGTTATTGAAACGGAGTGTCACTTTTAATAGGAAGTAGCGGGAAATAACCGTTGTGCGGTAGTCGGTAACGGCATTTCCGGAAACTGTTCGCTGCGCACTGATGTTCTGGTTGAGGAGGTCATTCCCACGAATGGAAACAATTAGATTTTGAGTAGGCAAGAATTTCTTGCTGAACTCAGCGTTCAGGATAAAGAACTCTGTATTGAAGAGTCCACTATTCTTCGTGTAATTTCCTTCCATTTCGATGATAAATCCTTTCGGTAAACGCCAAGTAAGGTCAATACCATAATCTTGAACACCAAAAGGTGTAGTTGATGCAGTGCTAATTGAGTTTATTGGTTTGTTGAAGGAATAACTACCATTCAAGGTGATTTCGAGTGAATCCAACTGTACTTCGATTTGCATTTCTGGCGAAATTGCATAGTTATCGGTTGTATTGACTCTTACGACATCACTTTCTTCGATCAAACTTTTGTAGCGGTTTAGGGAAGCATTTAAGCTAGGGTTGAATTCAATTTTTCGATCCAAGATTGGGAACCCTGCACCCGCCCAAATAAATGCGGAAAAATTACCGTCTACATTTACGGTCTTTGAGGTCGTGCGCCCAAAAGCATCGTACTTCGTTTGGTTGGCAAAAGCATTGTTTGTCAAATTTAATGATCCACCTGACCAGAAATACTTACCGGACAATGCATTCCATTGATTAAAGTTCACCATGACATTGTGCACATAATTCGGCTTTAAGTTAGGATTTCCTTCAATGGTCCTGTTTGGGTTACTATTGTCTTGCACAGGTTGTACATCATTGATTGATGGTTGTTGCGAACTTGTCGTATAGTTTACCGAAAAACGCTTGCTCATACTCGGTTTAAATTCGTATTTGAAACGCGGTAATACACTGTTGATGTTTTGATACACTGTTGAATCGGTAAATCTGTTGATGTTGTCAATCTGAATGTTTCGCACAAATGCGCCGCCAGACATGAAATGTTTCCCTGATTCGTAGATGAATTCTGTTCCTCCGCGGTGTTGCATGCGCGTATTGTCGAACGCATTAGAAAATAAATTATTGGTATCTGTGTAGGCATTTCCAACACGGTCAACTGTGATCTTGTCTTGGTTAGAATACCCATATTCAAACAAATAAGTAAAGTTAACTTTCCATTTCTTTGATAAAGGCTCAAAGTAACTGAGGGTACCATAATGACTCGTTGACACATTCTGATTTGTCTTCTGTTGATCGATACTAGAGGTGCTATCAACGTAAAGCATGTACTGATTTCTAGTCAATAAGGATGAGTTCGTGTTATTTCGTGTCATTGCGAGGTCATACCGAATTTCCAATTCACGGCGTTTTTTCATGAATTTTCGGTAGATCCGACCCGTTCCATTCATTGTCAATCCTTTCGAATCATTGGTCGAGTTAATCGATGTGCGTAGTGATTGAATATTCGTTTCTCCTTCAAAGTTTGTGGTATCATTGTTCACCGTTTTTCCAATATCATAGCTCAATGAAGGTTTGAATTCAATCAATGTCAGTGAGTCAATTTGGCTTGTCAGTTTAATATTGAATGCATGTCGTTGATTGGTCGTGACCGTTTGATTGTTATTGATATTAAAGAACGATGTGTCCTGTAAGAAGTATTGTGAACGGCTTGATGTGCGTGCATCCAAGCGATCATTGTAATATGAATAGTTCACAAGTAATTCTGTATTTTTCTTCTCACCGAACTTGTCTGAATAGTAAATACCTGTCTTCAACGTTTGCGGGACACCGCTATTGTTTTGGGTATTGTCATTTTCCCAGAAATTGCGGTTGGCACCAGACTCATTCGACAAGCCGAATTTATTCAAATCTCCACGTCCGAAGCTTGATCTCGGGGTATTTGATCCAAGGGCAAAGACAGAAATTTTCTGTTTGCTATTGAACTTATTGAGCAACAATTCACCTTCATAGAATGGCCGGGAACCAAAGTAAGCACTCGGCAACGGTGTTAAGAATACATCCGAGGCACCCGACACTCGACCGAAGTAACCCTTCTTGGCTTCATCCTTCAGTTTGAGGTCCAAGACCCGGATTTTGTCCTGAGATCCACCGATGGTTTCTTCGTCTGTTTTCTCATAGACCTGCACTTGAGCGACCCCATCTGCACCAAGATTTTTGGTTGCCACCGTTGGATCCGTTCCGAAGAACTCATCCCCATCAACAAGCACTTTGTTGATTTCTTGGCCTTGAGAGGTAATTTTACCATCTTTATCGATGTTAAGTCCAGGCAGTTTTTTCAATAAATCCTCTACCACAGCACCCTCTGCCACTTTGAAGGAATCAGCGACATACACGAGCGTGTCTCCCTTGTAGTAAATTGGATTTTTGTTGGCGTAAATCACGACCTCATCCAGCTCCTGTGCTTTGGATTGCATTCGCACACTAGGAATGTTGATTTCGTAGTTGTCCTTATGGCCAAAGATGTAATAGGTTTTATCATCTGCATTGGGATGAGCAATCACCAACGAAAAGGTGTCAATTTCGAAACCTGTTAAGGAGAAGCTCCCCTTATAATCCGTATGTGTAAATCCAAGTAACAATGAATCTTTCACTCGAATCGCCATCACGGTAGCTTGGGGCAATGGGCGACTCCCGGTAGTATCCATGACAGTTCCTGTGACTTTCATTTTTTGCCCGAATACATTCGTAGCGCAAAATAAAATGAGGAGGATTGATAAAAATTGACGTACACGTATTTTCATAGACAGGCGTTGAAGGAGTCAAAAGTACAAAGATTAAAACTGGGAAATCTTCGCAGAGACAACCTTGATACGCTAATCAAACAAATATAGTTGCAGGAAGTTTATTTTTTAATTTTCGCAGAGAGCAACACTTGAAATTCTAAGCCTGATTGGTCCACCATTCGTTCATATTGAATTTCCAATAGCGTTCCTATCATTCCTACTTCGTCATTCATTAATTTCCGTATATCACCTTCCGTATGTTGAACGGCCAAGGATGATGCGAAACCATCCGGAGTATTTTCGCCCACAATAATAAAATCGAGGGTTCCATCGGAGGCCAAGCCTTGGAACGTTGTTTCAAACTCCCCTTCCTGGTTGAGGACGCGCAAGGCACGAGATGCTGAAACATTTTTCTGACTCACCGTAGTGAACGGAAGTTGTTCTAAATCCATTTCATACACTGCTTTCCGCATCTTTGCGTACACTGGCTTTTCAGTTTTGTCATAATACGTGATGCATTCGATAAACATTGGTTCATCCAAGCGGTTTTCTTGATACACCTCTTTTGTTGCGAATTTTTTTCCGTTCTCAAGGTAGAAGGTGATTGTCCCAAAATTTTGAGTTTTCACATCAGAAAATGACTCCTCTAATTTAATGATCGTTTGGTCATCATCTAAATACGCTGCCACTTCTTCCGTCGAACCGGCATTGTCACGATATTGAAGACTATTGGCGACAATAAGTTTATCATTGAGGTCAATCGCAGCAATCCGAGCCTCAAAATCGGCTTCATTTTTATATGCCTTGTTCTCTTGTTGCACATTTTCGTCTGAACTTTTGGAACCATCAGTACCACATCCAACAAACAAGAATGCCATTGCTGACAAGAAGAAAATCATTCCTTTTTTCATAGCTGTCATTTTTAAACCAAGAGGGAAATGTATCATTGAACAAAAGTAACAGAAAAAAGGTGTTTTGGATTCACACGAATTCAATTCTGAAAACACCAAACCTAGAATACCAAGTCAGCGTTTTCAATATTTTTTCTCCGTGCCTCTGCGGTTAAAAAATGTAGTGAAAGATGAGATAGATGGAACATAAGATTCTAATTGACCACAGAGCCACAGAGGACACAGAGTTTTTAATTTATTCAATGTGTATTTGCGACATCAATAAAAGGAATTTTTCAGTCTTTCTTCTCTGCGGGAAAATAAAAAGGTTATTCCGTCAATAAAGATGTACGGAATGTATGTTTAGATTCAGGCAATTAATCCTTTATAAAACGCTCGGTATAAATAGATCCACTGGAACTCACTCTCAGGTAGTATATCCCACTTACTAACGATTTTAAAGGAATTTGAAGATACATTTCACTTGGAGAATAGCGTTCAATGACATGCCCAAACAGATCCAAAAGTTCAACGTCATCCAAGACCATGTTCGCAGTTAAATGCAACACATCTTGAACAGGATTGGGATGAATTTCAATCGTCAAATTATTCACCTCCGCGATACTATTCATTGGATTTAATCGCGAAGGAGTTGCTTCATAACATTCACTTTGGATGCGGTACATGGTAAAGTAATCACCAATTGGACTGATGTAACTTTCAATAGCTACTGAACCATCAATCAAGGACAATCCCACGAGTTTAATTTGAGCCGTCGTGTCCATCGTTTGGAAATAATAGACGAGATTAACTGGATCAATGGCCCCTCCAGTGTTCATAATGAAACTGTCATAATTCAGCTGTGTCGGAAGTGCTGTAACCACTCCGGTTTGAGGGTTTATTTTACCCAATGCTTTCACCCCGTTCTGCATAATAAGTCCATACACGGACGTATCTGCACAACTGTATGCAAAATTACTGAAATAAGATCCCGCACCCAACACTGTCATTGTGGGTTGGGTGTAAATTTGACCATTGTATAAATCGAGGCCCATGAATTTCCCTTCCGATTCAAAATAGTACACCATGAGATACGGATCGATGGTGCTACCGGACATCGTGTAACTCTGCGCAACTGAATTGGGTGAAATTAAATTAACCAAACCCGTAGATAAGTCGCAAGTGGCCAATTTCATCTCTAAATTAACAAACCCAGTGACTTGATCAGTAATCACTTCGCTGTAAAGCCCGTACATGTTCGAGTCCGCTGCATTGAACCGGAAATTATTAAAATTACCCTCGGAATTGGGCAAGGTAACCGTGACATCGCTCAGTACCGTTCCGGTTTGTAAATCAACAGTTAACCAAGAATCTTCATCCTGAAACGAATACGTTTGGTTGTATGGATTTAATGCTGATCCGGTAGCATTCACTACGGTGCTGAGCACTGAAGAACCAATTGTATTTATTTGACCTGTCAAGGGGTCAAGACTAGCCAACTTAAAACTAGGTGGATTTGTTAGTTGTTGCAACCCGTACATGGTGTTGTCCACTTGGGAAAATAGTCCAAATTGGAGGAATACAGAGAAAATAAGCAGGTAATTCTTCATGAATAGTTTAAACATTATTTTGTGTTAGAACATTCAATCGTTGATGTTGTTCTAAGCGTAGCAAGTTAGTAAATAATTCAACGTTTTCCATTCACCGATTACCAACCCAATATATAGTATTCAATGAAAATGCAATCATCTGGTTGGTCATAATAGGTGCGAATTTCATGACCTCGATTTAATATTTCAGCGACGTTTACCTCGCCATTGGCATCCTTACTCAATGCAGACAACTCAGAACTGCAATGAAGCGTGTAAATGCGCTGCCCCTTGTAAAAAACGATTGCGTTTCCCTGTTCCACCACTTGCTTGACATATCTTTCAACGACACGAGAATTTCCAGTATTTTGAC
>JBEIKR010000002.1:0-59476 GCA_040379705.1 Crocinitomicaceae bacterium
CCAACTTCTCCACTGGTGACCATACACCGGCCCAAGATTACCGTTTTCATCTGCCCATTCATCCCAAATCGACACATTGTTGTCCTTCAAAAATTGAATGTTTGTATTTCCTTGAAGGAACCACAACAACTCAATAATGATCGAACGTAGGTGTAGTTTCTTCGTCGTTACCACGGGAAATCCTTTTGACAGGTCAAAGCGCATTTGGTATCCAAATGTGGAAATTGTTCCTGTGCCTGTGCGGTCCTCCTTGCGGGTTCCGTTGTCAAGAATGTGCTTCAAAAGGTCGTGATATTGCTGCATGAATAAGTGTTTTTTTGCCTTTCGAATTTACAAAAATAGACGCCTCCTTGGTGAGGAAGTTATCAAGAAAAAAAGCAAATTATCAACGCGAAAACCTTCCTTTGAAAAAGTCGCGAAGCACGAAGAAGAGTGCTGTAAATAGGCTCAACACACTGATATAAAATGCCACACGAACGAGTGTATTGTCGTAAACGAAACGAATTGTTGACTTCCCAGCAGGCAACTCTACCGTCATAAAATTCATGTTGCTGACCAAGATGGGCGATTCTTTTCCATTGATGAAAGCCCTCCAATCGGTGAACTCTTTTTGGTGAAGTGTCAATAAACACGGTTTTTTCACAGAGGCCGATACATTGAATTCATTTGGGCCATACGAAATGAGTTGAGCGGTATCTCCCAAAGAACATTCATAGATTCCAGGGTAACGGTCACTACCAAAGACTATAAACTGATCGCCAGGCTGTATACTATCTCCAACAGCATGTGGCAACAGTCGGTCTGATAAGGTAACTAAATGACATTTCTTTACTGCCGAATACAACTCAGGGAAATCACTTTCCAATTCTTCATAGGAAGTGAACGAAAAAGAATTGTACCCTTCTGCAGATATCTGTTTTTGAAAGGTTTGCTGATTTTGCCAGTACGGCGAGCCAATCCCAGGCAAATGTCCCGCCGAATCGATGGAAATGTTCAGTTGTTTTGGAAATCCTTTATCGTATTTATCCACATTGGCTTGCGCCACTTTTGCTTCCACTTCCCCATAATACACGGTTGCTGGACCATTCAATGTTGCGGCAATAAGCAAATCTGTAGCAATTAATGCAACAAAAGAAACGATACGCACATTGGTATTTTTCACTTTCCAAAAGAGTACGAACCCAACACCAAGAATTACCATTTGAATGGCGGCTTGAAAAACAGCCAATTGAGCAAAGGTTGCTCCTGTATTAAAGGAGAAAATGCCTAATTTCAGAAAGGCACCCATCGCCAAGAAACCTTGTAAACGGAAAGCAATGATTACAGCAATCATCGCACAAATGGAAATACCCATGACTATGAAAACTGTCCGTTTTTCTCGTTTGTCATCCAAGAGATAGTGCTGCAAAGTCCACACACCAGAAAGTACAGCGCCTAAAATAAAGAAGAGACGAAACACGCTTGGAAAACGGAATACGTTCATCATCGGCACATAGCGAAACAGGAACTCACGCACCGGAAGATATTCACCCACTGCAGCGCTTAAACAAAAGATTCCAAAACAAAAGAGGATGCGAAGTTCTATGGGTTTCTTCCGGAATGTCCCCAAGATAAAGAAGAGAAGGATAATCAACCCGAAATAACCGTTCCGCATGGACAAATCCGAATTGAACCATGGAATCGTTGCCGTTGTTGAATACGGAAGAATAAAACTGAAAAACGACTGTGGTGAAAATGGCGAAAACAACGCTTGTTGAAGGTCAAAATTACCGAGACGTGAAAGATAAGGACTCACCACAACAACGGATAAAAGCATCACTGCGGAGGTAAATACTGTTGTTCCTGTGAAAAGTACATTTCGTCCAATGTATCGAAATAAGTTGCTGTTGTCTTTTTCACGCCAGAATTTGAACGCCGTTATACCGAAGAAAATCAGCAACAAGTAGAAGAGAATCATGGTAATGGCAGGATATCCACCTGTGATCATGAGGAACAAAAACAATCCAGCTTTTACGGCGTCTTGCCATCCTTTTCGCTCACGCATCTTCAGGTAAAAGGCAAGCACGTAGGGCAACCAACAGGCACTAATAATGTATGGAAGGTGCTGTGCATTGCCTATGAAAAACCCTGACAACATGTAGGAAATGCCAGCAATCAAGGCAAATCGAGACTCAAACTTCATCGTCTTTGCCAAGAAATACATTCCGACACCTGCAAAAAATACATGAATCCACAATTCGAATCCGATGGTCCAAATGCTATATCCAACGGTTGATCCTAGCAACCAAACCATGGGATACCACGCCCCACTCGAGGGATCGGCATGTATGGGATAACCTAGATCTTGATATGGATTCCACCAAGGCAACTGACCATTTTGCAGACATTCACCAATGTGAAAACGCCAGGGATAAAAGCAATCGATCATATCCCATTTCACAAGATGACTATTCATCACCACAGGAAAAAAAGCAACAATCGCCATCAGGAATAAGATTCCGACGTGTTGTCCTGCCTGTTTCGTGATGTTGGTCATTGTGCTTTTGATGGGTTGATGAGGCTAAAGTTAGTCATCTCGTTGAAATTTGATGCCTTCGGCAATTTGGTGCCTGTGGCAATTTGGAATTCGAAGATTGTTTGAATGTCTTAACATCTTGATGTCATTTATCACCCCTTGACAGAATCAAGTCCTTTCATCTTTTGTCCTTTGTCTTTTGTCTTTCAACCTTCGAAGCTCAAGGAGCGTAGAAGAGTCCCTTCTCCTATCCAATATTTCCCTATTTTTACACTTCATACAGCGCAGTTGAGCATCAGTATTGTCATACCATCTTATCGTTCTTCGGAGGCTCTTCGGAAAAATTTGCCGTACCTCCTGCAGTACTTAAACGACAGTGAACTTAACCACGAAGTGATTATTGTGGACGACGGTTCGAAAGACAATGGAGCAACGGAAACGCTAGCCAAAGATCAAGGATGTCGATTTTTAGCCTACCCCAATAATTTAGGAAAAGGAGGAGCCGTGCGTTTTGGGATGCAGCATGCCACCAAGGAAATTCGACTTTACACAGATGCCGACATCCCCTTTGAAACGGCTGCGATTGACAAAATCATCTATTACCTCAATGAAAAGGAATACGATGTTGTCATCGGCGATCGCGGATTGGAGGAATCGAATTACTTCAACGAAATTTCTGCCAAACGACGCTTTGGTAGCGGTTTCTTTACGTTCATCGTCGGGCGATTTATCACCACAGGCATCTCCGATACGCAGTGTGGATTGAAAGGATTTAGAGCCGCTATTGCTGATGATTTGTTTCGTTCATCACGAATCAATGGCTTTACATTCGATGTGGAATTGATGTACATTTCCTTGAAGCGCAATTACGACATTAAAAAAATCCCCGTAACATTGCGCAGTCAAGATGGAAGCAGCGTGAGTGTGCTGCGCCATGGATTCGGAATGGTCATGGACCTTTTCCGTATTAAACGCAACCACATGTTGGGAAAATACGCTAAGCGATGAACAGAAGATTGACCAATGCAATACGTTTTGTCATGGATGAACTCATTCCTCCGTTCATTCGTGATTCCAAAGTATTCATGTACCCTTTTTACCTATTTGCCTACCGTGGAAAGAACATCAAGGAGGTGATGCAATTCAAGTCAAAAGTGTACACCTACACGCCTGAGGAGTACTCCGATTTTTACAACGGGTTAAATACCATTTCACGGAATCGAGCGACCGATTTGAATCAAGCCTGTATTGATTTTATTTTGGATCAGATAGATCCAAGAGCCTGTTCCCTTGTTGACATTGGTTGCGGCGCCGGGTATTTATTGAATAAAATACACGAGCGACATCCTTCTATTGCGCTTACAGGTTTTGACATCAAGGCACCTGAAAAACAGGAGGTTTTTGACTTTGTTCATGGAAATGTGGAGCTCTTGCCATTCGAAGACCACTCGATTGACGTTGTTGTATGCTGTCATACCGTGGAACATCTCATTAAATTAGATCAATGTATTGCTGAGTTGATTCGCATTACAAAGAAGCAATTGTTCATCGTTACCCCTTGCCAACGCTATTTCTATTATACACTCGATGAGCATGTTAACTTTTTCCCTCAAAAAGAATCGCTTACATCGAAGATTCCTTTGACCGAATTCACTTGCGAAAAACTACAGGGTGACTGGGCGTATTTAGGGATGCTTTCTGACAGAAAGGAAGTGTAGAACTTGTTATTCTCATTCTATTCTTTACATTTGTTTCATGCGACTATTCTTGCTATATCTATCTTGTTGTTTTGCGATCTCTGCATCGGCTCAAAAACCCATTACCCTAAAAAAGAAATTTTACGGAAGTTACGTTGGTGAAATTGCTGGGTATAAATTGGATGTGGGTACTGACAATGTAGATGTGGCTTCAGTGGCGATTAGAATAAAGCTGGATGGTGACAGCGTGCATATTACCGTAGGACAAAATGCGCGTCATGGGGTTTACTATGTATTGTTTGAAGGAAAGAATTATTTCGTCCTCGACTGCCAAATAGATGGACAATTGGCCGGAGAACGCATCGTGGTGTACAACCGTGGAAAACGCATTTCTCGCGACGGATTATTCCCGCAACCCAGTGCTTTCCTTGATCGCGTGAAAGAATAAGATTTATTTGGCAATCCGTATCCAAAAAGATCCTCCGTGGCGTTCCACTTGATTTAATTCCGGTGAATCAAATAGCGGTGATAAAATCGCGGCAAGTTCAGGATCTTCTGACACAAAATAATTCGGCATCATTACTTCAAATTTCTCTGGATTCGCTAAAATAAATGCTGCCAAGCCATATTGTTCAGAATATGCTCGGTCGCACATAAATTGAGGATAGTCATAAGGTAGATAAATATCATGCACATGCACAATGACCCCTTTTTTAAGAATCGGAAGGACCTCCATGAAGAACACTGTTGCATCTGAATTGGGCAACATTCTGTGAGAATTATCGATAAATACGACATCGTTTTCTCCGAGATCTGCAAAAACTGATATGTCGGTATTTTCAAAAGGAGCGCGCACAATTTTATTTGCCAACTGATCAATTTCAGCACGTGGCATTGGGTCAATGGATATAATTTCCATTTCAATCTCAGCATCTTTTTTTGCTTTGGCCGCCACCTTTGTGGAATTGCCAGAACCTACCTCTACATACCTTGAAGGATTGTTCTCACGAATGATCGTATAAATCATCGCAATATCCATTCCCGGCAAAAACCCATTATTATATACTGGGGCCATCGCATCCGAATTCTCATCAGACTTTCGAATCGTTTTTAAGTGTTCGAAATAAGCTTGAGAGGCATTCAACAATGCAGCATACCGTTCTCTACCAGATTCAATAATCGCATTCAATGGTTGATTCGTTGGTTTTCCGTGCCCCCAACGAGGCGCCATATTCACCTTGTAATCGAGAAAAACCGTTTGATGTTTAGGAGAAATAAAGCGATACAGCTTTTTTAAGATTGATGCCATTTAAAGTGTTTTAAATTCTGGAAACAAGGTGAGTAAACCCTCCTCAGAGGCGTCACACACTCCTCGTTCCGTGATAATTTTAGTAACTAATCGCGCGGGCGTTACATCAAATCCGTAGTTACTTGCCGGAGTTGTTTCCGGACAGATTAGCACTGGTTGAATCGTGCCATCTGAACCGCGGCCAATCATATAGCGTACTTCATCTTGATTTCGCTCCTCGATTGGAATCTCCGTCAGACCATTTCGAATTGACATGTCCAAGGTGGTAGATGGCAGTGCCACATAAAACGGAATATTATTGTCGTGAGCAGCGAGTGCTTTTAGGTAGGTTCCGATTTTATTTGCAACATCCCCTTGACGCGTGGTGCGGTCGGTCCCTACGATGACCATATCCACCATCCCGTGTTGCATCAAATGGCCACCCGCATTGTCAACGATTAAGGTGTGTGGCACGCCGTGTCGCGTTAATTCATACGCCGTTAAATTCGAACCTTGATTTCTAGGTCGCGTCTCATCCACCCACACATGTACCTTGAGTCCTTTTTGCATGGCTTGATAGATGGGTGAAGTAATGGTGCCCCATTCTACACATCCGAGCATCCCCGCATTGCAATGAGTTAAAATATTCACTACCTCACCGTTTTTTCGCGTTGAAATTTCCTCAATGAGCGGTAACCCATGAACACCTATCATTCTGCACGTTTCAATATCTTCCTCAACGATATGTCCGGCTGTATCCCATGCCGTTTTCAAGAAATCACCTTCACAGTTGTCTAAAGCCACACGCATTTTATCCAATGCCCAAAACAAATTGACAGCCGTGGGCCTTGAAGCACGCAATGCTGTAAATGCTTCGTCCAAGAAAGAACCATCCAATTCATCCTCAATCATTTCACGAACGGCGAGATAAATCCCAAAGGCCGCTGTAGCTCCGATGAGTGGGGCTCCACGAACCGTCATGTCCTTGATGGCTTCCTCGGCATCATCATATGTTTCGAGTCGCACAGTAATGAATTCGTGTGGCAACTTGCGTTGATCGATTACCTCAACATAGCCATCTTCAGTGGTCCAAATCGTTCGAAATTTTGTCATGATGCTCTTTATAATTTTGCCAGTGTACCTATACCAAATCTATTTCAGAAAAATCTTTTACAGTGCATTTCCAATTTTCCTCTGTCCCTGACCGAACCAATTGAACGGTTTGAAATCCAGCCGTATCTGCAGCGACCAACTCATCTGTAATGTCCGAAAGGAAAATGATTTCTGATGGTTGAAGTCCTATTGCATTCGCGATTTTTGGATAGGTTTCAGCTTCCTTTTTCCCCCCTGTTGTAGTATCAAAATAATGAGAGAAAAAAGGTGTCAGATCACCCAATTCACTATAACCAAAAATCAATTTCTGAGCAGCTACAGAGCCCGAAGAGAATACACCCATTTGAATACCCTGCGATTTCCATTGTTCCAAAGCGGGCAAAACGTCGGCATACACATGACCTTTCAACTCACCCTTTTTATACCCATCTTCCCAAAGAATTCCTTGCACTGATTTAAGCGGTGTAATTTTTCGGTCTTCTTCCGACCAACGGTAAAGTGTATTGATGATTTCATCGACAGAATGGATTTTTCTGTTTTCCAAGTCCAAACTCAATTTCACCGTTTGACGAAAGGCCTCCTGAACATCTGGCTGTTGGGTCATCGACTTCAAATTTCCAATGTGTGACCGGAAATAAGGAAACAATTGATCGTACACAAACTTCACTGAAGTTGTTGTTCCTTCAATGTCGGTCAATACATACTTAACACCTTCAAATTTCATTTCGTAAATGTAGTTAGAAGCTTTAGTTTAATGAAATATCGCTGCGCGAATTTGTTCCCAAGGGAATTTGATTGCTGCGCAAATTTGTAATGATTGCTACCCTCGTATGGATCTGCCGAATTGCCTAAGGCATCAAATTGACGTAGTCACCAAATTGCTTTAGCATCAAATCCTTAATTTGGGAGAATATCTCGATTTATTGTGGCACCTTGAAGTCAGAGAAATTCTTTTCCAATCCTGATTGCGTGTATTCCGGCACCCAACCGCTCATATCTATGAAGATACGGATGGCTTTCACGAATGGATTGGATTCACCCGCATCAAACCAATGTTTTGTTCCAGCAGGAACTGAGATTAAGTCCCCTCGTTGACACAAGAGATTGAACACGGGTTCATTCTCCAGGTTAAACCAGAATAAGCCCTGACCATCCACGAAGAATCGAATCTCATCCTCTGAATGTGTGTGTTCTGCCAAGAATTTTGCGCGAATGGCATCATAGTTTTCAGTCAATGCATTGATAGAAATCACATCTGCGGTAAGATATCCGCCATGTTCCATGAATGGTTTAAGATTCTTATCGTAAGCTCTTAAAATTTCTTCCTGTGTCGCGTGATCATCAAAAATCACATCGCAGGTCCACTGATCAAAAAGCAAATTTCGTTCTTCAAAAAACGCCTTTATTTCGCTTGGATTTCGAAGCTCAATGTTTTTTTCTGGAATGCTTAGAATTGCCATGTTTTTTTAATTACTAATTACGAGTTACTAATAATTCATTAACACCTCGCACTGACAAAGATAATCCAAGGTTTCGAGGTGGCGTTTTGCTTCGAAAAGACTTGTTCCCCACGCATAGGTACCATGTTTGCGCATGATGAATGAATGACAGCCGAAGTGCCGTACATGTTGGCGTAAAGTAAGAGCGAAGTCAGTCATATCTTGTGTATTCTCGAATACTGGAATTTCCACAGTTGTATCGTGCGTTGTTTGTCCTGCAAATCCTTTTTGAACTTCATATCCCGTGAACGAAATTGACGTTTTGGAAGTCGCTGTTGCCACAATGGGGTAAACACCATGGCTGTGCAGGATTACTTTTGTTTCTGGAAAGAGTTCGTATAAGACGCAGTGTATTAGTGTTTCTGCGGAAGGCTTCACTCCGATAAATTCCCCGGTTGCTATTCCATCCTGATCTACTGTGATAAAATCTGTCGGCAAAAAATTGCATTTGTCCACCCCCGAACGGGACACCCATATTTGACCTTCATCATCACGAAAAGAATAATTTGTGGATGTCGCTGGGGACCAGCCCTTAAGGTTTAATGCGCGAATGGTTTGTGCCATTTCTTCTTTAAAATCTGTGACCTTCATGCTACTTAAGTATCATCTATTTATAAAAAACAAGCGTGTCCCACTCTCATGAAACACGCTTTATCATTTATCATCTTTTCAATTTAAGAAAGTGCTTCTTTTACAAGTGAGGCGATTAACTTCCCGTCTGCCTTTCCGGCTAGTTTTCCTGTCAAAACACCCATCACTTTCCCCATTTCTTGAGGACCAGAAGCGCCTGTCTGCGCAATCGCTGCAGCTACTTCTGCACGAACCTCTTCCTCTGTTAACATTTTAGGAAGATATTCTTCAATGACTTTGGCTTGAAACAACTCTTCATCCGCCAAATCTTGACGACCTTGGGCAATGTACAATTCGTACGTTTCCATACGTTGTTTGTGCAACTTCATACAGATTTTTATCGCTACTTCTTCCGAAGCTTCGCCTGAACCCGATGTAGCCTCCAACAAAAGTTTTGATTTAATATCGCGCAAAGCAGCAAGGCGTTCTTTTTCCTTTGCCAGCATTGCGGATTTAATATCACTATTGATGCGTTCCGTAAAGCTCATTAGTCCACGTTGTCATGTAAGAAATTGTTGCTTCGAAGCACACCTTTATTATCCTCCTCAGCGAGTCCAAAACGGCTAAACGGCTGCTCTGTGCTAGGCTTTGAGTTGTCCAATTGAATATTGCGACGCACGTATGCAGGTTCATTTTCGAATTCAGCGATTCCTTCTGATTTCTTCAATTTCATTGTCAAGTCATGAATTCTTGACATCCGTTCTTGGGTTTTACGCTGTTGCTCTTCAGGTGAAAGTATCGTTCTTGACGCTGAATTGTCAAGAGACATTTTCTCTTCATTTTCAATTTCCAAATGATGAACAATAACACCCTCTTTTTTAGGTTCAGCTGTGCTTGGCATTTCATTGCTTACATCACTGATTTTCCAATCAAACTCTATAGGTTCTTGCTTTTCAACCGGCGCCTCTTCCATTTTAATTTCAGGAGCTACAGTATTTGAAATAACAGGTTCAATAGGCGTTTCGCTTTTCACTTCAGCCTTCATAAAAGGCTCCTCGATAGGTGCTTTTACTTCCACTGCATTGATAAACGGTGTCGATTGTGTTGGTGACGACAACTGTTCTTTAATTTCATTCTTCTGCTCCAGGTCGAGTTGAACAACTGTTCGTTCTGGAGCTTTCTCAAAACCCGAGATTGGATGATTTGATTTAAATCCAGTAGCAATCAATGTCACACTCAGTTTATCGCCAAGCGATGGATCATACCCATGGCCCCAAATAACATCCGCTGTAGATCCCGCTTCATCTTGAATGTAATCCGTGATTTCAGTGATTTCATCCATCAAGACCTCTTTATTGCCGTACGTAATGTTCAATAAAACATATTGTGCACCGCTGATATCGTTATCATTTAACAACGGAGAAGCCAAGGCTTGCTGCACCGCATTTACTGCACGATTATCGCCCTCTGCAGCTGCACTTCCCATAATCGCTCGACCGCTGTTGCGCATCACCGTATTGACGTCGTTGAAGTCCACATTCATTGAACCAGTGACAGAAATCACCTCAGCAATTCCTTTGGCCGCTACAGTTAAAATATCGTCTGCTTGAGAAAATGCATTTGAAATCGTCAAGTTGCCTGTGATTTCACGAAGACGCTCATTGTTTATCACAAGCAGTGTATCTACATTTTGACGAATTCTTTCCAATCCTTCTTCCGCTTGTTGGCGTCGTTTTCTTCCTTCAAAGTTGAAAGGCACTGTTACTATTCCCACCGTAAGAATGTTCATTTCTCTTGCCACTTCCGCGATTACCGGTGCAGCACCAGTGCCGGTTCCACCACCCATTCCAGCCGTGATAAATACCATCTTCGTATTCTTGCCAAGCAAATCACGAATTTCATCGATGTTCTCGATGGCCGCATTTTTTCCTATTTCAGGCAAGGAGCCCGCACCTCTTCCTTCAGTAAGTGATGGGCCGAGTTGAATTTTTAATGGAACAGGAGAAATATCCAAGGCCTGACGGTCCGTGTTGCACACGATAAAATCAACACCGATAATTCCTTGATTGTACATGTGGTTTACCGCGTTGCTTCCGCCTCCCCCTACACCAATCACTTTAATGATTGAACTTGTCTCTTTTGGTAAATCGAATTCCATAATTTCTATTTGTATTGTAGTTATTAATCTTCATTGTCGGAAAAGAACTTTTGCCCTCGTTTAATCAACTCATCGAAGAACGAACCACGCTTAATCGTCGAATGTCCTTTCACATGTCCTTGACTCGCAACCTCTGGTTGGTCGGATTGGGCTTCTATTTTCTCAAATCCTTTCAAGACAAGACCGATTCCTGTTGCGAACATCGGACTTGTTAAATTTTCAATATGGTTTGAATTGGCCAAATGTTCTGTAGGATATCCAACGCGTGTATCCATACCCGTCATATATTCAAACAATTGAGTAATATGCTTCAACTGCGATCCACCGCCAGTAATGACGATGCCAGCAATTAGTTTCTTTGAATAACCGCTATTCACTATTTCAATTTGCACCATTTCAATAATCTCCTCCATGCGTGCTTGGATGATGTTCGCGAGATTTTTTACGGTGATTTCTTTTGGCTCTCTTCCTTTCAAGCCTGGTATACACACCACCTCATTTTCTTGACTTTCTGAGGCCAAGGCTGAACCGAATTTTACTTTCAATGCTTCCGCACGGCTGCGCATAATCGTACATCCTTCCTTGATATCGTCTGTGATGACATTTCCGCCAAAAGGAATTACTGCCGTATGTCGAATAATTCCTTCATGGAAAATAGCCACATCTGTCGTTCCACCACCAATGTCTACCAAAACAACGCCCGCTTCCTTTTCTTCATCTGAAAGTACAGCATCCGCTGAAGCAATTGGTTCAAGAATAATTTCTTTCACTTCAAGACCAGAGCGTTGAACACATTTATGAATATTCAATACGGCACCAACATGACCCGTGATGATGTGAAAGTTTGCCTCAAGTCGGCGTCCAGCCATTCCAATTGGATCTTTTATCCCTTGCTCATTGTCTACAATATACTCTTGTGGCAATACCGTAATGATCTCTTCACCTGGCTGCATGACAAGTTTATACATGTCCTCAATCAACACATCGATGTCTTTCTGAGAAATCTCGTGATCCAATTCACTTCGGGTGTGCATACCTCGTGTTTGAAGGCTTTTGATATGCTGTCCTGCAATACCAACGTTCACTGAACGAATCACCAAGGAACCATCAACGCGGCCTTGTGTTTCCTGCACCGCCGCTTGGATCGAATGAATAGTTTTGTCAATATTGGCAACAATCCCTCTAGTTACCCCCAAGGATTCACTTTTCCCCATAGACAAAATCTCAATCTTGCCGTGCTCATTCTTCTTCCCTACGAAACATGCAATTTTCGTAGTTCCTATATCCAATCCTACAATGACCTTTGACATACCTCTTTATTCAATTTCTTCGTTACTGTCCTTGTATCCCTCTTTAATTTTCCCAACGATTTGATCGCCATATTTCAAGTTGATTTCTGAGTATTTATCCCAGCCCTCGTATGGAATCCCTTTCGTGTAAAAAATCTTAAGTTTCTTAAATTTTTCCCTCACCTCTCGGTCTGAAAATGCAGAACCAAATACAATGAGTTGACCACCAACAAGTGGAATTAGTACGAAATCACCGTTCTTTTTTAAGTGAATTTGTCCAATAAGCGCCTGCAATTGGGGATCATTGCAAACATAATTCGAAATTCGATACACATCGTCTAGCTTTCGAATACTTTTCAAGGAATCGTTGTTAATAATTTCTTTCACCGGAATGGATGTAATTCGGTCTGGGATTGCGCCCGTAACAACAACGACCCTAGCCGTATGCAATCCTGACGCCCGAACCACAATTCCATCCTCATCCACATAAAATGTTTCATGGTATTTATTGTAAATCCGTGCAATCGGTTTTCTCACAGAAACATCTATAGTCCATTGATTTCCAATGCGTGTATAAACACGTACATCTTTCACCTCAGACATCGATCGAATATAGCGTTCAATCTTCGATGTATTCAAAAGCTTCCGTGTTTGACCGTCAAAAACCAAACCCTTCAGTTTCAAACGTTGATACAATTCATCTTCCGTCAAAAAAGCGTCTTCACCTTGTACATGAATCACAATTTCAGGCTTGAGCATCAACCGTTTTTCATGCACACTAAACGATCGAATCAGAAGAAAAATCACCCCTAAAAAAAACAATACCCATACGATTCGTCTTATCCAAATTCTCATGATAATGCCTTTGTTAATGGTTCAACGATTCTGTCTATATCTCCTGCGCCCATTGTAAGTATCACGCAGTCCCTTTGCTTGCTCAAATACTCAAGTGTCTCCTGAGCTGTAAGCAGTTGTTTTTTAGAAAGTTCAATCTCCGCCAATAAACGTTCGCTATTCACCCCTTCAATAGGCAATTCACGCGCAGGATAAATCGGCAATAAAACAAGTTCATCCAAGGCAGAAAGTTCATGCGCAAAGGCCTCAAAAAAGTCGCGTGTTCGACTAAAAAGATGTGGTTGAAATGCACCAACAATCCGTCGATGAGGATACATAAGCCTGACCGAGCTTATAAATGAATGAATTTCAGTTGGATGATGGGCATAATCGTCAATATACACCACATGCGTATTGCGAATATGATATTCAAAGCGTCTTTTCACACCTTTAAATGACGCAATTGAATCACGTATTTGCGTTTCATTCAACCCCAATTCCAAACTCATGGCAATGCATGCGGCTGCATTTTCTGCATTGTGAATACCGGGAATTCCCAATGTAACACCCTGCCATGTATCTTTCCCGACGCGCACATCAAAGACAAAAAAACCATCGTCAAAACGCATATTTTCAACCGATACATCCGCCGACTGAGAACCAACGGCATAGGTAATCGTTCTCACCTTTGGCGTTATGGGCAATCCTTCTTTCAAGACAAGAAAACCATCTTGACAAATTAAATCGGCATAGCGTTGAAATCCTTCCCGAAAATAGTCAGCATCTCCATAAATATCTAAATGGTCGGGGTCCACAGAAGTGATGATGGATGCGAATGGCCTTAACGCAAGAAACGACCGATCGAATTCGTCTGCCTCCACGACGGTATATTTACTTGTAGTACTGAGCACTAAGTTCGAATCAAAATTTGACGCAATGCCCCCCAGAAATGCTGAACATTTAAGTTCTGATGAATCTAAGATGTGCGCCAAAAGTGCACTCGTGGTTGTTTTACCATGCGTTCCAGCGACACCCAATCCAAGTGATGAACAGGTAAGCAAACCCAACACTTCTGATCGTTTAAGCAAGTGAAACCCATTATCCTTAAAATAATTCAATTCACCATGATCCTTTGGAATTGCAGGTGTATAAACCACCAAAGTATCTTCCTTCGCTTTGAATTCTTTTGGAATATCTATCCCTAAGTCCGTGAAATGCACGTCAATTCCTTCATTTTCGAGTGACTCAGTTAAATCAGAAGGTGTTTTATCGTAACCTGCAACGGGCCACCCTTGACGTTTGAAATAGCGGGCCAAAGCAGACATTCCTATGCCACCGATACCCACAAAGTAGGCGCGTTTGAATGTGTGGATGGAGATATCAGATGGCCGGTTCATTTCATCGATATAATGCGTTCCACTTCATTGACTATATCACTCGTCGCATTTGGCTTCCCAAGGGAATGAATCGCTTTCGACAAGGATGCACAATGATCTTGATCCTTCAAAAGGTACAATGTTTTCTTGATTAGCGCTGATGGAGCATCGATATCCTTGATTAAAACCGCTGCATTTTTTTCTACCAGCGCCATTGCATTTTTCGTTTGATGATCTTCAGCCACATTGGGTGACGGTACAAGAATCACAGGTTTTCCGATTAGACACAATTCAGAAACTGAAATGGCTCCAGCACGCGAAACGATTAAATCGGCCATGGCATAGGCAAAGTCCATCCGTTCAATAAATTCAACAAGGTGAATATTTTCTGCATGTTGATCAGCAAGTTCAGTTTTCAAATCTGAGTAATACAATTTACCTGATTGCCAAAGTACTTGAACGTCTGAGTTCTTCAATTCCTCATATGCGTTCACTACCGAACGATTTAATGTTCTTGCACCAAGACTTCCACCGATGATGAGCACAATTGGTTTCGTAGAATCCATCTGATAAAACGCGCAGCCCTCATCGCGCTTATTTTCGATATCAACCATTTCCTTCCGTACAGGATTTCCAGTCAAACGAATTTTATCCTTAGGGAAAAATCGATCGAGCCCATCATACGCTGTACATATTGAATCTACTGATTTTGAGAGTAGTTTATTTGTCTTTCCTGGAAAGCCATTTTGCTCTTGAATGAGCGTCGGAATTTTTAGATAGGTCGCTGCTTTCAATGTCGGCCCGCTCGCATATCCACCAACTCCAATGACGATTTCGGGGTTGAACTTCTTGAGTAGTTTTCTCGCTTTCAATAAGCTGCCAATAATTTTAAATGGCAACAAAAAATTGGAAAAAGTCAATTTGCGTTGAAATCCCGCAATGGGTAAACCCACAATCTCATATCCAGCAGCTGGCACCTTTTCCATTTCCATCTTTCCGAGTGCGCCAACAAAAAGAATTTCCGCATTGGGATTTCTACGTTTTATTTCATCCGCGATAGCCACGGCTGGGAAAATATGTCCCCCAGTACCACCACCTGATATCACTACTCTATTCACACTCATGCTGCTACAAGATCTTTTTCGGAAGCATCGTCCGATACTATTTCATTCTCCAATCGGCTTGCGATGCTTTGAACGATACCGATTGCCACACACGTCATGATCAGCGCAGAACCTCCCATGGCAAGCAAAGGCATATTCTGACCTGTTACGGGAAAAATCCCCGTACAAACGAGCATGTTTACAGAGGCCTGAGTCAGTAATAAGATTCCGATTCCCAAGCACGCATATGATTCAAAAAGGCGATCCGTTTTCAGTGCGATTCGAATAATTCGGTACAACAGGATTAAATACAAAAGCACTAAGAAAATGGCGGAAATAGAGCCAAATTCTTCCACGAAACTGGCGTAATAGAAATCCGCATACGCCTCAGGTAAATATTCTTTCAATTTTCCATCGCCAACCCCTTGTCCGAAGATACTGCCATGATAAATGGCAAGTTCAGCATTCAGGGATTGAGCATTTGCGAGCACGTCGGTGTCATTTTCCATTTTATTCAGCATCCGATTTTTCCACGTATCGAAGCGGGGAAGAATTCCCAAGTCTGGTGCGGCAAGATGCAACATCACCAACAAGGTACCCGCTGCGATTCCAGCACCAACTACGGAAAACAACTTCGACCAGGGGACTTTACCGATGAACATCACCGTCAATGAAATCGCAAAAACGATGGCTGCGGTTGAAAAATTATCCTTTAAAATCAATCCACAAATCACCACCACAGGGAGTAAAACCGGCCAAAAACCACCACGCCATTTATCCAATAAATCTTTCTTTTTAACCAACAATCGAGAAAGATAAATCAACAAGGCCAGCTTGGCGAAATCGGACGATTGAAAGGTCAATCCAACAAACGGAATTTTAATCCATCGTCCTGCTCCATTGACTTTCGTAGGAAAAAGAAGTGTGAAAATCATGAGTGCTACCGCAAGGTAAAAACCAAACTTCGATAGCTGCGCGATGTATTTTGGATCACGCCGATGAATCCAAAACATGATCCCAAACCCAATCAACACATAAAGACAATGTTTGAAGAGGTACTTAAACGGTGTCCCTCCTTCGATTTTAACCAGTATGGGTACAAAGCTGTAAACACTCACTAAAGAAAAAGAGAGCATCAGCAAGGTGATAATCCAGATTACCCGGTCGCCTTTGAGATATTTAAGATATTCAATCATTTTCCCTGTAGCACTTTCAGGATTTGTTCAAATTCAAAGTTCGCAGATTCAGCCGAATCACCAGACGCTGTAAACAGCAATATCGATGGCGATTCACCTGCAATTTTTACCATATTCATGGCCTCCGTCACGCACGTTGTACCCACACAATACTTCAAGTTCAATACGTGTTCATCCTTCAAAGAAAATACAGAACTATCAAACAAGAAAACTGCGGCCACTTTAGCACACAAGTCGGATTGTTGATCTAAGGCATTTACGACATCTACTTTGTTGGACACCCATTTAACGGGAAAAGGAAATGAAATAATGGTAGTATTTAATGTAGTAACGTTTGGATGGATCCACGAGAACACATCCATACCCCATAGCTTCCCATGCGACCGCAACGATGTTTGATTGATTCTGCTTAAGCTCTCTTTCCGAGCGCCTAAAAGCAGCTCTTCCCTAGAGAGCGTTCTTTGCTTTTCCATACCCAATATTTTTACAGTGCGCGAACTGCTTCTTTGAATTGATTTCCTCGATCCTCATAATTCTCGAACAAGTCGAATGACGCACATGCCGGAGAGAGAAGTACCGTTTCATCTTTCTTCGCTAGTCGGTATCCGTAAGCCACGGCTTCCATCGCGGACCGTGCTTCAACAATGCTGTCGACAACTCCTGAGAAAGATTCAATGAGCTTTTTGTTGTCCACCCCCAAACAGATGATGGCTTTCACCTTCTCCTTAACGAGGTCGATCAATTCGGAATAATCATTCCCTTTGTCAACCCCCCCAACGATCCATACTGTTGGATGTTCCATACTTTCTAATGCGAACCATGTAGAGTTGACATTTGTCGCTTTCGAATCGTTGATGAACTCAATCCCGTGAACCTTCGCTACAAATTCTAAGCGATGTTCCACGTTAACGAAGTCTTCCAAACTTTCGCGAACAATTTCTTTACGGATTTCTAGAATCCTCGCTGCTACACCGGAAGCAAGCGAATTTTGGGCGTTGTGTTTCCCTTTTAGTGCTAAATCATGAATTGACATGGTGAATTGGTCTTTTATGTTGATTGTTAGTTGTTGCTTGTTTATATATCCACCTACTTCTTGAGGTGTTGTTAGAGAAAATGCAGCTTGCTGGGCTACGATTTTACGTTGTGCGACTTCCTTCGCAATGATGGGGTCATCGGCATTAAAGATGAACCAATCATTTTCTGTTTGATTCTGGAGAATACGAAATTTTGCATTGGTATAATTTTGCATCTCATAATTGTAGCGATCCAAGTGGTCGGGGGTAATGTTGGTGAGGATCGCAATATCGGCTCGGAACTCATGCATATCATCCAATTGAAAAGAACTCAGCTCTAATACATACCAATCATATTCTTTCTCAGCAACTTGCTTAGCGAAACTCGCTCCTACGTTCCCTGCAAGACCAACGCGAATACCTGCCTTTTTAAGAATGTGGTAGGTAAGCATTGTTGTTGTTGTCTTGCCATTACTGCCCGTAATGCAAATGGTCTTTGCCGTATTGTAATATCCCGCAAATTCAATTTCGGAAATGATCTTTACTCCCTTTTCTCTAAGCTTTTTAATCAAAGGTGCTTTCTCGGGTATCCCGGGTGATTTGATTACAAGGTCAACGTCGAGTATGCGTTCTTCCGCATGACCATTTTCCTCCCATTCAACACCAAGCTCATTGAGTTCTTGCTTAAATGAATCTTTGATTGGTCCGGCATCCGACACGAATACATTCCATCCCTCTTTTTTGGCAAGGAATGCAGCACCAACGCCGCTTTCTCCGGCGCCCAAAATGGCAATATGTCGGTTAGTTCCGTTCAATTAGCGGAGTTTAAGCGTTACGATTGTAATAACAGCGAGGAGCACCCCAACAATCCAAAAGCGCGCGACAATCTTGGCTTCATGAAGCCCAACCTTTTGATAGTGGTGATGTAATGGTGCCATCAAGAAGATTCGCCTGCCTTCACCGAATCGCTTTTTGGTGAACTTGAAATAGCCCACCTGAAGCATGACGGATAGATTCTCAATGAGGAAAATTCCACACAACACCGGGATTAAAAGTTCCTTACGAATGGATATCGCAAATACTGCAATGATTCCACCCAAAGCTAAACTTCCTGTATCTCCCATAAAGACTTGAGCCGGATACGCATTGTACCACAAGAAGCCAATACAAGCTCCCACAAAGGCGGCAATAAAGATCACGAGTTCCTCAGCCATTGGGATGTACATGACATTCAGGTAATCTGCAAATTTGGCATTCGAACTGACGTAGGCCAAGATGGCTAGTGCCAATCCAATAATCGCGGAAGTACCCGTTGCGAGACCATCCAAACCGTCCGTCATATTGGCACCATTCGATACCGCAATTACGATAAAGATTACGATTGGAATGAACAACAACCACCCGTAAGACTTATTTGAATCGCCAATGAGCCAGTTGTAATTGAATTCATTTCCTTTGATGAAAGGAATTGTAGTAGTCATGTCATCTGTCTTGATCCACTTATATTCTTCATCACCAGAATTGGTGTGTTCGTGAGTAACAAATTGCTCATCTGCTTGAAGCTTGTAGTCTTTTTCAACACGTTTATGCACACGAACGTCACCGGAGAAATAGAGAATGCAGCCAACGATTAAACCTACACCAATTTGACCTACGACTTTCGATTTACCTGCCAGCCCTTCCTTGTTTTTTCTAAACACTTTGATGTAATCATCCAAGAAACCAATAACCCCTAGCCAAATCGTGGCTAAAATCATGGTGATCACATAGATGTTGTGAAGCTTCGCGAAAAGAATGGTTGGAATCAGTATGGCAGCAAGAATGATAAGTCCACCCATGGTCGGTGTACCAGATTTTTCTATTTGACCTGCCAATCCTAAGTCACGCACTGTTTCACCTATTTGCTGTTTGCGCAAAAGATTGATGATTCGTTTACCGAAGAAAACCGATACAATCAGTGATGTAATCAGCGCCATTGCCGCGCGGAACGAGATGTAATCAAACAACCCTGCACCAGGGAAGTTGAATTTGTCGAGATAATCAAAAAGATAGTACAGCATTACTTATCGAATTGGTTAAAAATGTCTTTTACAGTTTGTATGTCATCGAAGTCGTGTTTCACTCCGTTGATTTCTTGGTATTTCTCGTGACCTTTACCAGCAATGAGAATGATGTCACCTTTTTCAGCCATTGAAACCGCTGTTTTTATCGCTTGAAGGCGATCTGTGATTGTCAATGTCTTTTTGAAATGTTGTCCTTCCACTCCACTCATCATTTCAGACAAAATGGTGTCTGGATTTTCAGATCGAGGGTTATCAGATGTCAGAATGACTTTATTGCTCAATTCACATGCAATTGCCGCCATCTTAGGACGCTTCTCACGATCACGATCGCCACCGCAACCCACTACGGTGAAAACGGTTTCATTTCCTGTGCGAATGTTTCCGATAGTCTTAAGTACATTTTCTAAAGCATCAGGAGTATGCGCGTAATCCACGATGGCCGTTACGCCTGAATCACTGACCAAATATTGAAAACGTCCTTCTACCGACTCAAGTGTGCTGAGGGCAGTCATCACCTCGGTTGAGTCTTCACCCAGCAGCTGGCTTACAGCATACACCGCCAAAAGATTGTAGGCATTAAAGTCACCGATTAGTCGTGTCCAGACCTCTACACCATCAAGTTGGAGCACCAACCCTGAAAATTGATTCTCCATGACCTTGACTTTAAAATCTGCCGGGGATTTCAAGGCATAACTGAATTGGCGCGCCGCGGTATTTTGCAACATCACCATCCCGTTTTTATCATCCACATTTGTCAGTGCAAAAGCATCGCGATCGAGTTGATCAAACCAAGCTTTTTTCACACGAATATATTCCGCGAAGGTTTTGTGATAATCCAGATGATCGTGTGTGATATTGGTAAACACAGCACCTGTGAAATGAAGTCCCGTGATTCTATTCTGGTGAATGGCATGTGAACTTACTTCCATGAAGCAATGACTGCATCCATCCTCCACCATGTCAGCCAACAACGCATTCAGCGAAACAGGATCGGGCGTTGTATGGGTTGAAGGAATTTCACGGTCACCTATTTTGTTAACAACTGTCGATAAAAGGCCACAATGGAATCCAAGTCCACTGTATAGTTTGAACAATAACGTTGTGGTTGTTGTCTTTCCATTTGTCCCCGTCACTCCCACCAACTTAATGGATTTCGACGGATGGTTGTAGAAGCTACTCGCAGCCATTGCCAATGCTTCCTTCGTACTTTCAACCACAAGCAATGTAACATGTGCCGGAACGCTGACCATTTCCTCCGCGAAAATGACCTCACACCCTTGTTCGATGACATTTGGAATAAACTGATGTCCATCAACAGCGGCACCTTTGATTGCAAAAAACGCCGCGTTATGGTCCGCCGTTCGCGAATCAAACGTGAGCAAAGAAACTTCCCGATCAAAAATCCCAGCGCTTTGAAGCACCAAAATATTCGTCAATAAGTGATTCAAGTTCCTTTTCATCAATTCAAAATCAATTCAATAACACCTCCACGATAAACAGGCCTTCCCGCAGGAATCGACTGTTTCATCACCTTACCATATCCGACAACGTGCGCTGTCATGCCCATTGATTCAATCATATACACTGCATCACGCGCAGACATTCCACTTAAATCAGGCACTATTTCTTTGTTTAATTTTCGAGAACGTAGGATTACTTTCGTTTTATTTCTGCGTGCTTGCATCCATTCTCCCTCTCCCGAAATGGCAAAAGGGACATCCAACATTCGGTAAATGCGCGCCAAATCATGCACATTTCCATTGAGGGCAGAAGGCACACCCTTCACCCTTTTCTTTGTTTCGTTTATGGCTTTGTGGTATTGTAAATTCGATGCATATACCTTATTCGCAATGGCAGCAAATACAGTCCCTGAAACGATTGCTCCATAGATATTTTTTGTAGGTGCCGCGATAACCACTATGCATGAATAAATTGGTTTGTTTGCCGGGAAATACCCTACAAAGGATGCTTGAAAATCACCCTCACCTTTGCCTCCATATCGCTTGTCTTTTCCAGGCAATTTCGCGGTACCTGTTTTTCCAGCAATCGTAAATTGAGAGGAAGTCAAACGGGCACCCGTGCCTCCTTTTTGCATGACGCCTTCCAAACATTTCTGTAATTTTCTCAAGGTTTGATCTGAGCAGACATGCTCAATCAGCACCGATGGAGAAAATGTCTTTATGACATCGGGACCACGGCGAATTTGATACACCAATTGCGGCTTGACCATTGTCCCATTATTGGCCACCGAATTGTAAAAAGTAAGTGTTTGAAGGGGTGTTTGTTGCACCTCATAGCCAATAGCCATTGATGGCAACGACAGACCATGCCATCGGCTCGTTCTCGGCTTATAGAGTGTAGGTTTCGGTTCACCAGAAAGGGCAATTCCAGTGCGTTTGGTAAGCCCAAATCCTTCAAGACGTTCGTAAAAAGCCATTGGATTTCCGCGATATGCACGCGTGACAACTTGTGCAATCACATTGGATGACTTTTCAAATGCTTGTTCAATGGTAATCCACCCTGGACCTCCATGCGCATCGGTATAGGTCTTTGGGCCAAAACGGTACGAACCAACAGCATTAACGCGGTCTTTTGTGTCAATCAAGCCGTCTTCCAGCGCTGCCATCAATGAGGCTAATTTAAATGTAGAACCTGGGACCTCCTTATGTCCAATCGCATAATTGTAATCCTCTTGGAACGAGCCGTCTTCCATTTCGGTCAAATTCGAAATCGCTTTAATAAACCCCGTTTTCACCTCCATCACAATCACACAACCACTGCGTGCGCCCTCTTTCTTCAATTGGGTCAACAATTCGGAATGTGCCACTTCTTGAATGCCCTTATCAATTGAGGTGACAATGTCTGCACCTTCCACAGCTTCTTTCACAATTTGACCAGTTTTCTTCCAGCCTGTAGAAATTTTTTGCTCGATTTCCTCGCCCTCTTCACCACTTAGGTATTCATTATAGGCACCCTCAATTCCGACCTTAACTTCCTCGTTTTTATTTTTACGGTAGAATCCGAGCGTACGGCTCATCAATTCACCATTTGGTTTTTTGCGAACGATTACTTCCTCGTTGTCAATGAGTCCACCTTCCAATCGGCCTAAATCAAATATTGGGAGTTTATTTAATGCATCCCTTTCCTCACCATTGGCTTTTTTATGAATCAACAAGTACCTTGATTTCCTAGCACGAGCACTACGAATCATGTTTTGATATTCTCTGGGGGATTTTTCGGGATAAATTTTAGCGAGTCCTTGACATAGCTCTGCGAGTTTCTCATCGAAAATATCTTGCTTGACCACCGTTGGATCCATGTAGATATTATAGTACGACACCGAAGTGACAAGAGGCGTAAGGTTGATATCAAGAATTTCCCCGCGTCGTGGATATCGAGGAGATTTTTTAATCGGCATCTTCTCCTCGGACGATGCGAACACATTAGAACGGCCCTCAAATTGAATCGATATTGTTCGAAAAATTACGGCCAGCATGAGCACGACAAATCCGGCATACACAGCGTATGCGCGCAATATGATATGTCGCTTTTCATTCATTTCTTCTGCTCTCTGATTCGAATTACTTTTGTTTCTTGCTGTGTTTCTTTCACGCCACGGGGTGCTAATTTCTCCACCAGTCGGTAGCGTCGTGTTTGCTCCTCGAGTCGCGCCTTTGCCTCAACATAGTCAGATGTTACCTCATTCAAATGATTCTGTGCGTCTTCGACATCGCGCGTCAACTGTTTGCCGTAGTAGCCTTTTCCAACAATAAGAATCAATAGAAGAATGACAAAAAAGATGAAGTTCAGGTTATTGAGGACAAATTCACGCGTCAAGAAATCTCCATTGAGAATTTGAGCGAACGCACTTGGACGTCCCTTTGACTTCTCTGTTGAAACCTTCTTTTTCTCTTTTTTTTCAGCCGCATGATTCAATTGCTCGGCTGCATCCTTTTCGATGTATTCGTTATCAGCCATTGCGTTCTGCGATTCTTAATTTTGCACTTCTTGATCGTGTATTTTCTTCCAATTCATTGTCACTAGGAACAATCGGGTGTCTATTTATTTCAGTAAAAGGTTTCAGCACATTCCCAAAGAAATCCTTTGAAATTTCACCGTCTAATGAACCACGTTTCATGTAGTTTTTTACCAATCGGTCTTCCAAGGAATGGTAAGACATGATAACCAAACGACCACCTGGACGAAGGACATCCGCAGTTTGCACTAGAAATTTCTCGAGCGCATCCATTTCACGATTTACCTCGATGCGAATGGCTTGAAACACTTGTGCAAAAAACTTGTGATCCTTAAATTTTGGCGCACATCCAGCAAGTGCATCCATCAGTTGTCCAGTTGTTTTAATCTTTCGAGTTGACCTTGCGCGCAAGATTTCCCCTGCAATGCGGCGTGCATTTGGCAATTCGCCATATTTACGCAGTAAATCAATCAGCGCTTGCTCCTCATACTCATTGACAACGGTTGCTGCAGTAACGGAACCATTCTGATTCATTCGCATGTCGAGTGGTGCATCAGTACGGATGGAAAACCCTCGTGATTCTTCATCAAACTGATGCGAAGAAACGCCGAGATCAGCTAGAATCCCATCCACTTGTTTGATTCCATTCAGTCTTAGATGATTGTGTAGGAATTCAAAATTTGCCGGTATAAATGTGAAACTTGGCGCTGACCAAGCATTGGCTGCAGCATCTGGGTCTTGATCGAAGACAATCAACCTGCCATTTTCATTCAAGTGCTTAAAAATCTCGCGAGAGTGACCACCACCACCGAAAGTAACATCCACATAAACACCTTCAGGATCAATGTTTAGACCCTGAATGCATTCATTGAGCATTACTGGAATGTGATAATCTGTTTTATTCGCTGTCATCTGAGTCACCCATTACCTCATTCGCTAAATCTGCGAAGTCCGCCATGTTGGCCTCAATCAAGTCGAAGTATTTCTGCTTATCCCAAATCTCGATGCGATCATTATAAGCGATCAGCATCACATCCTGTTGCAATCCAACACGCTCCATATGCGTTGTTGGCACTAGGATTCGACCGGCATTGTCCAAAGAAACCAATTTTGCCCCCTGATGAAACAGTCGGTAAAACATTCGATTTTTCGGAACAAACAAGTTCATCTTCGAAAGCTTTGCACTGATCTTTTCCCATTCCGGAAGCGGATACAATGTCAAGCAGTCTTCAAATCCCTTATTCAGCATGAAATCACGGATTGATGCAGGAGAGATTTGCTTCCGTAATCCGGAAGGAAATAGGAAGCGACCTTTCGCATCCAATTTAACCTCAAATTCTCCTACTAAGCCTGCCATGGCGAATAAATAATGGGTAAAATTAAGTGGATTTTACCACTTTTTACCACTCTGGTTTTCAATTGTTGATAAATACTAACGTTGCAAGGTAAATAAAGTTTCAAAACAAGCACTCATTTTTGACCTAAAATTTATGTAAATCAGCTATTTTACGTCATTAGTGGGAATTAGTGGGATAATATTTCGTGTTTTAACCCTTGGTGTGTTATCAACACTTTTTGAACAGCTTATCAACAGGCGCATCGGCTTAACGTCATGAATTCTTTTACCTTTGCAGCATGACTAAAGAAATCCGTAGCTGGATCCTACTGCTCCTGCTTGCATGTATCTGGGGAAGCTCATTTATCCTGATGAAAAAAGGGATGTTTACAACCGGAGGTGATCAAATTTTTACTTCAGGGCAAGTTGGATCGCTTCGTATGTTACTGGCATCATTGGTCCTTTTGCCATTTGCTTTGCCCCACCTTCGGAAAATCAACTCAATGAAACGCTTCCTATCCTTGGCAACCGTGGGTTTTTGCGGAAATTTCATTCCCGCCTTTCTTTTCACCTATGCTGAAACTGGCTTATCATCGGGGCTGGCAGGCATGTTAAACAGCACCACACCTATCTTCACCATTCTCATCGGCTTTATCATTTTCAACGTGAGAATTAGCGTGATACAAATCATCGGCATTTCCATCGGGACCATTGGAGTGGTATTACTTATGTTCGCTGGAAAACAACTGAGCATGACCGGCACTTGGTATCATATTTTCGCCATTGTACTGGCTACATTGATGTATGCAATCAGCGTAAACACCATAAAACACATGCTTCACGACATGCGATCTGTCGAAATCACTTCTCTTGCCTTTGCGATTCTTTTCATTCCAGCCTTGATGAGCAGTTTTTATTTCGGAACATTCGACACGATAAAAGAAAATGAGCATGCGTTGAATGGATTAGGTTTCATCCTGATTTTATCCGTTGTCGGCACAGCCTTGGCTGTTTTTGTATTTAATTATGTGATCAGCTATTCATCAGCGCTCTTTGCCAGCACGGTAACTTACTTTATTCCAATAGTAGCCGTTTTGATTGGAGTCTCATTTGGAGAGGTGATTGGATGGACAGAAATTGGAGCGATGGCGATCGTGCTGGGCGGGGTGTTTACCGCTAATTACCTTCCTTATTTCTTGCAAAAAATGAGGGCAAAGGAGAATAATTAGTACCCATCTTGTTTTTTAAGGAAATTACTGTATCTTTGCCGTCCGATTTTTAATAAATTTTTAAACAAAGCTATATGTACGCAATTGTAGAGATAGCAGGGCAGCAGTTCAAAGTGCAAAAAGACCAAAAGATCTTTGTACACCGTTTGGCAGCAGAAGCAGGAGCGAAACTTGAGTTCGACAAAGTACTTTTGATTGACAACGGGAGCAATGTGAGTGTTGGCGCCCCGGCTATAGCAGGAGCTAAGGTTACTGCAGAAGTAAATGATCACGTGAAAGGTGACAAAGTTATCGTATTCCGTAAGAAGCGAAGAAAAGGTTATAAGAAGAAAAATGGCCACCGTCAAAGCTTTACATCGATTACGATCAAAGACATTAAAGCATAAGTTTTCCTTCGGGAATTTAAAATTCTAAGAAAATGGCACATAAAAAAGGAGTCGGTAGTTCGAAGAACGGACGTGAATCACACAGCAAGCGCCTTGGCGTTAAAATTTTTGGTGGTCAAGCAGCAATCTCTGGCAACATCATCGTTCGTCAAAGAGGAACTCAACACCATCCAGGAGAAAATGTTGGTATTGGAAAAGACCACACATTGTATGCACTTACAGATGGACTAGTTGCATTCAGAAAGAAAAAAGACAATCGTTCTTTTGTTTCAATTGTACCTTTTGCAACTGAAGCGTAAGCATCGAATACAATTTTATAAAGAGGCGGGCCGAGTGTTCGCCTTTTTTATTTTCGTAAATTTGCCCCGTTAAACACAAAATAAAATGTTAGAAATTACCCGCATCCGCACCGAAAAACAAGCCATTGTTGATGGTTTGAAAAAACGAAACATTGACGCAACCGAAACCCTCGACACCATCATTGAAAAAGATCAACTTTGGCGAAGTGGAAAAACGGAGCTCGAATCCATTTCAGCGGAACTGAATCAATTGGCGAAGGAAATTGGCGAATTGTTCAAACAAGGGAAACACGCGGAAGCGAATACAGCGAAAGAAAAAACGGCTGAACTTAAAGCGAAAGAAAGCGCGCTAAAAGTGACAGTTGATGCTTACGAGGCTGAAATCACACAACTACTTTACACCTTACCCAATGTTCCCAATGAGCAAGTAAAATATGGGAAAAGTGAACTAGATAATGAAACAGTATTTGAAGAAGGGGCTACGCCGAATTTTGAATCTACGCCACTTCCGCATTGGGACTTGGCAAAAAAATACGACCTCATCGACTTTGAGTTGGGCGTAAAAGTTACCGGAGCAGGATTTCCATTCTACCGTGGCAAAGGTGCGAAACTTCAACGTGCCTTAATTTCTTTCTTCCTTGAAGAGGCCGACAAAGCGGGATATGAAGAATTCATTCCGCCATTGGTTGTGAATGAAGCCAGCGGCTATGGTACAGGTCAGTTGCCTGACAAGGAAGGACAAATGTATTATGTCAACGAAGATGACTTCTATTTGATCCCTACTGCTGAGGTACCTTTGACTAACATTTATAGGGATGTGATTTTACCAAACGACCAATTCTCCATCAAGCTTACTGGATATACACCTTGTTTCCGTCGTGAAGCAGGTTCCTACGGTAAAGATGTTCGTGGATTAAATCGTTTGCACCAATTTGACAAAGTCGAAATCGTTCGCATTGAGCACCCAGACAACACAGCGAATGCACTTGATGAGATGATTGAACACGTGAAAGGCCTTTTATCTAAATTGGGATTACAATACCGTATCTTGCGCTTGTGCGGTGGGGATACAGGTTTTGCTTCAGCCATGACCTACGACTTCGAAGTATATTCAGCAGCCCAGGAAAAGTGGCTTGAGGTGAGTTCAGTGTCTCGTTTCGACACCTTCCAAGCAAACCGTTTGAAATTGCGCTTTAAAAATACGGACAAGAAGAACCAACTTTGTCATACGTTGAATGGCTCAGCGTTGGCACTTCCACGAATCGTTGCTGCATTGTTGGAAAACCACCAAACAGCCGATGGAATCAATATCCCTGAGGCACTTCACAAATTCACGGGTTTCACGAAAATTGATTGATAAATCCTGAACTGTTAATTATCCATAATTCTCCATACTCCGATTGGTTTTCCGATTTGATAGTGTATTTTAGCAACGATGAAAAAAATAAGTGTCCTTATGCTTTTGGCTGCCACTCTCATGTTTGCTGCGTGTGGAGATTTAGATAAGTCAAGGCATCTTGCCGCAATTTCAAAAATGGAAAAGTCCATTGATAGCATGGATGTGGTGCTGAAAGAAAATCGACTCGACACATTGGCTGGTATTCAAATCGCAGCGAATGCATTATTTACTCGATTCAAAACATATTACACCATTGATACCATTGATGTCGAACTTGGTAAAAAAATGGACCAATTCAAGCGAATAATGAAGGCCATTAAACCAAAGAAAGGGCGTCTTCAAAATAAAAATAAGAACAAGGCAGAAATCGTCATCACCGATCGAACTATTGGCAATGGTTTTTCTGTTGTCCACCAAGGTCTAATTGCTGAAAAACAAACGTTGGAAGTATTAAAGAAAGACATCGAAAATGGGAACGGACGGCGCGACAAATACGCGGAATATATTCAATTTGAACAAGAAAAAGTCCATCAGTTGCAGGTGTTACTTAAGGCGTATGTCGATCACAAAAACAAGACCGTCAAAGAATTCAACGAAATATATGCCGAGTTGAATGCCTTTTCACTCGATTTGATGAAAAAGAAAAAATCATGATTACTACCCCCTCCCTGTGAAAATAAACGCCCTCTTGTTGTTTCTACTTCTTTCACCTTACATCTATTGTCAAGGTGAAACTGACCAGCAATTGGCCCAGCTTTACTATACCAAAGGTGAATTTATCAAGGCACTGACTTACTACGAAAAACTATACAATGCCGATCCGTCAAAGTTCTACTTTAATCGCTATCTCGATTGCTTAGAGGCCACAGACCAGCGAAAGGATGCCGAGAAGTTACTTAAAAAGCAAATCGCAGCAAATCGATTCGATAGCGAGTATAAGGTTCGACTTGGGCAATTTTACGAAGACGGAAATGAATCCGACAAAGCCCAGAAAATATACAACGAACTGATTACTGAATTGCCATCAGATGCCGGTCAAATCATTCAGCTGTACAATGTATTCAAAGGCAAAGGACGCAATGACCTTGCCCTCCGCGCCTTAGAAGCGGGAAGAAAATTACTAAAGGATACCTACCCTCTCCATTTTCAGTTTGCCGAATTGTATGGGGCCATGGGGCAAACAGATAAAATGATTGCAGAATACCTCGATTTGCTAGACTTCTATTCAAGTTACTACCAGACCCTGCAAACGGTATTATCCAGTCAGTTTGATTTAAGCGCGAAAGAATCCAAGGAATATGAAATCCTTAAAAATGCACTCTTAGAACGCGTTCAAAAGAAACCCAACGATACCGTTTATACAGAAATGCTTATTTGGTTATTTCTTCAACGGAAAAATTTCAACGCGGCACTTACACAAGCCCAAGCATTGGATAAGCGGCTTGGAGAACAAGGCTTGCGGGTGATGGACTTAGGAAAAATCTGTGTAGAAAACCGCGATTATGAAACCGCGCGAAAAGCATTCAAATATGTGATTTCACTCGGTGAGGAGATGACGTATTACTACAATGCAGAAAGATCCTTACTCAATACACGATTTTTAGAAGTGACTACCAATCGTAATTTTTCAGTCGACGAGCTGAATGCAACCATTCAAGAATATCGTACCACATTGGCGCGCATTGGCCAAAAAAGATCTTCGGTACCCTTATCCATCGAACTAAGCCATATCCTCGCTTTTTACGCCAATCAATCAAAAGAAGCCATTGATATATTGACAAATATTTTGACGATGACAGGTCTGACGGACATGCAGAAAGCGGAAATTAAGATGGAGTTGGGCGACATACAAGTATTGCACGGGGATATTTGGGAGGCGTCATTGCTATACATGCAAATAGAAAACACCTTCAAATTTGAACCAATTGGCAATGAAGCCAAATTTAAGAATGCCCGCATTTTTTACTACGACGGTGAATTTAACTTCGCGCAATCTCAGCTCAATGTCCTCAAAGAATCGACCTCCAAACTCATCGCCAACGATGCCATGAAACTGTCCTTATTGATTACCGATAATTTTGGATTGGATAGCAACTTTCAAGCAATGTCGTGGTTTGCAAATGCCGATTTATTGATCGAACAACACCAGTATTCGCAAGCGTTTGGACTCTTTGATAGCATCATTAAAAATTACCCATACCATAGTTTAGGAGATGAAATCTTGCTGCGAAAATCTAAAGCCATGCAGCAGCAGGGTGAATGGACCGAAGCGGTGCGCTTTTTAGAGGAATTATTGAAATATCATCGAGAAGACATCCTCGCTGATGATGCGGTATTTCAACTAGGAGAAATCAACGAATTGCATCTCAACAATCCAGAAAAAGCCTCAGAATATTACAAAACCATCCTTTTTGACTTCAAGGGCAGTTTATATTCCGAGGAAGCTAGAAAACGTTTTAGGTCTTTGCGGGGAGATATGCCAGACGAAGACGACATGTAATAAAACAATTGAACTATTATTGTGTTACTGAAGTATGAGAACATTTAGTTTACTTTCCGCACTATTTATTGCGCTTTGTGCCTGCTCACAGAGAGAACAACAGACAACACAAAATTCCCAAGAAAAAAAATCTGCAAACCTTGATTCCTTGCAAACGGCCTATTTTGCTTCAGGCTGCTTCTGGTGTGTGGAGGCCATTTTTGAATCGCTTGACGGCGTCGAAGAAGTGGTCTCAGGTTATTCTGGAGGCAAGGAGAAAAACCCAAGCTATGAGCAAGTTTCAGCAGGATTGACAGGACACGCTGAGTCTGTAAAAATTTACTACGATTCAACAAAGGTGAACTATCAAACACTCTTAGAAGTGTTTTTCGGTTCTCATGACCCAACGACATTAAATCAACAAGGTCCTGACCGTGGAAGGCAATATCGTTCAGCAATTTTTTATAAAAATACTAAGGAAAAAGATGCCGCTGAAAAGTACATACAAGAATTGTTAAAGGCAAAAACATTCAGTAAAATTACCACCGAAGTGGCTCCATTCTCAGTTTTCTACAAGGCCGAAGACTACCACCAAGATTTTGAGCAGCTTAATCCTGAGAATTCATACGTTAGAGCCGTTTCGATCCCCAGATTAAATAAGTTCAAGCAGAAATTTCCAAAACTTATAAAAAAGAAGCATTAAACTTGGCATTGCCAGATCCAACTAATGTGTATTGATTTCACCCTAGACTGCTTCGAAACTTAAGGTTTTTTCTTACATTTGGTACTTCCTCGGCAACCGCTATTGATTAATCTCGTCATTAGGTTGTTCAAGGTATAAAAACCAACCACTTATGTTGAAAAAACTACATTACATTCTACTGCTGGTAGTATTGTCAATCGGACAACAATCCATGGGACAATCGATTATGTCTTGTCCGCCAGTTGGAACAACCAATACATTAACGCAATGTGGTGGGCAGTATGCCGATCCCGGAGGGAATGGAAACTATGGAATTAACCTAAACTGTACTCAAACGATATGTCCTTCCACTGCTGGACAATGTGTCACACTTCAATTTACTGGAGGACAACTTGAAACAACATTTGATGTACTCACCATTTACAATGGAACTTCGGCAACAGGAGTGCCTTTAGCTACATTGTCTGGGACAATTGCTCCACAAAACGTTACCTCTACGTCTGGTTGTTTGACCTTGGTTTTTCAGTCTGATGGCAGCGTCAATTATTCTGGGTGGTTAGCAAACGTGATTTGTAATCCATGTGGCACTCCTCCTCCTCCTCCTCCAGGACCGGTTATCGCTTCTGATTGTTCGGGAGCTGTAAATATTTGTACAAACGCTACTTTTCAAATTGACCCAAGTGGTTCGGGAAATGTGGTTGAATTTGTTACAGGGACAGTTTCAAATCCATCGACCAATGTTGCTTCAGGAAACCAAGGATGTTTGCTTTCTGGTGAATTGAACAGTACGTGGATGGTTGTGAATGTAGCCACGAACGGAACATTAGAGTTTTCATTTGGAACTCCTGGAAATGGTTGTTTAGATTGGATTATGTGGCCGTATAATGGGCCAGCAACATGTACCCAAATCATTAACAATACACTCGCTCCAGTGCGGTGTAACTGGAATGCGAACTGTATCAATTATACGGGTATGGCAACACCCGTTCCGGCGAACGGTTTTGCAGGCGATTTTGAACCAGAACTCAATGTGACCTGTGGGCAGCGATATTTGATTTGTCTTTCAAATTATAGTTCTCAGACCACATCAGTTCCTTTGAACTTCTTCGGAACAGCCAGTGTAAGCTGTGTCACGGTTACACCTGTCACTGTAAACTCAGCAACAATCTGTGCTGGTCAGTCAGCAACACTCACTGCAACCGGAGCAAATACCTACACATGGACTCCACCAACCGGTCTGAGTGCAACTACTGGCGCAACTGTTACTGCTAGCCCCGCGACAACAACGACCTATACTGTCACAGGTGTTGGGTCATGTGGTACATCATCGGCCACATCTACAGTTACCGTGAATGCTGCATCAGCAACAGCCGCGAATACTGGGCCATACTGTATTGGTTCTACCATCCAGCTAAACGGTACAGGACCTGCAGGCGCGACCTATGCCTGGACAGGACCAAATGGATTTACTTCAGCCGTTCAAAATCCAACATTGCCAGCAACAGCAGCCGCGGCAGGAACATATACATTAACAACATCCCTTGGTGGGTGCACGGCAACCGCAACAACGACTGTTGCTGTGAATGCCGTCGCAACGGTAAATGCAAATACCGATCAAACAATTTGTGCCGGCGGTACAGTCACTCTTGCAGGAACTGTCGGGGGTTCTGCTACCTCTGGAACATGGTCTGCTGCGGGTGGCACTTTTTCCAATCCGGCAAGTTTAACATCTACCTATACACCTGCTATAACAACGGGTACAATCACCTTAACCTTGACTACGAATGACCCAACAGGGCCATGTCCAGCGGTCACTGACCAAATGGTGATTACTGTCACTCCGGGGCCTTCAGTGAATGCTGGACCTGACCAGACCTTGTGTTCGGGACCAAATGTGACCTTATCCGCCACTGGGGCAACCACTTACACGTGGACACCAAGTGTTAGCAATGGAGTGCCTTTTGCACCGACCATTGGTTCCACAACCTACACTGTGGTAGGGACGACGGCGGGATGTACAGGGACAGATCAAGTTGTTGTTACTGTGAATCAAACGCCAACTATCGTTACGAATGATGTTTCCGTGTGTGCAGCAGGCACTGTGAGTCTTACGGCTACCGGTGGGAACACGTATTCTTGGTCTCCCTCGACTTCGTTAAGTGCATCGACAGGTGCCACAGTACTATTTACCCCTGGTGTGACAACAACTTATACGGTGACTGGAACATCTGCACAAGGGTGCACAAGCTCCGATCCTGTGACCGTAACTGTTGTAGCGAATGCGCCTATCAATGCTGGTTTGGATGTCATTTTGTGCGCAGGAGCACAGGCCACCATTACTGCGTCTGGAGGTCTAAGTTACACGTGGTCACCTTCTGCTGGATTGAGTTCCACCACAGGTGCGGTCATCATCGCATCTCCTACTGTTACGACAACCTACACTTTAACAGGTGTTGATGCCAACGGTTGTTCTGGAACCGATCAAGTTACAATTGTTGTGAATGCGAACCCAATAGTAAATGCTGGGGCTGATCAAACTGTTTGTTCGGGCACACCGATTACATTAAGCGCAACAGGAGCAAATACCTATAGCTGGTCTCCCACTGCAACCAATGGTGTACCATTTACTCCAACAACAACAGCGACATATACTGTTTCGGGAACAACCAATGGATGTATTGGTGTGGATGACGTGCTTATCACAGTGAATCCTGTTCCAATTGTCAATGCGGGTGCGGATCAAACACTGTGTCAAGGACCAGACGTTACCCTGACTGCAACCGGTGCATCAACTTATACGTGGACACCAGCTATTTCAAATGGTGTAACCTTTACTCCAACGCTGGGAGCAACCACTTATACGGTTGTAGGTACAACAAATGGCTGCACCGCCACTGATCAAGTCGTGGTCACCATCAACCCTATTCCTACTGTGAGTGCAGGACCAGATCAAACAATTTGTGATGGAACAAATGTCACCTTAACTGCTTCTGGTGCGAATACTTATACATGGGCACCATCCATAACGAATGGAGCACCATTTACACCAAGCATTGGTTCAACAACCTATTCTGTGACTGGAACCACAGCAGCAGGATGTTCTGCTTCAGATCAAGTGGTGGTCACTGTAAATCCAAACCCAGCGCCTATTATTCAAGGGGCGACAACCTATTGTGTTGGATTTCCACCTACCCTTTCAACAAGTACACCATTTGATACATATTCTTGGTCAACAGGAGTAGGTACACCTACAGCGTCTGTGACAGAAGCAAATAATCCTATCACAGTCACAGTCACAAATGGTTTTGGGTGTTCGGGCACATCGCCAGCATTCAATGTCACACTTACCACAGTAATCAA
The DNA here is from genome assembly GCA_040379705.1 of Crocinitomicaceae bacterium. GTDB lineage: Bacteria > Bacteroidota > Bacteroidia > Flavobacteriales_D > Crocinitomicaceae > M0103. Next base: position 34,882 of record JBEIKR010000002.1, read on the forward strand.
CACAACCAACACTATCACTCTTTGTCAGGGTGAATCTGCTGTGATTCATGGAATTACTCAAACTGTTTCTGGTGTGTATGCGCAAACATTCCCATCTTCCCAAGGATGTGATTCAACATCAACCGTGACGCTTATCGTGAACCCATTACCTTCTGTCAACGCAGGAATTGATCAAACTGTTTGTTCCGGAACACAGATAACACTTAACGCAACAGGGGCAGCAACCTACACATGGTCACCTCTTGCAACCAATGGAGTTCCATTCACTCAAGCGGTTGGATCTACGACCTATACAGTCACTGGAACTTCAGCGGCGGGCTGCATCAATACGGATCAAGTGGTTGTCACGGTGAATCCATTACCGACTGTCAATGCGGGGAATGATGTTGCCATTTGTATTGGTCAAACAGTGACCCTAACTGGTGCGGGTGCCACAACTTATTCGTGGACAGCACCTGTTCAAAATGGAGTACCATTCTCGCCATCAACTACGGCTACTTATACTTTGACTGGTACCTCATCTGCGGGATGTACAAGCACCGATCAAGTGCTTGTGACTGTCAATCCATTACCTACAGTCACTGCCGGCAACGATATTTCTATTTGTGTGGGAGCCACTGTGACGCTTTCTGCTGGGGGCGCTGCAACCTATTCATGGTCAGCACCAGTACAAAATGGAGTGCCTTTCTCACCGACAACAACCGCGACCTATACCGTAACGGGAACCTCTGCGGCGGGATGTACAAATACCGATCAGGTGCTTGTCACCGTGAATTCTTTACCGACTGTAACGGCGGGTAATGATGTAACCATCTGCGCTGGAGCTTCAGTAACACTTTCCGGTGGGGGCGCGACCACATATTCATGGTCTCCCGCTGTGACCAATGGTATTTCATTCACTCCAGCAGTTGGAACAACCACTTATACTGTAACCGGGACAGCTTCTGGATGCACAAACACCGACCAAGTGGTGGTTACTGTGAATCCACTTCCGATTGTTTCTGCTGGACAAGATCTTTCGATTTGTGCAGGACAGCAAGTAACACTTAATGCTACTGGGGCTTTGAACTATTCTTGGAGTGGAGGCGTTGTCAATGGCATTCCATTCACACCGAATTCGACGTCAATATACACCGTTACTGGAACATCGAACAATGGCTGTGTTGCCACAGATCAAGTGCTCGTCACTGTCAACCCAATTCCAAATGTTTTTGCTGGAAATGATGTAGTGACATGTCCAGATCAAACGGTCGTGCTCACGGGTTCAGGTGCTGCCACATATACCTGGTCACCTACAGTGGTGAATGGTGTGGCTTTCGTACCTACCTTGGGAGTGACGACTTACACTGTCACGGGTACTTCCGCAGCAGGGTGTACAAATACAGATCAAGTGGTGGTTACGGTGAATGACAATCTAGCCGCGGATTTCATCCCAAGTGTTACGACAGGATGTGCACCGTTGACGGTGACTTTTACTAATAATACAGCAAACTCATTCGACTGTGTTTGGACCATGAGTGATGGAACAGTACTAAACGGTTGTAATTCTGTAACAAATACTTTTGAACAACCTGGATGTTATGACATTACCTTAACAGTCACATCATCACAGGGTTGTGTCACATCGTTTACTCAACCAGATCTTATTTGTGTGGATGCAAATCCTATAGCATCTTTCATGCCTTCTGCTTGGCAGATTTCTGAGCTTGACATGGAAGTAATTTTCAACAATACTAGTGACAACGCAACGCAATACATCTGGAATTTTGGAGATACTTCCCCCCTTTCAGACGTTGAAAGTCCAACACACGATTACACTGGCAACGAAATTGGCACTTATGACGTGACACTTATTGCTATTTCACCGGCGGGATGCACCGATACTGCATATGCCACCATTCAAATTTATGAGGAGGTCATCTTCTACGTACCAAATACTTTCACCCCAGATAATGACACCTATAACCAAACATTCAAACCAATATTTACATCTGGATATGACCCGTTCGATTATTCATTGTACATCTATGACCGATGGGGAGAAATTATCTTTGAATCGCACAATACCGAAGTTGGTTGGAATGGAACATATGGATCTAATCAAGAAATTGATATGGTACAAGATGGCACATACACGTGGAAAATTGAATTCAAAGTCACTAAAAACGATGAGCGACGCATGCAAGTCGGGCATGTCAACGTTATTCGATAATCATCTAATTTTATTTTGTAAAAAGGCCAGGAAACTGGTCTTTTTTTATTCAAGGCAATTAAATATTCACTCAAACCCGGATAATATTCAAATTTAGTCCGAGCTTGAGAGAAATTAACAACGTATTATGTATTTTTACCTAGAGACAACGCTTTGGAAACTTTTGCGTCTAGTCTTTGCTACGACAATATTACTACCTATGGGATATAAATTACCTGAGCTACGCTTCATTGATTTTAAATACACTGCACAGCTTTTCCTTTCGCTGCTATTTCTTAGCATCACTTCACTTGTTTTTTCGCAAACGGTGACCTTCAACTATACTGGTACTGTTCAAAGCTGGACAGTTCCACCCTGTGTAACGAGCATTCAAGTGTCTGCGCGTGGTGCCGATGGTGGAGGTACAACCGGTGGAAATGGATCATGGGTCACGGGAACATTGGCTGTAACACCTGGACAAGTGCTTCAAATTCGCGTAGGTGGATCAGGCGCTTGCCCAACTTCTGGTTACAATGGTGGTGGAGGCGGAGTAGGTGCCAACTCATTAGCCAATTCTTCCTGCGGTGGTGGTGGCGCAACTGACTTGCGCATAGCACCTTACGCCTTAACAAATAGAGTCATTGTCGCAGCCGGCGGTGGCGGCATGGGGGGTGGAACATCCGATGCTGCAGGTGGCGGTGGCGGTTGTGCCAACGGAATAGTCGGCACATCGCCATTTGGAGTGGGAGGTGGTGCCGCTTCACAATTCCTAGGTGGGAACGGAGGGCCTGCATGGGCAGCACCAGGGTCTCCCGGACAAGCAGGTTCCATTGGACAAGGTGGAAATGGTGGGGCAAACTCGTGTTATAACAACGCGCCAGGCGGCGGCGGTGGCGGCGGATTATTTGGCGGCGGCGGCGGTGGCGCTGACTGCTGGAATTCAGGTGCTGTTGGCGGCGGCGGCGGCGGCGGCGGTTCCAGTTTAACACCCGCAGGAGGCACGTGCCAACAAGGAATTAACAATGGACCTGGAATACTTACAATAACCTATGTCGCGGGAACCGGAACGGCTACTGCAACCAATACAGGTGCCTACTGTACAGGTGCAACGATTCAATTGAACGCAACAGGAACAGGAATCTTCAGCTGGACAGGACCGAACGGTTTTACATCGAATTTACAAAACCCAACTATTCCAAATTCTACAACTGCAAATGCTGGCGTATATAATTTAACAGTCACAGCAACTGGCTGCACAGCGACAGCAACAACAACCGTTGTTGTAAACACACTTCCCACTGTCAATGCAGGCCAAGACCAATCCATTTGCCAAGGGAATCAAGTCACATTAACAGCGACGGGTGCAACAAGCTATTCATGGAATAATGCCATCCCGAATGGTGTTCCGTTCACACAATCAGTAGGTACTGTAAACTATATCGTTACCGGAACTGTTGGAGCATGTTCGGCCACAGACCAGGTGACCGTTACTGTGAATGCCTTGCCAACGGTAAACGCAGGACCTGATTTCGCTATTTGCAATTCTACGACCGCCACACTTACAGCGGTTACCTCTTTCACTCAATCATATTCATGGAATAATGGGATAGTGAACGGAGTGCCTTTTACACCAATCACAACCACAACCTATACTTTGACAGGTACGAGTCCTGCGGGATGTCTAGCGAGTGATCAGGTAACCATCTCCGTAAATGCTTTGCCATTTGTCAATGCTGGAAATGATCAAACTGTTTGTTCTGGAGCACCCGTAACGCTAAGTGGTTCAGGAGCCAACACGTACACGTGGAATAATGGCGTAAGCAATGGTGTTGCATTCAATCCAACGACGACGACAACCTATACAGTAACGGGCACTGCCGGAAACGGATGTACCAACACCGATCAAGTGCTGGTCACGGTTAATGCATTACCACTTGTAAACGCTGGTACTGATCAAAATATCTGTACCGGAGGAACTGTCACACTTTCAGGAAGTGGAGCTGTCACCTATTCGTGGAACAACGGTATCACCAATGGTGTGTCATTCAATCCAACCACTACAACCACCTATACTGTTACAGGAACCGACGGGAATAACTGTGTGAATACAGACCAAGTGCTCGTTACGGTGTATTCTCTGCCTCCTGTATCTGCTGGATTAGATTTAATTGTATGTGCTGGAGCCCAAGTGACACTGAATGGTAGTGGCGCTGCCTCATATACTTGGAACAATGGAGTTTCTAACGGGGTTTCCTTTACTCCAGCGGCCACAGCCACTTACACCGTAACTGGAACCGACGGAAATGGATGTATTAACACGGATCAAGTCTTAGTTACTGTGAACTCCCTTCCACCCGTTTCTGCAGGATTGGATCAAACAGTTTGTTTCGGAGCAACCGTGACACTGAGTGGTAGTGGAGCACAAACCTACACATGGAACAATTCCGTATTAAACGGGGTTTCATTTACCCCAAACGCTACAACGACCTATACAGTCACTGGAACCGATGGCAATGGTTGTATCAATACTGATCAAGTCATTGTCAATGTCAACGCCTTACCTCTTGTCAATGCTGGAGCAGACCAAACGGTATGTGATGGATCACCGGCAACCCTTGCAGGCAGTGGAGCCAATACATACACTTGGAATAATGGAGTAGTGAATGCTGTTTCATTTGTTCCGGGAGCTACAACAACATATACAGTGACAGGAACAGATGCGAATAACTGCATCAATACAGATCAAGTGCTTGTCACCGTAACTGCTTTGCCAATTGTAAGTGCTGGCCAAGATCAGTCTGTGTGCGCTGGAACATCAGTAACCCTAAGCGGAAGTGGTGCAGCTACCTATACCTGGGACAATGGTGTGGTGAATGCGGTATCTTTTGTGCCAACATCCACAACAACCTATACAGTCACAGGAACAGCAGGAAACAACTGCATCAACACTGACCAAGTAACTGTGACAATCAATCCATTGCCCCTTGTAGATGCTGGAGTGGACCAAATAGTATGCGACGGGGCGAGTGTAACACTAAACGCAACTGGATCAGCCACATATACCTGGGATAATGGTATCACGAATGGTCAAACTTTCACACCATCCGTAGGCACAGTCGTATACACTGTGACAGGGGTTTCAGGATTCAACTGTGTAAATACGGATCAGGTGAGTGTCACTGTGAATCCATTACCGCTCGTGAATGCAGGTACTGATCAAACAGTGTGTATTGGCACAGCTGTAACACTCTCAGGATTGGGAGCAGCAACGTACACATGGGATAACTCGGGAGTTGACGGAGTAGCTTTTAATCCATCAACCACAGCCACTTACACAGTGACAGGAACTGATGGAAATGGATGTATAAATACCGATCAAGTTCAAGTAATCGTTAATTTATTGGCGAATGTAACAGCTGGTCCTGATCAAACTGTTTGTATTGGAACAGCAGTAACTCTCTCGGGTGGTGGTGCCGTGACGTATGTTTGGGACAACGGAGGAATCAATGGTGTGGCATTTACGCCTGGAACAACAACGACATATACCGTAACGGGAACAGATGCCAATGGCTGTGTCAATACAGATCAGGTTGTCGTCAATATCAATGCGCTGCCAGTGGTCAATGCTGGAAATGATTTCAGTATTTGTTTCGGTGACAATGCCACAGTGAGTGGTGCTGGTGCGCTTTCATATACTTGGAATAATGGTGTGACCAATTCGGTACCATTTTCTCCAGTAGTGACAACGACTTACACCGTTTCAGGGACAGATGCAAACAATTGTGTGAATACAGATCAGATTATTGTAACGGTAAATGCTTTGCCAATTGTAAATGCAGGTACCGATCAAACGATTTGTACCAATGCGCAAGTCACCCTTTCGGGATCTGGCGCAAATGCCTACACTTGGAACAATGGAGTGATAAATGCGATTGCTTTTTCACCAACGGGGACATCTACATATACGGTTACAGGAACTGATTTGAATGGTTGTGAAAATACCGATCAAGTGCTCGTAACCGTAAATACATTGCCTGTTGTGAGTGCTGGTTCGGACTTTGACATATGTGCAGGAGAAACAGCTACGTTAACAGGCAGTGGTGTCAATAGCTATACATGGGATAATGGTGTTGTTAACAACGTCGCATTCTCCCCAGCGGGTACAGCGACATATACCGTTACGGGTACAGACCTTAGTGGTTGTGAAAACACAGATCAGGTTGTTGTCACCGTAAATCCGCTCCCCTTGGTAAATGCGGGAAGTGATAAAACGGTTTGTAATGGTGCGAGTGTGACGCTTCTAGCCACCGGTGCGAATACCTATACTTGGAGTCCACTGGTAACGAATGGTACAGCATTCACACCTGCAGTTGGTTCAATCACCTATACGGTTTCAGGTACAGACCTTAATGGATGTGTGAATACCGACCAGGTGCTTGTGACAACGAATGCGTTGCCAAGTATAAATGCCGGTATTGACCAATCCATTTGTTTGGGCGATGCAGCAACACTCGCGGCGAGTGGCGGTACAATTTATAACTGGTCAAATTCCGTGATTGATGGCACACCATTCTCTCCGGTAGCCACTGCAACATATACTGTAACGGGCACGGATGCCAATGGATGTATCAATACAGACCAGGTTGTTGTTTCCGTAAATTCTGCGCCTGTAGTAATTGCAGGTTCCGATATCACGGTGTGCGAAGGCTTACCTGTGACCCTATCAGGAGGTGGTGCCACGAGCTATACATGGAACAATGGTGTATTGAATGGTGTACCTTTTACTCCAGCAAATACAGGCACATATACAGTTACTGGTACTGATGCAAACGGGTGTGAAGGAAGCGATCAACTCACAGTTAACATTTCGCCAACGCCTGTTGTCTCCTTTACCGCTAGCGTCACAGAAGGATGTGTGCCCTTGGATGTTACATTCGTGAACACGGGAACAATTGGCGTCGATTGCAATTGGACGATTTCCAATGGCACTGCACTTTCGGGATGTGGAACTGTAGGAATGGTATTCAACTCAGGTGGATGCAGTGACGTAACACTCTCCGTTACAAGCAATGATGGATGTGTTGGTACTCAAACGATCGCTGACATGATCTGTGTGGAAGAAATGCCAATTGCGACATTTACTTCGAATCCTTTGAATTTTTCTGATAATGACCCTATTGTGAATTTCCAAAATGGTTCAATTGGGGCTGTAAACTATTTGTGGTCCTTCGGACAAAATCTTGGATCATCTACGCAAGTTGACCCTACGTTTGATTTCTCTGGTGCATCCTCCAATCAAGAAGTTCAGTTAATTGCCTATTCACCGCTTGGTTGTTCTGATACCGCAGTGTCCATTGTGGAATATTTAGACGATATCCTGTTATATGTTCCAAATACATTCACTCCGGATGGAGATATGTTTAATCAGTCATTCGAACCAGTATTTACTTCTGGATTTGACCCGTACAACTTTAGTATGTACATATTCAATCGTTGGGGTGAATTGGTGTTTGAAACACACAATGCTGAAATTGGCTGGGATGGAACATACGGTGGAAAATATGTACAAGATGGCACCTACACATGGAAGATTGAGTTCAAACCGAAAGATACTGATGATAAACTCATCCGGTTCGGACATGTGACGATTTTGAGGTAAATTGAGTTACGCGTTACGAGATACGGAGTTAAGAATTACTATTTACGAATTTTGGTGGCTCCACCTCAGCGTACACGTGAAGTGCTATAGTAGACTCAAGGCCAAGAGTTACGGAGTTACCAATTATGGTTTACAGGGTGTGTTACGACTAAAGTTAATTAGTAATTGGTCATTGGTCACAATCTCTTAAATCCGCTTCACGGGTAAAAATAACCCAATATTCGTAAAGCAATCCTGCCGTAAATAGATTCGATTCAATGCGTTGATATCCTGCCTTCTTCAAATTCTGAATAAACTCCTTGTGGTGCGCATCCGCAATTCGACGATTATCTACCCAGCTGCCGCGGTGATCGATGCAGGTAGTGGCGTTGCAACGGTTCGTCTTTTCGAAGGGAATCTGAATGGTATAGGTGACCGTGTCTCCCGATACATATTGGACATCTACCTTGATACTATCCAAAACGATTCGTTTGTAATCATTTTGATCGAAAGACCACTTTAAGTATTTCCCGACACTATCAGCTACATAATTCGACAATTGATGACCAATGTCTTCACCATTCAAAAACTCTGGGCCCGAATAGCACGCCATGGCTATGGAATCATCGATATAAATTTCATAGGGGCTGCAGACGATTGTTTGCTCATCTTCCTTCTGTTTTTTTTCAGAGGTAGAACATGCGACAATCAATAGAAAAAAAATAAAACGCAGCATAGAAACAAAGTTAGCGATACAATCAAATGTATTCACTATTGTGCATCACAAATTAAATTGGTTAGTGTATATTTGACATTAAGAAAAGTCTCAATGCTCGAATCAATTCGTCAAATACTTATCCTTCTGGGTGTGATCTTCGCATCTGGTTCTGCCATTGCCCAAGTGCATCCCGCAAACAACAATGCGTTCCTTCAAAATGAAGTAGCATCCATATATATTGACGTTGATCCCACCAATCTCGCGTTGATGCTTCACCCCGATAGCCTTGAATCAAATCATGAATATCCCGCTCAGTTCAAGTATGTGAGCTCAGTTCTGGTTGACTCTGTTGACAATATTGGTTTTCGTCTTCGCGGGAATACTTCCAGATTTGCAGAAAAAAAATCATTCAAAGTTTCGATGAACAGCTTTATTCAAGGTCAGAAATGGCTTGGGCTTGAGAAACTCAATTTAAATGGAGAGCACAACGACCCATCTATCTTACGTTCATTTCTTTCAGCATCGCTATTACGTGAACAAAATGTAATCTCATCGAGAAACAGTTATGTGCGTTTGTATATCAATGGAGAATATAAAGGTTTGTATTACAACGTTGAACATATTGACGAAAATTTCCTTGATGAGCGATTTCCTGGTGATGACAATGGCAATCTATACAAATCCTTTTGGGGTGCGGACATGACTTACCTTGGACCATCTCAAACAGCTTATGTCCCTTATTATGAATTAAAAACGAATAAAAGCTCAAACGACTACAGTGGGTTAATTTCCTTTCTGAACACGCTGAATACATGCAGCAATGCGGATTTCCCATGTGTCATTCAGCAAATTTTAGATGTTGACCTGTATCTGCGGACTTTAGTGGTTGAAGTACTCGCTGGACACTGGGATGGTCATTCCTACAATAAAAACAATTTTTACCTCTATCAACGACCTTCTGATGGACGATTCGTCTTTATCGAGTATGACATGGACAATACCTTTGGAATTGATTGGATGGGCATCAATTGGGCAATAAGAAACATCTACCAATGGTCACAAAGCAACCAACCTCGTCCACTTTATACGCGTTTAATGAATGTGCCCTACTTCAAAGATTTGTATACCTATTATCTGGATCAGGCCATTTCGAGTTTTTACAATGAACAAGGCCTCAACGCGCTCTTGACGGATAAACAAGCACTGATTGAAGATGCAGCCTTGGAAGACACCTACAAAGCACTTGATTATGGTTTTTCAGATCAAACCTTTTTGGATGCCATCACTCAAGCGGCAGGTGGACATGTTACCTCGTCTATTTATTCCTTCCTACTCAATCGACGTTCGACCGCAAACTTTCAGACAAATTACCTTGGGCTACCAAACCCTTGTCCATTAGCTATCGAAGACCTATATCCAGAACAATTTACCCCAATTAAAGCATTCAACATCATGGGTCAAGAAGTACCACTAAATAGCAAAGGTGAACTTCTTTTCCTTCAGGATGGTAACGGTCAAACACGCACCTATTTCCCAATACATTAACCGATGAAATACCTTTTTTTACTGCTTATTCTCATAATAAGCGCCCCAATATTGAGCGCTAAAGATGCGCCAATAGATCGCATTGAACCCGCATTCTGGTGGGCGGGAATGGAACATCATCAAGTAGAGATTATGATTCATGGAAAAGACATTAGTCAGCTCATTCCTAGCTCAGACCAGATTCAGATTTTAGGTGTTACACGAACGGAAAATCCCAACTACCTCTTCATCAAAATTGAAACGAGCGGAAAAAAGGCTGGAGATTATACCATTGATTTCAAAAAGGGCAACAAGATTGTTCATACGGTTTCATACACCTTGAAACAACGCCGAGAAGGTTCAGCCACTCGTTCTGGCTTCAATAGTTCGGATGTGATTTACCTTTTAATGCCCGACCGTTTTGCCAATGGAAATACAAACAATGACAGTGATCCGAGCACCATTGAAAAAGGAAATCGTTCCCTTCCTGGAGGTAGGCATGGTGGCGACTTAAAAGGAATAGCGGACCATTTAACGTATATCAAAGACCTTGGCGCAACAGCCATTTGGAGCACACCATTGTTGGAAGACAACGATGCAGAATATAGTTACCACACCTATGGTCAGAGCGATTTATACCGAGTAGATCCACGATACGGAACCAATGACGAATACTGTTCGCTCGTTGAACAATGCCACAAAAATGGCTTGAAGATGATCATGGACGTGGTACCTAATCACTGGGGTGCAGCGCATTGGATGATGAAGGATTTACCGACCTATGAGTGGATTCACCAATTTCCGGGTTATGGACAAACCAATTACCGCACTTCCACACACATGGACAACAACCGATCAGAACGCGATACTTATTATTGCGAAGATGGGTGGTTTGTGCGTTCCATGCCCGATTTGAATCAGCGTAACCCTTTGGTATTAAATTACCTCGTTCAAAACACCATTTGGTGGATTGAATACGCCAACTTGGATGGCATTCGTATCGACACCTATTCCTTTAATGATAAAGAAGCAATTGCTGATTGGACACAGCAAATCATGAGCGAGTACCCCAACTTGAACATGGTTGGTGAAATTTGGCTACACGACCAAGCACAGATTTCTTATTGGCAGAATGAAAGTCCGATCGCAGCGATTCAAAACTACAACACGCACCTTCCTTCCGTGATGGATTTTACTCTTCACGATGCCATTTTAGGTGCTTTCAAAGAGAGTGAACAAGGCTGGGACAAAGGAGTTGTGCGATTCTATGACAATTTCTCCAACGATTTCTTGTACAAGAATACACAAAACCTGTTGGTGTTTTTTGAAAATCACGATACCCAGCGCTTCAATGAGGTTTATCCAAGTCTTGACGACTATAAACTCGCATTGACATTGATTGCCACCACCCGAGGCATTCCGCAAATTTACTACGGTTCAGAAATCGGAATGGCAGGAAAAAAAGAGGTTGGCGATGCCGATATCCGTCAGGACTTTCCGGGCGGATGGCAAGGCGATGCAGTGAATGCTTTCAAGGCGGAAGAGAATAAAGAAACATCAGGTTTTGAGAGAAATGTACCAGGGCGAAATCCACAACAAGAAGCCTACCATGCCTTTACGACGAAGGTATTGAATTGGAGAAAAAACAATAAGGTCATTCACCAAGGAAAATTGATCCATTTTATTCCAGAAAACAATGTGTATGTGTATTTTCGTATTCTAGATAATACGGTCGTAATGGTTATTTTGAATAACAGTACTGCAGAACAAACCATCAAACCTGAGCGCTACAAGGAGTGTTTTGAAGGACATACAAGTGGGACGGATATACTCTCGAATGAGACCTTTGACCTAAATACTGCCAATTGGACCTTGAAACCAAAAACTTCCTATATAATCGAATTGCGATGAATCACATTTTCACCTTTTTCACCTTACTAATTTTCGGAACAAGCGTATTCGCCCAAGGTCAAACTCGGACCTATGTTTCAATGAAAAAGGAAGGAAACACAATCGTGGTGAACGTTTCAGATGGCAGTTACCATTTCACCTACCTTCGTCCTGATGTGGTTCAGACCGCTTTTGTACCGAATGATGAGACATTGATTGAAGGTTCACACGCAATAATTACGCTTGAATCTAGTGATCATTTGGGTGAGAAAATAGAATGTACAGAATATCTTGAGTCCTTGGCTATTCGTACAAAAACGAGCAAGATTTCAGTCAAAATTCAAAAACAACCATTTAACGTAGAGTACTTGAGGAATGGTGAACGTTTATTCGCTGAAAAGAACGGTTACCAAAAAATGGCGAACGGGAATAAATCACTTTCTTTTCGCATCACGAATGATGAAGCATTATACGGCGGAGGTGCGAGAGCCCTTGGGATGAATCGAAGAGGAAATCGTTTAGAACTTTACAATCGAGCACATTATGGCTACGAGGAACGTTCAACCTTGATGAATTACACCATGCCGATTGTGATTAGTTCAAAGCGCTACATGATTCATTTCGATAACGCGCCGGTTGGTTTCTTGGATTTGGATTCCGAAAAAAACAACAGCATCGTATATGAAACAGTAGCGGGTCGAATGGTGTATCAAGTCATTGGCGGAAATTCATGGGAAGACCTCATCACAAATTACACAGCCTTTACAGGCAGACAGCCTTTACCTCCAAGATGGGCGTTTGGAAATTTCGCAAGTCGTTTCGGGTATCACTCCCAGGCTGAAGTTGAATATACGGTTGATCAATTTTTCAAAGACAGCATTCCACTGGATGCCGTGATTTTAGACCTTTATTGGTTTGGAAAAGAGATTCAAGGTACCATGGGGAATTTAAAATTTTACACCGACTCCTTCCCTGCTCCTGACAAGATGATTCAAGACCTGAATGCAAAAAACATTCATACTGTGTTGATTACTGAGCCTTTCATCCTGACCACCTCTGACCGCTGGAAAGAAGCCGTTGAAAATGACATTCTGTGTAAAGACAGTCTTGGAAAACCATTCACTTACAATTTCTATTTTGGAAATACTGGCTTGATTGACGTTTATAGCGAAGCAGGAAAAAAGTGGTTTTGGAACATTTACACTGGATTAATTGAGCGTGGAGTCAGTGGTTTCTGGGGTGATCTCGGTGAACCTGAAGTCCATCCGCACGACTTGCGGCATGCCAATGGTCCTGCCGATTGGGTGCACAACATATACGGACACGATTGGGCAGGTTTGATTCACAATGGATACAAATCAACGTACCCCAACGTTCGACCTTTCATTTTAATGCGTGCTGGAGCAGCAGGTTCTCAGCGCTACGGTATGATTCCATGGTCAGGTGATGTGAACCGGACTTGGGGTGGATTGCGGCCTCAAACAGAAATCTCCCTTCAAATGGGATTACAAGGTATTGGCTACATGCACTCTGACCTAGGTGGATTTGGTGGAGCAAATGACGATACTGAATTGTATGTACGATGGCTACAGTACGGAGTTTTTCAGCCGATTTTCCGACCACATGCTCAAGAAGAAGTGGCTAGCGAACCCGTTTTCAAAGATGCTGAAACAAAAGCTTTGGCGAAAAAAGCAGTTCAGCTTCGCTACGATCTTTTGCCCTACAATTACACCCTGGCCTATATCAACAGCACGAAAGGAACGCCACTCATGCGTCCACTATTTTACATGACACCAAACGATACTGCTTCCTACCAGATTTCGTCCACGTATTTGTGGGGGGATGCCTTTTTGGTGACACCAGTGACCGACCCAAAAGCAAGTGAAGTAACCGTTTCATTCCCGACCAACACGACATGGTTCGACTACTACTCTCCGGGGTATATTCGTGTCAATGGAACAGAAGGCATCGCAAAACAACGCATCCGCACAACCTTGGATCACATCCCTACCTATGTGAAAAGTGGGACTTTTGTGACACTCTGTCCTGGAATGCAACACACCTCCGAATTTAAGCCAGAAAACATTGATATACTTTTTTATCTAGACCCCAACATTTCTGAAGCCAGAGGAATCTGTTATACCGACAATGGAGCCGATGCTCACACAATTCAAAACCACGAATTTAGTCTAATCAATATGCGTTTTAAACAAATGGGTGGACGATCGGTATTTGATTTTTATGTAACTGAAACACCAATAAATGGTGCGATTGCCGATGAACTCGTTCTTCGAAATGTGCCAAATGCTCCTAAATCTGTAAAAGTCAATACCAAGAATGTTGTTTATAGCTACGATCAAGCGATGCGCGAAGTGCGTATTCAAACGGTTGGTAAAGGAAAGAAAAACCGAGTGAACATCGTGTGGTAATACTTTCTTAGTGTCATTTTGACGTTTACATGCTTTTTTTATTACTTTTGAAACTGTTCTACTAAATTTAAACTATGCTAAAATCAGTACTTACTGCGCTTTTATTGGCTTTTGTCGCAATGACATTCAATGAAGCACTTGCTCAAGGAGCGACGATCAAGGGTACCGTGACGGACTCGTTGAATCAACCCATGTACAATGCATCCGTTATTCTCGAGGGACAATCAAGAGGGGCATTGACGAATGACAAAGGGTTTTACTCTATTGCGAATGTCCCTGCAGGCACCTACCAATTGATTTTCAGATCATCTGGTTTCAATACGATTACGCGCACCATAACCTTAACCGCTGGACAAACATTGATTTCTGACGCTGTTCTTTATTCTGCGATTCAAGAAATTGATGAAATGGTAGTCATTGGTTACGGTACTACACGAACAACCGATCTTACTGGATCCGCTTCCGTTTTGACTGACAAGAACTTTGTTCAAGGTTCGGTTTCTACGCCAGAACAGTTGATTATGGGGAAAGTAGCTGGTGTAAAAGTAAACTCCAATGATGGAGCACCGGGATCAGGAAGTACCATTCGATTGCGCGGTGGAACATCGATTAACGCGAGTAATGACCCATTGATTGTTGTGGATGGTGTACCGCTCGATAATGGAGGAATCTCTGGAGCTTCTAATCCATTGTCATTGATTAACCCCAATGATATTGCCTCTTTTGTTATTTTGAAAGATGCCTCTGCAACAGCGATTTATGGTTCTAGAGGTGCAAATGGAGTCATCCTTATTACTACTAAAAAAGGAACTGGATTGAACGACAAAGTGACTGTAATTGTCGATACGAAGCAATCGTTTTCCACCGTGGCCAAATATGCGGATGTATTGAGTGCAGCCGAATTCAGAAATGTAATCATTAATAGTGGAGACCAAGACATGATTGACCTTTTGGGGACTTATAGTACTGATTGGCAACGCCAAGTTTTCCGTAATGCATTTGTTTCAGACAACAACGTTTCCATAACTGGAGGAATAAAGAACTTGCCTTACCGCCTATCCATGGGCAACCGCAACGAAAACGGGTTGCTTCGTCGTGACTTGTCCAACAGAACATCTGCTTCATTGAGCATGACACCGTCTTTCTTCGACAAGCATATGCAAGTGGAGTTTAACAGCCGATTTGTGCACATGCAAAATTTCTTTGCAAACAGAGGTGCTTTAGGCGCAGCATACTTTGACCCAACAAAGCCAGTGTATTCCGAAACAAACGGAATCAATGGCTATTATGAATGGATGGATGGAAACAGTCCTGTTAATTTAGCACCAAAAAACCCACTTGGATTGCTTTACTCCCGCGAAGATGTGAGCAAGGTAAATCGTTTGATTGGTAATGTGAAGTTATCTTACAAACTTCATTTCTTCCCAATGGTTAAAGTTGTTGTGAATGCCGGAACTGACCAATCGGAAGGAACGGGTAGTGTAACTGTTCCAGTA
This sequence comes from Crocinitomicaceae bacterium, assembly GCA_040379705.1. Lineage (GTDB taxonomy): Bacteria > Bacteroidota > Bacteroidia > Flavobacteriales_D > Crocinitomicaceae > M0103. The sequence continues at coordinate 50,768 of JBEIKR010000002.1, forward strand.
AACTCTGCATCTGGTTTCTTTTCTTTAGGAAGTTTCAGCCAGTACCGCCAAACAAAAGGGAACAAGTTGCTTGAAGCTTACGCAAACTTCAACAACGGAGAAAAAAATTCAAAGCATTTAGTTGATGTAACTTTGGGTTACTCCTACCAAGATTGGTACACAGCGAGTCCCAATTATGCAACATATAGCCTTGGAAATCCTGATTCAGTGATTCAGGTCGCTTCGGCGAATCCATTCTACACGAAGAATGCATTGCTTTCATTCTACGGTCGTTTAATTTATACATTCAGTGACAAATACGTATTTAACGCTGTACTTCGTCGTGATGGTTCATCGCGTTTCAGTCCGGACACACGCTGGGGACTTTTCCCTTCAGTGTCTGCTGCATGGATTGTAAGCAAAGAAGATTTTATGAAGAATATCAAAGGACTGAACCTACTAAAAATCCGTGGAGGTTATGGTGTCACTGGTCAGCAAGATGGAATAGGTGATTATGCTTATATCTCCAATTACTACCAAGGAGCAACCAGCGCACAATATGCATTTGGCGGACAGTACTATACAGTTTTCCGTCCAGATGGATTTGATGCCAACCTGAAATGGGAGGAAACAGCGAGCTACAATGTTGGGCTTGACTTTGGATTCTTAAAAGACCGCATCAGTGGTTCGATTGATTTATACAGCAAAACAACTACTGACCTTTTGGCAACAGTTCCGGTTCCTGCGGGGTCAAACTTCACCAACCAGATTTTGACGAATGTGGGAAGTATGAACAACAAGGGAATTGAGGTAAGTACCAATATCGGTGTTATCGCGAAGAAAGACATGCGCTTGGATGTGATGGTAAACGGTACCTACAATAAGAATACGGTCTTGAAACTATCTCAGGTAAACGATCCAAATAGCCCCGGAATTCTTGTGGGTGGCATCGCTGGAGGAATTGACAACAAAGTTCAAGTGCACCAATTGGGGAATCCAACCTTCTCTTACTTTGTCTATGAGCAAAGGTACGATGCAAATGGAAGCCCAATTGAGTCAGGCGCACCAATCGACCCGAGTAATCCAACAGGTACAAAATACACGGATTTGGATGCATTTGTTGACCGCAATGGTGACGGTGTCATCAACATTGACGACCGCTACATCTTTCAAAATGCAGCACCAGATGTATTCCTTGGAATGACCTTAAACTTTAGCTATAAAAAATGGTATGCTGGACTTTCAATGCGCAGTGAATTAGGTGGATATATCTACAACAACATTCACTCGAACAGCGCAACATTCCAAGCTGTGAATGGTACACAAGGCTTCCTCAACAACATTTCTCAGTTGTACTATAACGAGGAGTTCCAGACAACAACAGAACGCCAGTTATTAAGTGATCATTATTTGGAAAAAGCAAACTTCCTGCGTTTGGATTATATCAATCTTGGATATAACTTCGGTAAGATGGAATGGACAGGGAAAAAAGTAGGTCTTAATGCTTCGCTTGTTGTTTCCAACGTGCTTGTCCTTACAAAATATAGCGGACAAGATCCAGAAGTAAATGGAGGAATTGATAACAACATTTATCCGCGTCCACGCATGTACTCGCTTAATTTGACATTTGACTTTTAATCTAGGAAACCATGAAGAATACAATTAAACTTGCACTTATCCTCTTCGTTGGAATAAGTATTCTTTTCACCTCTGGGTGTAAAAAACAACTGAATCAAACGCCAAAATACGGCTTGAACGGTGAGGTCATTTACGGTGATCCAAGCAACTACATCAATGTATTAGCGAAGCTCTATTCAGGACTCTCTATGACTGGACTTCAAGGTCCTGCTGGTCAAGGCGATATTGCTGGTATTGATGAAGGTTTCTCTGCTTACGTTCGTGTATTGTTCAACTTGCAAGAATTACCTACAGATGAAGCTGTTTGTGGATGGAATGACCCAGGGATTCCTGAATTGAATAAAATGACATGGTCGCCAGAAACATCATTCATCAAAGGAATGTACTACCGAATCTATTACCAGATTACCCTATGCAACGAGTTCATTCGTGAATCAAGTGATGAAAAAATGGATGAGCGTGGATTTTCAGAAGCTGACAAAGCACGCATTCGAACATACCGCAATGAAGCACGTTTTTTGCGAGCGTTGAGCTATTACCACGCAATGGATTTATTTGGAAATGTTCCTTTCGTAACGGAAGCCGACAAGGTGGGAGCATTCTTGCCCGAGCGCATCTTACGTTCAGACCTTTTTAACTATATCGAAGATGAACTCATTGCGATTGAAAACGAACTTCCATTTGCTTCGCCAGCCGAGTATGGTCATGCAAGCCGTTCAGCCGCACAGTTCCTTTTGGCACGTATGTATTTGAATGCTAAAGTGTATTCCGGAACAGAACGTTATTCGGACTGTGCAACATATTGTTCGAAGATCATCAACACTGGTGGATTTGCACTCGATGACAAATACACAGATCTTTTCCGTGCAGACAACAACACATCACCGGAGATTATTTTCCCTGTAATCTATGACGGAGTGAATGCCCAAACCTATGGAGGAACAACATTTATGGTCTGTGCCTCTTTGGGTGGATCTATGGTGCCTGCCAATTATGGTGTTAACGCTAAATGGGGAGGACTTCGAGCAACAGCGCCGTTCGTAAACAAATTTGCCGATACAACACTCGATTCTCGTTACCAGTTCTACACCACAGGACAAACGAAAGAAATCACCAGCTTATCCGCATTTACACAAGGGTATGCGTTGCCAAAATATCAGAACATTACCTCTACAGGGGCTCTTGCTTCAAATAGTGCGACATCAGCATTCGTTGACATCGACTTCCCAATGTTCCGTTTGGCAGATGTGTATTTGATGTATGCCGAATGTGCAGTGCGTGGAAGCGGAAGCACCGGAACAGCATTGACCTATGTCAACTACCTGCGTGAGCGTGCGTATGGCAATGCTACATACAACTTATCAGCTTTGACATTAGATGATATCATCGATGAGCGTGCACGTGAGTTGCATTGGGAATGCACACGCCGTACGGATTTGATTCGCTTCGGCTTGTTTACGAGTGGAACATATGTATGGCCATTTAAAGGTGGAGATGTCACTGGAGTTAGCGTATCTGACCACTTGAATTTGTATCCAATTCCTAGTGCAGACATCGTGTTGAACACGAACCTTGTGCAGAATCCTGGATACTAAGACTTAGGTTAAACCAACCCATAAAAAAAGGGGGAAGATTTCAACATCTTCCCCCTTTTTTATTTCTTCGTTCGTTCGGTTATATTCTACTTGAGCATCCATGATCCTCCAACACTAATTACATTGGATAGTGCGAGATAATCGGAATACGTTGTTCCATTGATTCCTCCTGTTGGACAAAAACGTGCAGCCGGAAACACTTGACCATACGCTTTCAAAGCATCAATTCCACCAAAAAGATTTGCAGGAAAAAACTTGAACGTATCTAAGCCCATTTGTAAACCTTCCATAATTTCGGATGGCGTAACAGCACCTGGAATAAAAGGGATGTTTCCATTTTTCAAGTGGTGAATCAATTCCATCGTGGCGCCTGGTGATACGATGAAGTCCACTCCAAGATCAACCAATGGCGCCACTTGACCAATGGATATTACGGTTCCCACACCGACATCGATGGTGGGATAATTTTTCTTCACATGTGCAATCGCAGTTAAGGCATAGTCTGTTCGAAGTGTAATCTCCGCCACATGTATATTTTGCTCCAATAAGCGATTCATGATGGCATCGGTTTCCTCCATAGAATTCACTGTGACTACAGGAATCACATGATGCTTTGCCAATACGTGTTCGATACCATGTTGCATATTTTCTTTCATTAAATAATAAAACTCGCACCTTGCTCACTGTCACTGACTGTGCGACGTGCCTGCGCAAACAACTCACGACCGAGACCATAACTTGCTACTTTTTTAGTTCGCACAGGTCGTGCATCAACACCTGCAGTCAAGCATTCCAATGTTCCTGTCACGGCGTCCAAACGAAGTAAATCTCCAGTTTCTATCTTGCCAATAAATCCACCATCACTCGCTTCGGGAACCATGTGGATAGCTGCAGGAACCTTCCCCGAAGCACCAGACATACGTCCATCGGTCAACAACGCGACTTTATAGCCACGCTTCTGAAGGATTGTCAAAGAGGGAGTCAACTGATGCAATTCTGGCATCCCATTTTGCTTTGGTCCTTGAAAAGCAAGTACAGCAATAAGGTCCTTATTCAATTCTCCGCGCTTAAATGCAGCGATAAAATCTTCTTGTTCATCGAAAACAACAGCGGGTGCCTCGACAATTAAATGTTCGTTATCGACGGCGGATGTTTTAATCACCGAGCGACCGATATTGCCTTTCAATACTTTGATTCCACCTTCTGGTTTGAATGGATCCGTAACCGGACGTACAATCGACGTGTTCAGCGATTCCTTCGCACTTTCACGCCATGCTAATTTTCCATTTTCAATGAAAGGTTCCTTGGTGAAATTCAATAATCCATGTCCAAGAATGGTATTCACGTCGTCGTGGAGTAATCCATTTTCCAACAGCGAGCGCATCACAAAACCAACCCCACCAGCAGCGTGGAAATGATTCACATCAGCTGCACCATTCGGATATACACGGGCCAACAATGGAATCACGGACGATAAATCCGAGAAGTCATCCCAATTGATGATAATTCCCGCCGCTCGTGCTATGGCAATGATATGAATGGTATGGTTCGTTGAACCACCCGTTGCAAGTAAACCAATGATGGCGTTTACGATGGTCTTTTCTGTGACCATTCCTGCCATTGTTGCGCTAAATTCTTTTTTGTTGCTTAAGTTCAAAGCCGCCTTCACCGCTTCTTCCGTCAACAAGTCACGCAATGGTGTTCCTGGATTGACGAAGCTTGATCCCGGCAATTGCAAGCCCATGATTTCCATGAGCATCTGATTGCTATTTGCCGTGCCGTAAAAGGTACATGTTCCAGGTGAATGGTAGGAATCTGATTCACCCTTAAGCAATTCAGCACGTCCAATTTTTCCTTCTGCGTAGGCCTGTCGTATTTGTGATTTCTCATCGTTGCTGATTCCCGTTGGCATCGGTCCAGCAGGAACAAACACCGTTGGTAAGTAACCAAATCGCAAAGACCCCATCATGAGTCCAGGAACAATTTTATCGCAAATTCCAAGGTTGAGAACCGCATCAAACATCCGGTGAGATAAACCGATCACGCTTGACATGGCAATCACGTCGCGACTGAATAGCGAGAGTTCCATTCCCACTTGACCTTGGGTTACCCCATCGCACATCGCAGGAACTCCTCCGGCAACTTGTGCTACCGCATTGTGGTTTCGTGCGTATTCGCGAATTTTTTCAGGATAATGTTCGTAAGGCTTATGTGCCGATAGCATATCGTTGTATGCCGTGATAATTCCAATATTAGGCAGGACATCTTCCGCCAAAATTGCTTTTTCGTCGTGGCCACAGCCGGCAAAAGCATGCGCTAAATTTCCGCATTGCAGACCAGAACGAGAAGGAACAGTGCGAAACTGCTCCTGCATCGCATCGAGATACTCTTGACGCGTTTCCTTGCTGCGTTCAACGATTCGTTGGGTGACATCGAGAATTACTTTATTCATATCAAGGCGCATAAAATACGTTTAAATGACCGAATTCACGCTGCAGGTATCCCACAGGCAAACCAGTTTCTTTATTGTCGTTGAAAATCGTTTCTTTTTCCGTTCCGGTTATCATCAAAACCACCTCTTTGGCCTGCTTCAACATGCCTTTGCTACAGGTGATGCGTTCGGTTGGAAAATCTGGAGCCGTTGTACAATGGATCTTGACAGATTCAGAACGTAAATCCACCTCTGAAGCCAAATCATTCGGAAAGAGCGATGCAAAATGTCCATCCTTCCCCATGCCTAATAACACGAAATCCGTTCGTTCCATAAAGCATTGGTATTCAGCAGAAACTATAGAAAGATTGTGTTCTGCATCACGATTATCATGCACCATTCCGATAAAATGTGCTTGACTACAGACAGCCTCACCGAACGCCTCCTTCAAGGCACGTTCGTTATTTTTTGCGTGATCTAAGGGAACATAGCGTTCATCAACCAATCCAATCCACACCTTGTTCCATTGAATGTTTTCCTTTGCCAAACGTGCATATACCACTAAGGGCGTTGTTCCCCCTGAAAGTAGGACATGTGCAGTGCCATTCAATTCAATGGCCTTGTGTATATATTCAGCAATCGATTGAGTGATACCCTCCTCGAGGGCGTTGATGTCCTTAAAGATTCTCATTGAGGTAGCGGTAAGATGTTGACCACATGTGATCATTCTTCATGATTTGTTCACCCGGACCCCAAGTTCCAGCTTCGTACAAGACATTCTTTTGTTTCGAACCCGACCAACCATCAACAATAGACTCAATCCAAATCCAAGCGGCCTCCAATTCATCCTGACGCATGAACAATGTTTGCTCACCACGAAGTACATCCACGATCAAACGCTCATAAGCCTCAGGGAAACGCTCATTGAATGAATCCATGTAATCCAGTTTCAATGAAATCGGCTTGTAGCGATATCCACCCGGACCAGGCAATTTTGTCATTTGCACCAATTCAATTCGTTCTTCCGGCTGAAGACGCATGATCAAACGGTTTCCTGGAATCTCTTCGTCCGAAAACACATTGTGCTTCACCGATTTGAAATTGATCACAATCTCCGAGTAGCGTTTCGGCATTCGTTTACCCGTTCTTAAATAAAACGGTGTTCCCTTCCACCTCCAGTTATCGATATGTGCTTGAATGGCAACAAACGTTTCCGTATTCGATTCGTACTCTTCGATATCTTCCAAGTAAGAATTCAGTTGTTTTCCGTCGACAATTCCTCGGGTATATTGACCGCGAACCGTCTCTGTTATGACAGATTTTTTATTGAATAAACGCAAGGCATTGAGCACCTTGAGTTTTTCGTTTCGTACAATGTTGGCCTCCAAACGTGATGGTGGCTCCATAGCAATCAAACACAACAATTGAAGCAAATGGTTTTGAACCATATCGAGCAAAGCCCCACTCTTATCGTAATAGCCCCCGCGATTTTCTACCCCAAGGCTTTCCGCAACAGTGATTTGCACATTGTCAATGTGGTCTGCGTTCCATGCATGTTCAAACAGGTGATTCGCAAAACGGAGAACCATAAGGTTCTGAACGGTCTCTTTTCCCAGGTAATGGTCGATGCGGTAAATCTGATTTTCATGAAAACAACTGCTAATCATTGAGTTGATTTCTTGAGATGATGCCAAGCTATTTCCCAATGGCTTCTCCAATACCACCTTACTGCTTGAATTCACCAAACCTGCATGTTTTAAACACGCGCAAATGGGTCCAAACGCTTCAGATGGTGTAGACAGATAATATAAATTTTGATGATTCGGTGTTTGGTGCAGTGACTTTTGCAAATCCTCATAATTGACCAACTCATGCTCTGGAATACACTTCAAATGAATGCGAGAAATAAATACATCGATTACCTCTTGTTTTACCTTATAATCGATTGACTCGTTAATGAACTTCCTCACCTCATCTTTGAACGTCGCATGTTTGCGTGTGGATCGAGTGACTGGATAAATGCTAAAATCTACAGTCAGTTGATTGTCAGCATAGCGATGAAATAATGCTGGATAAATTTTTCTGAAAGCCAAGTCCCCATCTCCTCCAAAAACGATCACGTTGAACGGTTTGATCGGTTTTACTTGCTTTTTCCCATTGGATGACTTCATAGTTGTTGCGTTTGTACGGTACAAAAATACATGCTTTATGTCAAAAATACACTAAGTATGTATGAAATTCAAATGAAGTCCTAAGATACCCCCTTAAAAACCGAAGTTATCGAAACCTGTTTTCAATAAATCGTGGTATTTCTGTTCATTGAATTTAAAAAACTGTGAAGGCTTGTGCGGGACCCCCTCTTGCCGTTCTTCTAAACTCTCCACGATGTCCATTTTTAACATTTTGCGGCGAAAATTTCTCTTATCCAGTTCAACGCCCAAGATTGCTTCGTACAAACGATGGAGTTGAGACAAGGTAAATTTCTCAGGAAGTAGATTAAAACCAATTGGCTGAACATTCAACTTTTCCTTCAATTTTTTCAAAGCGCCATCCAAAATTTCTCGATGGTCGAATGCCAACTCGCCGATTTCCTCGATTGGAATCCATGTCGCTGCACGGGCGAAGGATGCGGGCTGAGGAACATAATTGTGCATGCTCACTAAAGAATAGTAGCCAATGGTAATCACGCGTGCATCTGGATCTTGACGAACAGCTTTCAACCATGCACGGTCTTGTGGCTTACTCAAGCGATCAGGATCTCCAAAGGCCCCTACCTGCTCCAGATAGATATCCTCCAAGCCTGTCAATTCATTCAAAACACGATTTGCAGCTGTATCCAGGGGCTCATCCTCAAAGATCAAATCGCCCGGCAACGCTTTGTAAGTATCTAAACCGACAACCGTTTCCCGTTCAATCAACAAAACGTTAAGTTTATTTAAGTCAAATCCAAAAATTACGCAATCGGCAGAAATGCGAGGATTTAATTCATGGTTCATTTTATCGTGCATGCACAAATTTAATGAAGTTTTTTCTATACATTCGCAAAGTGTATTTTTGACACAAAGG
>JBEIKR010000003.1:0-50687 GCA_040379705.1 Crocinitomicaceae bacterium
ATTCGCTTCAGCTGAAGTACCTCCAATGAAAAGCGCCAAGTGATACGGAGGACAAGCCGCCGTTCCTAAATCTTTTATTTTGTCGCGGATGAATTCTTCCAAAGATTGCTTATTCAAGAGTGACTTCGTCTTTTGGTACAAGAATGTTTTGTTCGCCGAACCACCACCTTTCGCCAAGAATAGAAACTCATATTTTGCTCCCTTCTTTGCATAGATGTCAATTTGTGCAGGTAAGTTAGAACCTGAATTTTTCTCTTCGAACATGCTGATGGGCACGATCTGCGAATAGCGAAGGTTGCGTTGCTGGTAGGTGTTGAAAATCCCTTTTGACAAATATTCTGCATCATCGGCACCCGTGTACACATCTTCACCTTTCTTGGCCATCACGATGGCTGTTCCCGTATCTTGACATGACGGCAATTGACCTTCGGCAGCCACCACGGCGTTTTGCAATAGATTGTAAGCCACAAAACGATCGTTGTCGGTCGCTTCAGGATCCTGCAAAATGTTGTTGAGTTTCTGCAAATGCGAAGTGCGCAAGAAGAAAGACACATCATTCATGGCCGCTTCGGAAAGCACTTCGAGTGCCTTTGGATCAATCATTAGGATTTCTCGATCACCCAATTTCTCAACTTTTACATAGTCGGAAGAAACCTGTGTGTATTCAGTAGTGTCGCGTAAAATCGGATAGGGATCCGCATAAAAGAACTCAGCCATGGTGTGTGTATTTTTTCTTTTTCAAAGGTAGTGATACGCTTCGAAAAGCAGGACGTCCTGAGAAAAAATCAAAGTATTACTCTAATTGGAATCGTCCAAAAACGTTCTTTTATATGGTAAATTCTTCAAAACTTGATTCAATATTTCTCCCGTAAGATCAATTTTCATTGAGTATGACAAGTTTTTTATTCCAAATGTGTGATTCCGTTTCTATCGTGATGATGTACTGACCATCTCGTAACGTAGACGGCAGGTTTACAAGCGATGAAGACTTTTCATTGAAATACACTGTTTTACCATTAAAATCACGGATCCGCACCTCAAACTGTTCTTCTAATCCAAAAATGGTTAATTGCTGGCTGCAAACAAGTGGGTTTGGGAAAACAGAAACTTCCTGTTTAACGATTTGTTGAGTGGATAAATCATTTGCAATATTCACATTATCAATATATATCACGTTCCCCCAATGTCCCTTATTTCGGAATGCAATAACCGCATTAGGAGATCCAGTGAAAGCACTTAAATCAATAGTTTCTGTTCTCCATTCGCTTGCTGAAGGTATAAAATAAGAAGTAAAGGCAGGCGAGGTCCCCAAAGTTGCCCCTCCTTTTGAGAATACGCTCGTAAATGTGTTTCCACAATCTGTTGAGATCAAAACATCTAAGGTATCCGAATATGATCCTCCCCAAGGTGCATAAGCTACATCAAAAGAAAGCTGTATTTCACTCATATTCTCGGTATTGAACAAAGCATTCAAGTCGTCGGATGATCCCTGAGAGTCGAAATTATAATTGTCGAAAATTGCACTTTTTGATGACGTGCCATAACCTCCAGCGTCTGATGATTGCAACCATTGTCCATTTCCATCCAAATTGGATTGGAACCAACCTTGAGGACTAAACAATCCTTGGAAGTCCTCCTGAATCATTGTCGGCGCAGGGAAATTAGTAACATTCACCGTTAACGAATCACTGTCTGATATTCCTTGTTGATTGGTAACCGTTAAAAAAGCGAGATGATTTCCTGGTTCAGCAAAGTAAACAACGGGGTTACGTTCCGCACTTGTAGAAGGGGAGCCTGTTGGAAAACTCCAAGACCACGTGGCTCCTTGATGATTTATAAATGAATGATCTTCAAAGTAAAAGGAATCTGAAACGCAATAAACGGTTTGATTTAGTTTATCTACAGTAATCCTGCAAATTGGTGCAGTTGCTTGTTCGTTTAAGGAACTTTCCCAGATTCCTTTTCCATACGTGGCTAGTCGAATTTTTCCATCTCGATAGAACGGTTTTAGGATATTTCCGTTGGTAAACGTGGGCAAACCTACATTGTCAATCACCCAATTTGTCATCGTACCATCTTTATAGAATACTGCATTATTCGTCGCAGCATAGAGCGATCCATTTGTTCCGGCAATGTAAACGAGTGATTGAATACTTTGATTGTTTAATTCGAAGGAAGTAATGTTTGTCCAATTCAAACCGCCATTTGTACTGTGAAAAACTTTAAATCCATTCGCTCCACTGGGATATGCAATCCAAACCTCATCGTCATTCACAGGATTAATCGTGATGAGCATACGTCGGCTATTGCCACTAGGAATGGTAAGTTGATCCCAAAGGACACCACCCGTCGTTGTCTTCCATAATACACCAACATTTCCTGATGAAGGTCGCTGACAAACATACATCACATCCGTGTTTTCCGATGAAATTTCAATATACGTGATGATATTGGTTGGAGCTGTCCCAAATTCTTTTACCAAGTTAAAAGCCCCACCGCCATCATCTGTTTTCCATAATTTATTTTCTTTTCCTAAAAAAGCAATGGAATAACAATTGGGGTGAAACTCTAATTCACTTGACTCTGCTGCATAATAGGATTCATTTGGACTCATTCCAAAGCTAAAATTATCAACAGGATCGTTGATGTTTGCCGGAATAATTTTCCCACTAATGTCTGAATAATATGTTTTTCTATTGACGCCAGGATTGACATATCCTGTTGGTGCTTCGCCCCCACCAAGTTCTAAGAAATTCCCTTCACCATAGTTTTCATGGTAGGCAAGATTGCCATTGTGGTACAATCCCCCAACGAGAACATCCTCGTTCCATCCACTGCCAAATCCCCAATAATCTGACCCGCGTACACCATCCATTTTAAATGTTGGTTGGGTAGTGAAGAAGTCAGTAGACAAATAAACGCCACCATCTGTCGTAATCCACGTATTTCCATTTACTGATCGGAAATCTTGCATATCAACATGCATACTCAAAGGTCCCCCAACATAGCCAGCCATAGGAGAAAAGGTAGCCGCTCCATCGCTCGATTTGTAGAGGTTTAATCCACCAACTAAGATTTCATCCGCATTGGTGGCTGACGCGACAATGGCACAATTGTAAAATCCTTGATGATAGGTCCATCCTGGATTTCCATAAGCCAAATTCAAATGCGTTGTTGTGTACGGACCTCCAATTGGACTGTTGGGCAAAGTCCATGTAGTACCACTATCATTGCTTCTATACACACCTATAAAACCATAATCGTTTGGTTTGGATTCACCAATTAAATAGGCATAAACCCGATTGGGATCTGCTGGTGTGACTGCTAATCTTGCCCCTCCATCGTTTCTTGCAGGATCGGTTGATGTATACCAACCAGAGGTTTGTATTGTCCACGATTCGCCGCTATCTGATGATGAGAAAAATTCACATTGATTAAGTGTAGGATTATTTTTGACGAGATAGAATGTTGAATTAGAACCCGGTTTCGCTTTGATATCCCAACATTTTTGAGTGAAAAGTTGGGTCCAACTCGTGCCGCCATCAACCGAACGGAAAAGCCCTTTTTCTGATGTAGCGAAGACAATTTGATCATTTGTTGGATGAATCAGTAACTCAGTTGCCCCAAAACTACTTTCGTTGAGCACTAAGGTCCAGGTTTGACCACCATTTATGCTTCGATATACACCCTTATCTCCGGCAACGAAAACAATATTTCCGTTTGTTGGATGTATTTCAATCGCATTTGTTCCACCGAAATTCTCGCTCAATGAACTACATTCCCAAGAAATTCCTCCATCAATACTTTTGAAAACTTCACCCGGTTCCGTTCCAAGGTATAGGATATTCGGTTGGCCTGAACATTGATCAATGCAATAAACATTTGTCTGCCCAGATCCTTGATTCCCATTTCCTTCTGTATTGTGGATGGGGCCAACTACTGACCAATTTAAAGATTTAGAAGATTTTTGTAGCGAAAGAAATTCATTTTCACGCTCTTGATTTTGAATTTTTGTAAGCTGTGTAACAAAACCATGTTCATTAATTAGTGGCGTCACAAGTCGTCTCCATCGCTTATAATATTGCGTATGATAGGATTTTTCAAATGCCTGCGTTTTATAAAACTCATTTAGTAACGAATCTACTTTGAAGACATTTGGGTTTTCACTATACATTTCTTTCGCCCATTCAGGAGATTGATTGATTTCGTAAGAAGATGGACGTTGTAATAGTTGAGCGTTCACTTGTTGAAAAGATTGAACAAGTAGAAGTATTAGTAGAAGGTTTTTCACGGATGATTTTTTTTCAAATGTAAAAATAAGTAGTACCGAAGTTAACTCGTTGCACTAGAGTTCTTCACATGAGCAAGAGTTAATTCAAACCACGAAGTTATTTTTATTTTTGAATCAAACGAGCCTTGCAATTAGATTTAACATTGGCTAAATATTTTATGTTTAGCACCAATTCGGGACCGAATACATTGACTTTCTGAACTCCCTCTTACCAAACGATACGCAATCCAAATGAACTTGTAATGTTGGGTGTGAGCAATGTTTTTAATGAAGGAATTGTTGTAATAGTCATCGATGGACGTGTTTCAACAAACAAATGTAGGCGGTTTAAGAATTCACTCCTCTTACCCAATCGGAAATCAAGCCCCATTGGAACATAAATGGTACCGGATACATGAGTTTTTTGATTGAATCGTTCGTTTTCATGTGTCCAATTCGATTGATTATAGTCGGAGTTTGGCGCGTAATGGTAATCATGAAAATGAATGTCCAAGAAACTATTGAAAGCCATTCCTACATTCACCCCAATTCCGCCGTAAATGGACCATCTTGCTGAAGGTTTTGTGCGGAAAATTAAGGATGCATCGAAAGATAAATACGCAGATTGGTAGCCGCCATACATGTTTTGTGAATGTGTGGAGTCAAGGAAAATTTGCTCGCCTGTTTGGGCAGAAGTGAGGGTGTCGTAATGGAAACTGTCATACCTTGAACTTGATCCTGTGCCCAAAGTTCGTGTGCTGTACCCCAAGCCTAGACGCAAAAGTGGATTTGGCTTATTTTTGAAGGTGAATCCTAGAAGACCGGTGTATGAAGGATTTGTATATGTTCCTGTATAATAGTCGCTTGAGAAGCCTGTATAGTCCTTCGCGAGAATGCTCGACCCTGGGGCAAGTGTGTTAAAATCACTCAATGACAGAGTTTCTAAAAGGGATAGGTTCGAACCAATCAATACCTGAGCTTCTGAAAGTTGGAGACAACCTGATTTTTCCTGTGCAACAAGTGCTGTGGAAACGAATAAAAAGCAAAAAGTAAGTTTTTTCATCATGAAGTAATTAGTGGTGCTTGAACGACCAAGACGGTCAACTATTTCGTGATCACACGCTGAAATGCGAAATTTAACATTTCATACTGTCGGAATCCGGACAAAAATAGCCGTACTTCCTATGCGCTCTCGCCAATTTTCGTTAATTTCGCTGCTTGCGAAAAAGCAACATCTATGTCGAGTAAATATCCAGAATATAAAGGGTTGAATTTGCCAAATGTGGCAGAACGTGTGTTGGAGAAATGGGAGCGCGAAAAGGTCTTTGAACAGTCCATTTCGACACGTGAAGGGAATACACCGTTCATTTTCTTTGAAGGTCCACCATCGGCGAATGGATTGCCGGGCATTCACCACGTCATGGCGCGCGCCATTAAAGATATTTTCTGCCGCTATAAAACATTGAAGGGCTTTCAAGTAAAACGCAAAGCCGGATGGGATACCCACGGCTTGCCGGTTGAATTGGGTGTAGAGAAGGAATTGGGCATTACCAAGGAAGATATCGGAACTAAAATTTCTGTTGAAGATTACAACAAAGCATGTCGTGAAGCGGTAATGCGCTACACCGATATCTGGAATGACCTCACGAGAAAAATGGGGTACTGGGTAGACATGGAAGATCCATACATCACCTACGAACCAAAATACATGGAGTCGGTGTGGTGGTTGCTCGGTCAACTTTTCGAGAAAAACTTGCTGTATAAGGGCTACACGATTCAACCGTATTCGCCAAAAGCAGGAACAGGACTTTCTTCGCATGAACTCAATCAGCCAGGATGTTACAAGGATGTCACAGACACCACGATTGTAGCTCAATTTAAAATCAATGATTGGAAAGGATTAGCGCCATTCAAAGGGTTTGATCCAAACGCGGAAGTGACACATTTCCTCGCATGGACGACAACACCATGGACCTTACCATCGAATACAGCGCTATGTGTTGGCCCTAAAATCGAGTACGTTTTGGTGCGCTCTTTCAATCAATACACACATGCTCCAATCAATGTTATTCTTGCTAAAAACTTGGTGGGATATCAGTTCAGCAAAGGATTCCAAGCGGTTGAAAGTGCGGATGAATTGACCAATTACACAGCAGGTGATAAGGTGATTCCCTACTTCATTGCTGGTGAATGCCACGGTGCTGACCTTATCGGTATTCGCTATGATCAACTTTTGCCGTATGCCTTACCAGCGGAGAAACCTGAAGAAGCTTTCCGCGTGATTGGTGGTGATTTTGTCACAACAGAAGATGGAACTGGAATCGTGCACATCGCGCCTACCTTTGGTGCGGATGATGCTCGAGTTGCAGCCGATGCAGGTGTTCCGCCGATGTTGGTGGCGGATGATAAAGGAAACTTGGTTCCCTTGGTGGACCTACAAGGGAAGTTTCGTCCAGAAATGGGGGAACTCGCCGGTCTCTTTGTCAAGTATGAATATTACGACGAAAATGATGCGCCCGAGCGATCGGTAGATGTACAAATTGCCATTGCCTTGAAGACGGACAACAAGGCATTCAAAGTAGAGAAATACGTGCACAGCTATCCGCATTGTTGGCGAACAGATAAGCCGGTGCTTTACTATCCGCTGGATTCATGGTTCATTCGTGTGACGGATGTTCGTGAGCGCATGATGGAGTTGAACAATACCATCAACTGGAAACCTGAATCTACAGGGTCTGGACGCTTTGGGAAGTGGCTCGAAAATGCCAACGACTGGAACCTTTCACGCTCACGTTACTGGGGAATTCCAATTCCAATCTGGTCAACAGCGGAGGGTGATGAGCGCATCTGTATTTCATCTGTCGAGCAATTAAAAAATGAATGCGATAAAGCAGTAAAAGCAGGAGTCATGGCAGAAAATCCATTGGCTCACTTTGCGGCTGGAGATATGTCGAAGGAGAACTACGCGCAAATCGACCTTCACAAAAACTATGTGGACTTGATTACGTTGGTTTCACCAACCGGAAAACCAATGAAGCGTGAAGCCGATCTTATCGACGTGTGGTTCGATTCAGGTTCGATGCCCTATGCACAGTGGCATTACCCGTTTGAAAATAAAGAGTTGATCGATGACCACAAAGCCTATCCGGGTGACTTCATCGCGGAAGGTGTCGATCAAACGCGTGGTTGGTTCTATACCTTGCACGCCATTTCGACGATGGTCTTCGATTCAGTGGCCTATAAAAATGTGGTTTCGAATGGACTGGTGCTTGACAAGAATGGCCAAAAAATGTCGAAACGACTAGGTAACGCGGTTGAGCCTTTCGAAAACTTGTCGACCTACGGTGCGGATGCAACGCGCTGGTACATGATTACCAATGCGCAGCCGTGGGACAACTTGAAGTTCGACAAAGACGGCATCACGGAAGTGCAGCGCAAATTCTTCGGAACGCTTTACAATACGTATTCATTCTTCTCGCTCTACGCAAATATCGATGGGTTCGATTACTCGGAAGCAGATGTGCCACATACCGAACGACCAGAAATTGACCGATGGATTTTATCGCGATTGAATTCTTTGGTGACGGAGGTGGATGCTGCTTTTGCGGAGTATGAGCCAACCAAGGCGGGACGTTTGATTCAGGATTTTGTGAATGATCAACTGTCCAATTGGTACGTGCGCCTTTGCCGTCGCCGCTTCTGGAAGAGTGATGATTCAAAAGATAAGCTGTCTGCCTACCAGACGTTATACACCTGTCTAGAAACGGTTTCGATTTTGGGTTCTCCGATTGCGCCTTTCTTCATGGATCAATTGTTCTCTGACTTAAACAGTGTCTCAAATCGTCATTCTGCGTCTTCGGTTCACTTGGCAGATTTTCCTCCAGTGAATGCAGCCCTCATCAATGCAGATTTGGAGGATCAAATGGACATCGCGCAACGCATCTCATCGCTTGTGTTGGCCTTGCGGAAGAAGGAAAAAATCCGAGTGCGTCAACCACTCCAAAAAATCATGGTGCCCGTGTTGAGCCAGTCGTTTGCGGACAATTTGCGCCACGTACAAGACTTGATTCTATCGGAAGTAAACATCAAGGAACTTGAATTGCTCGAGGAAGGAAGTGGCGTTTTGGTGAAAAGCATCAAACCAAATTTTAAAACGATCGGTCCAAAATATGGCAAGCAAATGAAAGCCATTGCAGCTATTGTTGCTCAAATGTCTGCTGATGATATTTCAGCTATTGAAGCTACAGGGGGTTGGAGTGGAACAATCGAAGGTGAGGCCATAGAACTTGACTTGGCGGATTTTGATATCGCGGCACAGGATATTCCAGGGTGGTTGGTGGCGTCAGAAGGTGGCTTGACCGTTGCTTTGGACATTACCATTTCTGACGAATTGAAATCAGAGGGTATTGCTCGAGAATTGGTGAATCGAGTGCAAAATCTGCGCAAGGATTCAGGTTTGGAGGTAACGGATAAGATCCGCATCACAGTAGAAACATCAGATGCCATTCGTGAGGCCATTGCTGCAAATGCGGCGTATGTTCAAGCGGAAGTATTGGCGACAGAAATTGTATTTAGCTCAACAAGCAACAATGCCTTGATCACAGATCTGGAAGCAGAAGGTGACACGCGCGTGGAACTTGTAAAAGCATAAAGAATAATCGTTAACCTTGATACAACGAACAAAATAAATGTCTTGTTTGTTAGTTATTGACGCGTGACGCGAAATAAAGGAGTAAAAACTATGGGAGAATATACAGCAGGGCCATTTTTGGAGCAAATCCAAATTCCGTCAGACCTTCGGGAAAAATTTAAAGTGGATGACTTGCCGCAAGTTTCTGATGAGGTACGTCAATACATTGTTGACGTTATTTCGGAGATAGGGAATAGCCATTTCGGCGCTAGCCTTGGTGTGGTGGAACTTACCGTAGCCCTACATTATGTGTTTAATACACCTGATGATCAACTCGTTTGGGACGTAGGCCACCAAGCGTATGGACATAAAATCTTGACTGGCCGACGCGAACGTTTTCATACAAATCGCTTAAAAGGTGGAATTTCTGGTTTCCCAAAGCGCTCTGAAAGTGAATACGATACCTTTGGTGTGGGTCACTCATCAACCTCTATTTCTGCTGCACTCGGAATGGCTGTTGCAAGTAAATACAAAGGTGAAAAGCAACGTCAACACATCGCCGTGATTGGTGATGGTGCCATGACAGCTGGTTTAGCATTCGAGGGAATGAACCATGCAGGATTTGAAAAAGATGCCAACTTGTTGGTGGTCTTGAATGACAATTGCATGTCGATTGACCCGAATGTTGGCGCCTTGAAAGAATACCTTACAGACATTACCACATCACATACCTACAACAAAATTAAGGATGAGGTATGGCACATGTTGGGAAAAATTTCAAAGTTTGGCCCTGATGCACAGACAATTGCTTCCAAAGTGACGCATGCGTTGAAAGGATCTTTATTGAAGCAAAGTAACTTGTTCGAGTCCTTGAATTTCCGCTACTTCGGTCCTGTTGATGGACATGATGTCGTTGGATTGGCAAAGGTCCTAGAAGACTTAAAGGATATCCCTGGCCCGAAAATTTTACATTGCATCACACGTAAAGGCGCAGGATACAAATACTCTGAAGAAGGAAATCCAACAAAATGGCACGCGCCAGGGGTTTTCAATAAGGAAACCGGTGAAATCGTTAAGGTGGTGCCTAAATCACCTCAACCACCGAAATACCAGGATGTGTTTGGTCATACCATCGTTGAGTTGGCGGAAAAGAATGATAAAGTAATGGGGGTAACTCCAGCGATGCCTTCGGGATGCTCATTGAACATCATGATGCAGGCCATGCCGGATCGTGCTTTCGATGTGGGTATCGCTGAACAACATGCCGTAACGTTCTCTGCGGGATTGGCAACGCAAGGTTTGGTGCCTTTCTGTAATATTTATTCGTCGTTCATGCAACGTGCTTACGATCAAGTATTGCACGACGTAGCGCTACAAAATTTAAATGTTGTTTTCTGCCTTGACCGTGGTGGACTTGTTGGTGCTGACGGTGCCACGCATCACGGTGCATACGATTTGTCCTACATGCGCCACATCCCAAACATGGTGGTTTCTGCGCCGATGGATGAAGCTGAATTGCGTAACCTCATGTTTACTGCGCAACAAGAAAACATGGGTCCTTTCTCCATCCGATACCCACGTGGAAATGGTGTCATGTTGGAATGGAAAACGCCAATGAAAGCAATCCAAGTAGGTACAGGGCGTAAATTAACAAATGGTGAAGATGTTGCCATTCTTACAGTTGGTCACCCCGGTAATTTTGCGCAAAAAGCAATCGCTGAATTGAAAGAACTTGGCGTGAGTGCAGCTCATTACGACATGCGCTTCGTAAAGCCTATCGATGAGGTGATGTTGCACGAAGTGTTTTCGAAGTTCTCCAAGGTGATTACCATTGAAGATGGCTGTTTGATGGGTGGATTTGGGTCTGCTGTCATCGAATTTATGGTTGATCAAAAGTACTCCGCTGAGGTTGTACGATTGGGTATCCCTGACCGCTATGTGCACCATGGAACGCAAGAAGAGCTTTGGGAAGACTGTGGTTTTGACGTAAATGGTATCGTTGCCGCAACGAAAAAACTCATTTCTTACGAAGAAAATTTAAGTAAATTGAGTCAATCTGTGAGTTAAGCGCAGAAATACTGCTATCTTGGTCCAAATTTACTACTTATGTCCGTTTCTACTAAAAGTAGCGCACTCGTTACGCTCATCGTTATCTTTTTCTTTTGGGGCTTCGTTGCCGCGAGTAATGACATCTTAATTCCGGTCTTTAAAAAGGCCTTGGATCTAAGTCAACTTCAGTCGCAGATGATTTCGTTTGCGTTCTATGTGGCGTATACAGTAGGATCTATTTTATACTTTGTTATTTCTGGATTGCTGAAGCGCGATATCTTAAACTTGATTGGCTACCGCAATGGTCTAGCGCTAGGTTTGATAATCTCAGCTGTTGGAACGCTTTTGTTTATTCCCGCATCCAATAACGCATCTTTTCCGCTTTTGATTAGTGGTTTGTTTACTGTTGGACTTGGATTCTCACTTCAACAAATCGCAGCAAATCCACTTGCGATTCAAATGGGTGATCCTTCGAAAGGAAATATGCGCTTGTCACTCGCTGGAGGAATCAATAATGTGGGGACAACCATCGGTCCTGTCATCGTATCGTTTGCCATTTTTGGAGGTATCTCTAACCCTGAAGCAGGATTAAACCTTGAAGCGGTGCAAATTCCTTACCTCGTGCTTGGTGCTGCATTCTTATTGGCTGCGGTATTCTTTAAATTCTCGTCTGTTCCAGATCGTATTGGTAGCGAAACACAAAGCAACGGTGGAGGAATAATGGAAACATTGCGTTATCCACAAGTGGTACTGGGAATGATTGCCATTTTTGTGTATGTTGGAGTGGAAGTTTCAACAGCGAGTAATCTCCCTGAATTCATGAAACAAAAACTAGGAACTCCAGAAAGTGCTGTTGCGCCTTATGTCTCTTTGTTTTGGGCAAGTTTGATGATTGGTCGTTGGACTTCTGCTGCTGGTGCATTCGACCTTAAGGAATCAACGAAGCTTAAGTTGAGCCTCCTACTTCCTTTCGCTGCTTTCGGTGTGTTTGCTTTTGCAAATGTCATAGGTGGGCATTCTATTCAATCCCTTTATCCGTATTTGTTGATTGTGGTGATTCTCGCTGTGGCTGATGCTGTGAGTGAAGGAAAACCGGCACGACAAATTTTGATTTATTCAACTTTAGGTATCGCTGCATTGATGATTGGTATCTTCTCAAGCGGCATGACAAGTGTGTTTGCGTTCATTTCTGTAGGATTGTTCTGCAGCACGTTATGGCCATGCATCTTTACTTTGGGAATCGCTGGATTGGGTGAAAAAACGAATACGGCGTCAAGCTTGTTGATCATGATGATTATGGGTGGCGGTGTGATTTCCCTCATACAAGGTGCCCTTTCATCAGAGAAACTACTTGGCATTCAACATTCGTATTGGGTTGGAGTGGTATGTTTCGCATACCTCGCATTCTTTGCGTATTATGTGGGTTCAATCCTAAAGAAAAGAGGTATTTCTTTTGAAGCTACAGAAGGAGGAGGGCATTAAAAAGATCATTTAGGTCGAACATTTTTTCGTAACTTCTTATGAAAAAATTCAAATGTCAACGAATTCAAATCTACCGAATAGACGCTCTATTCGTCTAAAAAACTATGATTATTCTCAAAAGGGGAGTTATTTTATCACCATCGTTACTCAAAATCGAAAACATTTATTTGGAAAAATTGAAGACGGAAAAATGATCCTAAGTTCCGTTGGAAAAATCGTCGAAGAAGAATGGATAAATACCATTCAATTGCGACCTAATGTCAATTTGGGAGAATTTATCATCATGCCTGACCACATGCATATGATTGTAACCATTACCACTCAAATCGAAAAAAAAGAAAACGAGGAATGGATTCATTCGAATCCAAAAAGCCCTTCACACACCATTGGCGCAATAATCCGCGGATTTAAAGGCGCCAGCACAAAAAAGATAAATCTTTTTTTAAATTCTTCAAGGGAATCTAGAACGGGCGAATCGCAATTCGACCCATCTCCCAAATCGCAATTCGCCCCAAAAAAGATAATTCTTTTTCTAAATTCTTCCAGGGAATCTAGAGAGGGCGAATTGCCATTCGCCCCATCTTCGGAATCACAATCCGCCCCATCTTTCGCCCCAATTAAAATCTTTCAGAGAAATTATTACGAGCATATCATTAGAAATCAGAGAGATTATCATCGAATCGAAAAATACATTATCGATAATCCAAGGAATTGGAAGAAGAAAAAGAAGAAAAAATTGAATTTAAAGAGTGAAGATTAGAGTAGAATAAAAACGACCTACTTCTCCTGAATTTTCCCCACAGCACATCCTTCACATTTCGCATCCTTACGCACGAACTTCGTGTAGAATTGTAGCGCAAGAAAGATACATGCAGCAGATACGGCGAGAATGACTAGAATTTCTTGCATCAGGAGAGCGTATAGAATGTAATCATTGCGCCAAAGTAAGCCAAGGCGCCCATAAATCCTATTTGGATCAAAGGCCATTTCCAGCTGTTGGTTTCTCGTTTTACTATTGCCAGTGTTGCCATGCACTGCATTGCGAAGACATAAAACACCATGAGAGAAGCGCCAGCAGCAAGCGTATACACTTTGGTACCGTCCGCTCTTCGCTCTGCACGCATTTTATCGATGAGTCGCTTGTTGACATCGTCCGTTTCATTCACGGCATAAATCGTAGACAAGGAGCCCACGAACACCTCGCGCGCTGCAAATGACGTAATAAGTGAGATCCCAATCTTCCAATCGTAACCTAATGGTCGAATGACAGGTTCAATAAAATGACCAAGGTGACCAATATACGAACTCTCCATTTTTGCGGAGGCTATGCGCTGATTGGTTTCCTCTTTCGTAAGGTTTAACTCTTTCGATTCATTCTTCGCCTTGGCGATGTTGTTTCGCATCGATTCGCTTGGACCATAGGTCGCTAATGCCCAAAGGAGAATGGAGATCGCCAAAATGACTTTACCCGCGTCAAGAATAAACACCTTTACTTTTTCCCAAACAGTTATCCCTATATTTCCCCAACGTGGTGATTTGAAGCTCGGGAGCTCCAACATTAAAAATCCTTTATCTCGCGATTTTATAATAAGTTTAATTAATGCCGCTACAAGCAAAGCCGACACCAAACCTAGGGAATACAGTCCAAATAATACTAGTCCCTGCACATTGAAAATCCCAAGAATTGTCGTCTTCGGAATTACCAATGCAATGAGTAGTGTATAAACGGGAATGCGCGCACTGCAACTCATTAATGGTGCAACAAGGATTGTGATCATTCGCTCTTTCCAATCGGCAATCGTCCGTGTAGCCATGACGCCTGGAATGGCACAAGCTACACTCGACATCAATGGCACAACGCTTTTCCCATTCAACCCTAAAGGTCGCATGAGTCGATCCATGATAAATACCACGCGGGACAAATACCCCGTTTCTTCCAATATGGAAATGAAGAAGAACAAGAGCGCAATTTGTGGCACAAAGACCAACACACCGCCAATCCCGGGAATTATTCCTTGACAAATCAAATCGGAAAACACGCCTGTAGGTAGGGAATCTGAAAGCCAATTTCCAAATTCAGCGAAGCCCGAATCGATGAAATCCATAGGGACTGCGGCAAAGGCAAAGATAAATTGGAATACGATAAAAAGTATCGCTGCAAAGATGATATACCCCAAAACAGGATGAACGAAAAGTCGGTCGAGTTTACTTACTGACGCTTTCTTTTCTTTCTCTACTTTCGAAAGTGATGCAGTAATGATCTGCTTGATAAAGGTATAACGTGCCTCTGCTTCTTGCTCTTGGCAAGATACATCATCCACCGGACACAGTGGAATTGGGTTTCTTTTTTCTAGTGTCGCATTGGCCATGTCAGCGATAGCCATCATTAGTCGTTCTTTACCCATGCCTACACGTGCATTCGTGGATACGATTTGCGCTGAAGGGAAAAAGGTATTGAGCTGATCGACATCTACGGCTATTCCATTGCGCATAGCGAGGTCGGTCATGTTGAGGACCATTAGTGTAGGAAGACCTAAATCATAAATCTGAGAAAACAGAAATAAGTTTCGCTCGAGGTTGGACTGATCGACAACGACAATAACAAGATCAGGGTAATCCTCCGCTTCGTTATCTGAAAGCACGGAATACACAACTTGCTCGTCTTTGGACCTTGGATACAGGCTGTAGGTCCCTGGAAAATCGATCAGCGTATACGTGTTGCCTTCAATTTGAAGTGTCCCAGTCTTCTTTTCTACAGTGACCCCTGGGAAATTGCCTACTTGTTGACGCAGTCCAGTAACGAGGTTGAAAACAGAACTTTTTCCTGTATTTGGATTTCCAAGTAGCGCAATCTTCATGGTATAATGATTACGCAAATGCAAATGAATGTTCCTCCACTTGAATCATCGAAGCCTCGTCAAGTCTTAACGATAGGATGTATCCATCAACATCAATCGCGATTGGATCACCAAGCGGTGCGCGAAAAAGTACAGTAATCTCACGTCCAGGCATAAGTCCCATTTCCATCAGCTTCAATCGAATGGACGAATCCTCGATGGAAGTGACTGTTGCGCAGTTGCCATTTTTTAAATCCGAGAGTTTTGCTGACATTTAGACCTATGAACTACAAAAATAACGCTTAACGGGTGTTTTTGAATACCTTATTCGAGGTATTTTACGCTGTTTTTTCCTTCAACACAAGCCTTGCTGTTTGGCGAGTACGCTGTTCAACCAAGGTTTCTTTCCCTTCGCTTAACATCTCTAAAGTCTTTGCATCGTAATGGCGTATGGTCACGAGTTCAAGTCCTTCGTTGTAGCGTACTTCATAGTTGTCGGTAAACAACTCAATGACCTTCTGCGGATCTGTTTTACTACGGTCGGCAAGAATCGAAAAATTCAATGCAGAATTTTGCATCAAATTGATTTTTACTCCGATAGCAGACAATCGATTGAAAATATCACTTAGGTGCTCTTCCACAATGAATGAAAAATCACGTCGATTGATGGAAAACAACACTTGATTTCTCATCACAATGAACGAAGGAATCAAATGATCGTTGGCCGTTGAAGCTTGAATAATTGTACCATCTGCCTCAGGCTCAAGAAATGATTTTACAAAAAGTGGAATGCCTTTGTTTTGAAGTGGCTTCACTGTTTTTGGATGGATCACAGAAGCCCCATAATACGACAATTCAATGGCTTCGCGGAATGAAATCTGATCAAGCTTCACTGTGTTTTCGAAGTACTTTGGATCGGCATTGAGCATTCCAGGTACATCTTTCCAAATGGTAACATTCTCGGCATTGGTACAATAAGCCAATATTCCAGCGGTATAATCAGAGCCCTCACGACCTAAAGTTGTGGTAAATCCTTCAGCTGTGGCGCCAATAAATCCTTGCGTCACCAGTATATCGTTGCTGTCAAAGGCAGGAATCAATCGCTCACGGATGAGTTCTTCGGTCTTTTTCCAATCGACATTGCCTTCACGGTAGCGATTATCAGTTCGAATTAATTGGCGTGAGTCAGCCCATCGCGTGGCATGACCTTGCTCGTTGAGGAAGGCAGAAATAATTTGTGTAGACAACAACTCGCCCAAGGAAACAATTTGATCGTACTCGAAGTCAAAATTTTCTGGAAATGGCTGATGAAAGCGCGCACGTAGGCGTTCGAATATATCCTCTACCGCATTGAAAGCGACATAATGCCTTTCTTGAAATAACTCAGCCATAATGTCCATATGGAAAGCATAGAGATCATCCACCAAGGCATCAAATGCTTTTTTATCATGTCGCTGTTCAGCTGCAACAATTTCTTCTAATTTGTTGGTGGTTTTACCCATCGCGGAAACGACAACGGTGATTTTCTCACCACGGAAAAGGGATAGAATGCCGGAAACATTGCGCACTGCAGATGAATCTTTGACTGATGCGCCGCCAAATTTGAACACTTTCATAGGCCCAAAACTACTAAAAAGAGAGGAGTTAATGATGCTTCAACTTCGGAATCATTGCCACAAAACCGCAAGGTTTTAGTGGTGGATTCCTAGACGTGTATTTGGTCGAGACCCAAGGTGAAATTCCAATGTTCCACCATTCACAAGATCGGCATGGGTGATGAATAGGCGATTTAAAGGCTTGCCATTGAGATATACGGCTTGGATATACACATTTTTCAGTCCTTGATGAATGACTTTCACTGTAAAGGTCTTCCCGTTTTCTAACTGCAATTCTGCCGATTTCACACTTGGACTTGTCAAGGCATATTCAGTTGAGCCAGGTGCGACAGGATAAAAGCCAAGTGACGCAAACACCATCCAAGCACTCATCTGGCCACAGTCGTCATTGCCACCCAAGCCATCTGCAGTCGCTTTGTATTGTGACGGAAGAATGGCACGTGTTTGTGCTTGAGTTTTCCAAGGTTGAGAGGTCCAGTTGTAAAGAAAAGGTACATGATGAGAAGGTTCGTTCCCATGCACATAGTTACCGATGATTCCAGCGCGCATGATGTCTTCGGTATGCTCGATGTACTTGTCGGCCAAAGGCATGGTGAAGAGGGAATCGAGGTGTTCGACAAAACGTTTGTCTCCACCCATCAATGAAATCAACGCTTTCGGGTTGTGCGGAACATAGAGGCTATAATTCCACGCATTGCCTTCGATGAATCCTTGTCCATGTGTGTCCAAAGGATCAAACGGTGATTTGAAGCTGCCATTGGCTAGTCGCGGCCGCATGAACCCGATTGTTGAATCAAATACTTCTCGATAAGAATCCGCGCGCATCAGATAATAATCTTTCAAATCAATTTCTGCCCCGTCAGACAATTCTGGATGTAGCGCCAACATCTGCGCAATGGTCCAATCGTCGTAGGCAAATTCTAAGGTCTTTGACACGGAATTGCCACTTTGGTCTTCTGCTACATAAAACGAATTTGACATGTAGGATTTTAATCCATCAAACCATTCATTATTTGAGGTTTGAACACTTGCTTCAATGGCACGCAAATGATCGAACCCTGTTATACCTTTGACCATGGCATCTGCTAAAACGGAAACAGAGTGATACCCGATCATGCACCAATTGTCATTGGCATAATGCGACCAAACAGGCAACATTTTATGCACACTTTGGTCGTAATGGGCGAGCATGGAATTGATCATGTCACTGTTGCGCAGGGGTTGCAGTATATTGTACAAAGGATGCAAGGCACGGTAGGTATCCCACAAGGAGAAGGTGGTGTAATTGGTGAACCCATCTGCCATACGAACGTTCTGGTCAAGGCCTTTGTATCGATTGTCCTTGTCCATGTAAATGGTTGTTCCGAGGTAACAATGGTAAAGCGCCGTGTAAAAGTTTGTGTATTCTTCAGGGGTACTTGCTTCGATCTTGACCTTCGCCAATTCACTTTCCCAGGCAGTTTGACCTTGGCTTTTAATGGATTCAAAGTCCCACAGTGGTGTTTCAGCGCGCATATTCGCAATGGCACCCTCCGTGCTTACGGGTGAGAGTGCAACTTTGACCATCAAGATAGGATTAGATTTCAAATCAAAATGAATGTGACCGCGAACGCCTTCACCAGCAATCTCGGGAAAATCTTTGGATTGGTTGAATTTCCCCCAAAAGCCATTGTATCCCGATGGACGGTTGTTTTCAAATCCATAGGTGCTGATGGGCTGAGAGAAGGAAATCGCAAAATAAACAGTGCGCGTGCGTGCCCATCCATTTGTTTGCCGATAGCCTGTAATCAAGGTGTCGTTCTCCACGCGTAGGAAGGTCCACGCATTTTTCCCATCGTAATTGTAAATGCCATGAATCAAATCCAAGATGAGGTGTGCATTTTCTGGTTGATCAAAGGTGTATCGATGAACCCCAACACGTGTGGTGGTTGTCATTTCTGCCTTTACTTTTGGATCCTCAAGATAGACGCTGTAATAGTTAGGCGCTGCCTTTTCTGTCGAATGGGAAAAGCGCGAACGGTATCCTTTGTCGGGCTGATCTTCCGTACCAGGGTTCATTTGAACTTTCCCAGTGCCCGGCATTAGGAGTATATCCCCCAAGTCGGAGTGTCCCGTGCCACTGAAATGGGTATGTGTGAATCCAACAATCGTGGGATCGTCGTACTGGTACCCTGCGCAGTATTTGTAGACATCACCCGTATATTTTCCATTGACTGAGAAAGGAATGGTATCCGTGTCAGGACTCAATTGCACCGATCCAAAAGGCATGCTCGCCCCAGGATAGGTGTGTCCAGCATTCTTGGTGCCGATAAACGGGTTCACATGATCAATTAGCCGCTGGCCAATTGAAAAGTGCGCGGTTAACAGTGAAAAATGAAGGATTAAAAATGAAAGATGACGGTTACGTAAAGAATAGGCATTCAAAATGAATCGATGCGTAAGAAAAAAAAGCCCTTGCATGCGCTTAAGATAACTTATCCGACAATAGGCGCATTTCCACAGCTGGAGAGATGCGTTCGTACAAGATATTGTACACGGCTTCAACAATGGGTATTTCGACCTGAAATTTCTTGTTGATTTCCATCACACATTTCGTCGCGTAGTATCCTTCCGCGATCATGTCCATCTCCAATTGGGCTGTTTTCACAGAATAGCCTTTTCCGATCATGAATCCAAATGTGCGATTGCGTGAAAATTTCGAATAGGCTGTTACCAGCAAGTCTCCCAAATAAGCACTTGACTTCACATCGCGGTGAATGGGACTCACTTCATCAATAAAATTCTCAATCTCCTGGATGGCATTGGCAATCAATACCGATTGGAAATTATCGCCGTATCCCAAGCCAGAACAAATTCCTGAAGCGAGGGCGTAAACATTTTTCAGCACGGCAGAAAGTTCGGTGCCAAAGAGGTCATCCGAAATTGTCGTTTTAATGTACCGGCAAGCGAGCAACTCAGCGACTTCCTCTGCAATTTCATCATCCTGAGCGGCGATCGTCAAATAAGATAGACGTTCAAGGGCTACTTCTTCCGCATGACAGGGGCCACAAATAATCCCGATATTGTCGTAAGGCGTTCCAAAGGTTTTATGAATGAAGCGCGCAGGTATGGCGTTGTATTCAGGAATAATACCCTTCACTGCAGAAAAAACAATCTTGTCCTTCATGATTTCCTTAGGGAAATGCTCAAAAATGGAGACAAGGAATGCGGATGGCGTTGCGATAATGACGATGTCTGCGGGACGAATGATTTCCTCTAAATCTGTCGAAACATTGATTTTATTAAGGTCAAATTCTACTGACTGAAGGTAATTTGGATTGTGCTTGTATTTCAGAATGTGCGCTACGGCTGTTTCGCTGCGCATCCACCAATTCACAGAATTGAGGTTATTGCATAACATCTTGACAAGAGCGGTTGCCCAGCTTCCACCTCCAATCACTGCTATTTTCTTTTCTGTTTTCACAAGTAATGCTGCGGACAAATGTAGCCTTTTTTTCGAGAGTGCCATTCGACGATCTGTTTCGAATGAAGATAATAACGATAGATTAAGACGATTAATCCCTTCGTTCAGAGAATCCTACGCGCAAAACATTGCCGAAATAAAGGTCCTTACCCGAAGTGGTTTTCATCCACAATTCCTTTACTTCAAAAGGTCTATTTCCGAAATAAAGTTCAGCCAATCCTTGCAACATGCTTAAGTCGAAGGTGGGAGAATACGTATTCACAATCAGGAAGCCATCCTCATCAAGCAGTGTTTCGGCGGTCGCTAAGAGTTCATCGATTTTTTCTTCCAGCTTCCATTTTTCACCTTTGGCGCCAATTCCCCAAGCAGGTGGATCCATGATAATGCCTTTGTATTTGTTCCCGCGCTTTACTTCGCGATTGGCAAACTTTAAGGCATCTTCCAATACCCACTTAATGTTGAGCAAACGGCTTTCTTCCATGTTTGATCGCGCCCACGTAATGAGCTGCTTGACGGAATCAACATGATAGGTTTCGGCTCCTGCATTTCGCGCTACACATGAGGCTGCGCCGGTATAGGCAAAGAGATTCAAGAATTTATCGTCGGAATGGAGGTTCTGACTGATAAGGTCCCAATTGCTGCGTTGCTCAGGGAACAAACCAACATGTTTGAATTTTGTTAGCTCGAGTTGGAAATGCAATTGGCGGTAGGTGATGCTCCATTGCTTTGGAGAGTTTGGTTTCAAAGCCCTCCATGTACCGCTGTTTCCGGCTTTTGCGCGGAATTCCCAGTTGGCCATTTTCTCCCATTCGGTAAATGGAATTTCTGACTTAAAGTACGCTTGAATCTCTGGACGAATAGTGATGACCTTCCCCCAGCGCTCTAATTTTTTTCCACCTCCAGCGTCGATGAGTTCGTAATCGGCCCAAGGCTGAGAAACGATGCGATTTGAAATGTCTGTATCCATCAGCGCATGCGCGGCATTTTCTTGCGGCCACCCATCATCTGCGCCATACGCATTTGGTTTTTAGATGGTGCTCCCTTCATTTGATTTTGCATCATGACGATTTGGTCCTTCAGCATTCCGGTATTGTCCATTTTCTTGGCTTCGGCCAACAGTTTTTCAGCTTCGGCCTTGCGGCTTGTTTGCAAACAGATTCCTGCCAAATGCATGCGCGCAACTGCTTTATCTTGACCTGTTCGAAGTCCTAGTCCTATCGCTTTGCGCAAGTATTGTTCACTTTTGGCAAAACCAAATTCTTGTGTGTTCATCACTGCTTGAAGAAACAACACATACGCATGTTGCTTGCGTGGCAATAGGTATGGAGCTGAGATCCGGTTGATGTATTTCTTTGCTTTATCTGTATCCCCCAAACGCATTTGGTTCAGAGCGAGAATCATATTTTCATTGCGGAAGAATGATAAAATTACAAGTCCCAGAGGAAGAATCATGGTAATTCCCCATCCCCAATGGCCTGTGGCAAATAACCAAACGGTAAAAAAGAGTGAAGCTGCGGCAATAAGGCAGCGAAGAATGAATCCTGTCATGGTTTAATCAATTGTTGCTATACATTTTAATTCGATCGCAATTGGTGTGGGAAGCGAGTTGATTTCCACAGTCGTGCGGCAAGGTAAGTTGTCTTTGAAGTACTCTGCGTACACCCGATTATAAGTGTGAAAGTCACGTTTCATGTTCACCAGAAATACAGTCACATCGACAAGCTGATCCCAGCTAGAACCCGATTCATCAAGGATAATGCGAACATTGTCGAAAACGCTGCGGCACTGTGCCTCAAAGTCAAATTCAATGAAATTTCCATTTTTATCTAATACCAAGCCCGGAACGGCAGAATCTGTCGCATCGGAGCCCGCAACCCTTGGACCAACACCAGAAAGAAAAAGTAAATTCCCAACCTTGCGGGCATGTGGGTACAATCCAACTGGTTTTGGCGCTTTCGCAGTAGAAATTCTTGAAGGATCCGTCATGTGATGAATTTGTTGCAAATATAGGGAATTGAAAGAATGTAACAGCCGAGTTTACTCGTTAACAAAGAAAAATAGCCGCGTTCGATCGTTTTTTATAAAATTACACACTTCCACTTGTGGCTTGCTTTTTGCCAAGCGCGGAAATGTTTAAATTTGTACCATGAAATTTTGGACTTTTTCATTTCTTTTGTTCTGCACAGTGTTTCTCAATTCATGCATTGAGTTGGTTGATGATATTAAAATCAACAATGATGGTAGTGGAACTTTAAAGTACACAATCAATTTAAGTTCGAGCAAGGTAAAAGTCACATCCATCCTTGCTTTGGACAGCATCAATGGAATACGTGTACCTTCAATTCCTGAGTTAAACAATAGAATTTCAGAATTTCAGAAAAAGTTGGATGCCAAGGTGGGTATCTCGAATGTCACCGTAGAATCGGATTTCGAGAATTATATATTTAAGCTTCGTTGCGATTTTACCAGTGTGTCAGCACTTCAAACGGCCATTAAAGAAGTGGTGCGTGATGAATTGCGCGACAAAAGTGTTCCAGAGTTGGACGCCATTTGGTTGAATTGGGATGGTCAAAAACTCGTGCGTTCCATTCCGGAAATCTCCGTAAAGAAAACAACCGAATTTCAACAAGAAGACATTGCCCTACTGAAACAAGGGACCTACACTTCAATCACACGATTCGAGCGTCCTGTGGATCGTTTCGACAATCCTTCGGCGCAACTGTCGGCAAACAAAATGAATGTGATGATCAAGACAAATCCTCATGCCTTGTCGCAAAACTCATCACTTTTAGACAACATCATCTATCTTACTCCACTCAAGTAAAATTCGCGGTAATTTTCGTATTTTCGCGGTACAATCCGTAGAACCGTATACAGTGATCCGACGTACTCATTTTCAGTTATTTTCAGCCCTCCTTTTCTTAAGTAGTGCTCTAGGTGTGGCAGGGCAAACCATGACAGATCTTCCCGCCACTACAAAATCAGAAGCACTCATCCCAAAAGATGCAGTGACAGTGTTCAGCTTGAACAACATTAGCCTTTTACAAAAAATTTCATTGGACGACTTGGTGCGTTATGAATTCATGGAAGAGGTGCAACAAGAGCTGTTCGATGGGTCAACGACTGGTAAAACATTGAAAGATTCTGGAATTGATTTTGATCAAAAGTTGAATGTATTTTACGGAAAGGGTCAAAATTATGAGGTGTCAGGGTTTACTTTAGGCATCAAGGACAAACAAGATTTATTTGTCGTTTTTGATGATTTCGAAAAAGAGGAAGATATATATCCTGGGATTGAGTTCTATAGTTCTTACTTCAACCATTTAATCATCAAAAACAATGCAGCGCTTCTAGTGCGCGTTGAACCAACCATGGAAAAAATCGATGAAGTCACTGATTCTATTTGGTACTCGCGCGGAAACGAGAATCCATACTACATGGAAGGATACGAAGAATTTGATGAAGACGGTGAATTGATTGAAGGCGATTTTGAATTCGAAGAGATTGAGGCACCAGCTGAGGCACCGATTGATATTGAATTTGAAGAGGATGCATTGGAAGGTATTTTACATGAACAAAATCTGCTCGAGAAAAACTATTATGAATTGCGCGATAGTGTCCAAGTGATCTTGGAAATGGAATACCTTTCAGCGCTGTGCGAGGAATTGTTTGTCGGACAAATCAATCTTGTAAATTCAGATAGTCGTTTTGCAGAGCAATTGACACATACATCGGAAGGCGTTTTCTATCTCGACAATTCTCGGAACCTTCAAAAAGCAGAAGGTATGTGGTACATGCAAACCATGTTTCCATCATTGTTCGAGGACATGAAGCAACTATACACGGGCAACGTGATTCTTGGTGACCTTATTCTAAATCAAGCTTCTGTTGAGTTTAAAATGGAGGTGCGCTATGGTGAAAAGCTTGGTTCGATCTATGAAAAAATGAACGATTCAAAGTTCGATAAGGATGTGTTGAAATATATTCATCAGGACAACACTGCATTTTTTACGTACAATGTGAATTTACGTGAGGCATATGAACAAGCCTACAAAGTAATCATGCCTATTCTATCTTCAGAGAAAAATGCGCGCATGAGCTCTAATGTGTTGACGATAGAATTGCTCAATGAGTTCGTAAACAAGGACGCATTGTTTGGAACATACAAGGGAAGCATGTTTGGTACCTTTAACGGAATACAAAAAATTAAAACAACAAAAATTGAATTCAGCTACGACGAAGAAACCTACGAGTACAGCGAGCGCGAAGTGGAAGCAGAGGAAGATATGCCCATTTTTACAGTAGGCTTCTCAACGGAACGGGCTGATATTCCAGATAAAGTGTTGAAGCACTTGTCGCGTTTGACTTCTCGATTTAAAAATATGGGGACCTATTGGGTGTATGAAAAAGCAATCCTCGATGCCGCAGATTTATACATGATTAATCAAAATGGCTTATTCATTTTTACGAATGATGCAGACCTAGCGATGCGACATTCTGGCGGATACGCTAAGGAGGCCTTGTCTAAAAAGGAGGCAAAGCGCGCTAAGAAGAGTGGTTTCATGTATGCACACATCGATTGGGCGAGAGCAATAGACAGATTTCCACGTGACTTCTTTAGTGAGCGAGAAAATGAAATTATCGAGGCCATGCGCGGAAAAACGGGAACAATGGAGTTGACATCGACAAAAACGAGTAAGGAGAAAACAAACCTTACCTTGGAGTATAATTATCAGGGTGTTTATGACAATTCAGGGAAATACCTACTTGATTTGTTGAACAGCATCTACGTTATTTCAAAATGATTCAACTTCATGTTTAAGAAGGTTGTCCTAATTTTAATTCTTTCCGTTGCGCTTGGGGTTTTCCTTTATTTACGGCCCTTTTTATTCGGTAAGGAGGATCCGCCAAGAATTGAGGATCGTTTGCCAGAAGCTGATTTTTTAGGTCGTGCGTATTTGTTGGATGTTGCCCGCGAAACGAGTGGGATGCTTTTTTACCATAAGATTCCTTTCCGCGATTTCTTCTCGTATGAGTTCTTGCTTGGCCAAGGTAAAATGTATGGGTTAAATCTCCAGGACCCAGCATATTTCTTTGCGTATGAAACGGGGCAATGGGGCGCAGTGATTCATGTGAGCGATAGTAGTAAGATTTTTCAAGGCATCGAGCGCTTGAGGAAATTTGCTGATATTCGAGACACGTTGATTAACGAACAAAAGGTATATTCCTATCCCGCAGAAAGTGGATTTTTGTCTTACGGGAAAAATTATTTATTGGTTTATAAAGGGAAAAATTTCGAGCCGATATTAAAACGCGTTAGCGAGGCAAAACGCTATGCAATCGAACCTTGCTGGAAGGCTTTCCTTCGCGAAAAGCACTTCCGTAAGGAGAAGTTGGTGATCTACTCGAATTGGAAGAAACTGAAGGATAACGGGATTAAAACTGCCATTTTCGCGCATGATAGTGACTCGGTAAGCTTCAGTTTGCTGGCCTATGTGCGCAATTCGAAACCCTTAAATATCTCAATGAAATCTCCTGGATTGAGTTTCAAAGAGGGTGAATTTGCCAGTAAAATGCTAAACATTCACCTTGACATCACCAAACTAAGAACAAGCCCAACGGATCCAATTTATATCTGGCTCGTGAAATTAGGGCGTAAGATTGGCTTTCCTACAGCGGAATTTCTGAATGCTTGGGATGGTGACTTATCCTTCCGGCAGGGTGGATTCCAAACGGTTCAAGAAAGTTATATAGAATCGGTACTCGACGAGGACTTTAATGTGACGGAGGTTGAGAAAAAACGGGATGTAAAGGTCCCTGGATTTTCATTGATCTTATCGATGAATGAAAAAGGACAGTCTTTATTCAATCGACTGATGGCAAAGGGTATAATTACGCAAGAGGGAAATAAATTTCGATTTCTTTTTTCACCAGCCCTCAACTTTAAGAAGAAAGGAAATTATTTCATGTTTCATTCAGGAGCTTTTACTCCAGGCATAGAGGAACACCGCAGAAATAATGGTGTATGGACAGAGCGTGGAACTCGTGTGCAGTTCAGCATAGATTCTTTGAGTAAAAACGAAGCATTTGGAACGATTTATATCCCCGTGGACCGAATTATTCGAAGAAGCAAGTTTTTATAATTATTGCTCCACAGAAAATCGTTGAAGTGTCTTGTGGATATGTGAAATGCTGCAATTGTATTTTTCCGACAGCTCCTTTAAGGTCATTCCTTTCTCTATTCTCAGATAATGGATGCGTTTCTTTTGTGCATAGTCCAATGGATCTGGCCGTCCATTCGAAGTGTTCCCCCCTTTAGGGCCATATTTCAAGCGTCGCTTCAACCAAAGTTGAGAATTGTCCCGCTTGCCCAATTCAAACCCTTTTTTAATTGATGCACTGAAACTGGTCCATGCCAAATTTTCGATACAGTTGTTTTTAAGGTTTCCGTCAAGATGAACAACGACCTTGTTTTTTCGCGGCTGAGGGTTTGGAATATACGCCAATGCAACTACTTTGTGTGGATATACCGTACGGCGCTTGCCTTTATCGTCCACCAAGTCAGTGAGCAGAAATCCATTTTTTGGATGAACACGAATCGTTTTGTTTCGACCTTCTAGATGAACGACACGACCGTTGCTCATAACAGTAACGCGTTCGATTGAACGGATATTACCCATGTTGGATACTTCATAATTTGAAAACCCAGGAACAACTTTCCACTCTTCCATTTTAAGCCTTTGTTAAATAAACAAAGCTGTTTTGATTTTGTTCGTTGGTTTCATTGAATTTCCTGCATATCTAACATTAAGCTGTAAATAACTATTGATAGTGGAAAACGACTGTACTTAAGCGCCTACCTACCTTTAAACAAAAACGTGTATGGCAAAAAAGCAAAAAATCTTCGTCTTGGATACATCCGTATTGTTGCACGACCATCAGGCAATTACAAACTTCAAAAAGAATTATGTTGCCATACCCATCACTGTCCTTGAGGAACTTGATAAGTTTAAAATTGGCAATGACACAAAGAATTTCTCGGCGCGTGAAGTGATCCGTCAGATTGATAAACTCTCTTCTCATGGCAGTCTACAAGAATGGATTAGTTTGGGCAAAGAGCTTGGAAGCTTTAGGGTTGTTTTAGAAAATAATCCGAAGGAGATCAATGCTGAGTATGTCTATTCAGTGGGCAAGAATGATCATAAAATCATTAATTCCGCTTTGTTTTTAAAGGAGGCTGAACACAAAATGGAAGTTGTTCTCGTCACCAAGGACATTAACCTTCGGATCAAAGCAAAAGCATTAGGAATAAATGCTGAAGACTATGAAACGGGAAAAGTTGAAATTAAGGAAGAGGGAACGACGAATACCATCGATCATGTCGATTCAGAGGTAATTCGCCACATTTTTCACGCGGGTAAAGTGGATGAAAATGGGATCCTCGGTAAAAAGAAAATAGCGAACGGATATTACATTCTAAAGAATGGCAAGTCATCGTCCCTTGCCTTTTACGATCATTTCTCTGATCAATTGGAACGAATAGAAAAAGAATATGTGTATGGCATCAAACCAAAGAATGCAGAACAAGCATTTGCATTGCATGCATTGATGAATCCCCATATCAAACTCGTCGCATTGCAGGGTGTAGCTGGCACTGGTAAGACGTTACTCGCATTGGCATCAGCCCTCGAACAAAGTAAGAATTTTCATCAGATTATTTTGGCTCGGCCTATTGTTCCCCTCTCAAACAAGGAAATTGGATTCTTACCGGGTGATGCAAACGATAAAATCGGACCGTACATGGAACCGCTTTGGGATAATTTGAAATACATCAAATCACAATTCAGTGAAAATGAAAAGAAGTTTAAAGCCATTCTTGATATGGAAAACTCTGGACGAATTGTCATTACTCCTTTGGCGTTTATTCGTGGGCGAAGTTTATCAAACATCATGTTTATTATTGATGAGGCTCAAAATCTTACTCCTCATGAAGTAAAGACAATCATCACAAGAGCTGGAGAAAACACCAAAATTGTATTCACGGGAGATGTGAACCAGATCGACACGCCCTATTTGGACGAATATTCAAACGGTTTGGCCTATTTAATTGATCGTCTCAAAGGACAGAAATTATTTGCGGATGTCGTTCTTGAAAAAGGAGAGCGGTCGGAGTTGGCTAACTTGGCAAACGACCTTCTGTAGTGGTAGAAGTAAACACATTGTGCAATGCAGCCACTAAGGTTTGATACTTAAACACAAATCCAGTTTTAATTATTTTCTGATTCGACGCACTTGTTCCCTTCAGTAATACATCAGCCATTTCGCCAAATAGCAAACGCATGACAAATGCTGGAACGGCAGGAAAGAAGAAAGGCTTTTTAAGTTGTTGAGCCAGTGTACGCATAAACGTTTTGTTTGAATCACACTGTGCTACAGCATTATATGCTCCTTCTAATTGATGGTTCATCGCGTGAATCATAATTCCAACCAAGTCTTCGACATGGATCCAAGGCATATATTGATTGCCACTTCCGAGTGGGGATCCAATGCCCATTTTAATCGCTGGTAGCATGCGTGAAAGTGCGCCACCCTCACGGCCAAGAACGACCGCCGTTCGTACCTTCACTACCGAACATTTCCCTGCGAAAACATCCGCACTTTTTTCCCATTCTTTGACTAAATCAGAGAGGAAATCTGTCCCAAACGGATCTGTTTCTGGATGTTGTGCATCTTCAGTATCAAATCCATACGCGTTAATTCCGGAAGCACAAATAAACTGTTCGAGTGCAGGCATGGATTCAATCATGCTGAATAGAAGAGAATTAGTCCCTATGCGCGATTCATGCAAGTCTTTTTTTCGTTCCGATGTCCAACGTTTATCCGCAATGCCTGAACCACATAGGTTAATTAACACTTGAATACCTTCGAATGCGGCAACATCAATTTCTCTCTTCGCTGGATTCCAGAGATAGACATTTGCGGCATTGGATTTTCTCGATAGAATACGAACCTCATGCCCAGCACGTTGCAATGTATCAACAAGTGTTTTGCCTATAAAGCCAGTTCCACCAGCGATGAGTATTTTCTTTGATTGTGCCATGCCATTTAAACACGTTCACAAGAAAAAGGTTGTGTTATTCGTCAAAAAACAAGCGCCCATTGATCCACTCAGGGTCGAGGGTTGCATTTTTCTTAGAATAAAAGGAAAGTGCGGGCTCATTCCATTCCAATACTTGCCAATCCATGCGGCGCACTTTTCGAGTCTTCGCAATTTCAACGACTTGGTCAAAGAGCATAGATCCAATCCCATCCCGCCGATGTTCAGGAAGAATAAAGAAGTCTTCTAAGTATAGGCATTTCCCTTTCCATGTCGAATAGTTGGTATAAAAAAGTGCAAAACCGATAATTTCTCCAGTCAGCTCAACGACAAGCGCATCACAAACATTTTCTTCAAATAAATGAATGGCTAAATCACTCGCGGTATTTTTAACTTGGCCGGGTGCTTTTTCGTACAAAGCCAAGGCATGAATGAGCGACATGATCGCGTGTTCATCTCCAGGAATTGCCGTTCTAATTATCATTCTTATTGTACACCAGCAAGGTTGAAACGTAAGCGAATACCAGTGCTCATGTTCCCTGTTGGGAATGCTGTCGCAATCTTCGGTGTATTGATCACCTGATCATAATACAACTGAACGGTGAGGTTTTGTGTCAAGTTGTAATCTGCTGAAGCTTTCACCGAAACCACACGTTGTCCTGCTGTTGCTTGATCCGTATTTTCCACGATTTTACGAATCACCGTTAAATTATCTCTGAACGAGAAGTCAAAACGAATATTCAAGTCGGCTGCAGGTATTTTTTCAAATGGCAATTTTACTTTTGCAAACTTGTAACCGGCACCAATTACCCATTCATCCCCGATAACCTCAGTCACTTGATTATTATTCATAGATAGTGTGGCTGAGCGGTCTTTCTTGTACTCGAATTTAGTGAGGAGAGATTGACCTTTAATGTTCCAAGTCGCATCGAATCCAATCAATGGAGAAAATCGTTGTGTCAACGTTAAGTTTTGTATTTGACGACCAGCGAGGAAGTTGTTATTGATGTCCAGTGCAGATGCATTCCCTCCGGCATCGAATTCTGCGTTGAGGTTGGTTTGCAATCCTGTGACACTCACCGTTGAACTGTAAGCATGGCGAATAACGAAGTTCTTTACATATTTCTTTGCGAAATCAAATTTCGTTAATCCATTGTAGTTGATTGACCAGTTCGGCAATGGCATGTTCTTCACTGGGTTAATGTTCTTCTCATTTACCGTGCGGTCTGTATATGATGTTAAGAATGCACCAATAATTACCTCTTGTTGTGTACCATTGTATCCACTGTAGTATCCAGACGTCAGGGCAGAAGAGTTGGTATTGTTTGCACCAAGTATTTGAGACACCAATGGACGATTTGTCAATAGGTTGTCAAATACGGAGGATGAAAAATCTTTACCGATCATTGCGAACGCTGAACCAACCCCTATTGTTGTATATGTCAATGTTCCGGTTTCGACGCGGCTTTGTCCTTCATATTGTTGTGTACTTTCATTCCATCGGAAGAACTCATTTGAACTGTTTCCAAAGGTACGGTTTAAGGAAAGTTCAATGGTTAAATCTTTCAAGGGCTCAAGTGACGCTCTCATTGTCAAGTTCTTCGAGTGCGTCATTGTGTATTGCTTGTTCAGATCTTGATTTTGGACAAGCCAGCCATTGTTCGCCGCTGTTTGAGCAATATTATATCCTGTTTCACGTCCCCAAACATCGTAGCGTTGCTGTCCAAAGACAAACCCTCCCAGTGGTGCATTAAACGATGGATTAAATCCTAGGATTCTACTTTCTTGGTTATAGCCTGGAAGTAATGTTCCATCATTCAGCGCATAGGTTGCGGACACATTGCGCACAGTCATTAGTGCGCGCGCAAAGAATCCCGCTACTGGGTGCACCTTTCCTCCTCGTTTTTTCTCGCGTTCTTTGCGTTTTTCTTCGCGTTCTTTCTTTCTTTTCGCCTTTTCTTTTTCCTTTTCGGTCATTTCAGACTCAGGCTTTTCTTGTTCTTTTTCTGTTGTCTTTTCTGTTTGACCTTTAGCCCCACCTTCTGCACCAGTATTTCTTCCGCCCACATCTTTGGATGCTGCTGTCCCACGACCACCTTTCCCGTCTTGAAGTACCTTTTTCAGGTATGGCACTTTATTGTACAGATTCATGAAATTCAATTGCCCCGTCATGTTTATACTGCGGTTGTTTTGAATGGTATTTCCAAAGTCGCTTTGACCAAGCGGGGCGCGTTGCCAATTGTAAGTTCCAGTATATTTGAAACTTGCGCTCATCCAATCTGTTGCAGGAAATTTATCCAGTGGAAGTGTGTAGTTGATGGAATAGTTGTGTGAATAATCCATCGTTTTACCGAAGGTATTCAGCTGCGAACGAATAGTATCTTGGAATGCTTGGTATGCGATAGGATCTTCTTTTCGATCCACACGTCCATTGCCCTCTTCAAAAATAGCGCGATTTGCTGCGTTGAATGTAAGCTTCAAGTTTTTTGTAACATCATACCCCAATGCATAGGTTCTATTCCAGTTGAAGCGTTTTACATATACCGGAGCGAATTCATAATCAGGAACGAGGTTATTTCGAACTTGACGCTCATTGTATGTTCTTAAGAGGTCATTCGAGAATGATAAATTTTTTGGTGTTAAGAAAAGGTTGAAGTCTTTCACCAAAGCCAGCCATTTAGACTTTTGAACAAAAGGCAACTTTTTGAATGGTTCTATTGGCTTTGCAGTAAAGGAGAAATTATAATTCAGTCCTGTATTCCACGTCTTTGTGCGGTCGTAATTGGTGTTGAAGTCGCGGTGCAAATTCTCCGAATACGCATAGGAAGCAGACCAGTTGGAAATTCTCCAGAACTGTGGTTTCGCACCGGCTTGCATTTCTTTGCGCACATTGGTAAAGTTATAGGACTTACGTTCTGTGAAGTCTTGACCAAGTTTTGCACGTTCCCTACGTTCGGCCAAATCGTACGATGAGAGTTTCACATCGGGATTGAAAGGGTCGTATTCAGGGTTAATCACACCCACGGAGTATCCATAGAAGAAAGGCAACGAAACCCGTGCTTTGCGGCCAAAGAATTGACCAAGTTGTACGTTGGCATTCATGTCAAGGCCCATTCGCTCATTTCGTTGGCGTTCTTGTACGCGACTTTCTACGCTACCCCAGTTGATGCCCGAATAATTACCAGACATTGATACATTGGCGAAGTCAGCCATTTGCACTTGCATTTGAGCAACAGCTGCCGATCCTCCCTCACTGATGAAGTCGGTCAATCGCAACTCATTGATCCAAATTATCGCACATTCGGCTTCGCCATTATCCGTTGAAAACACATTGGATGATTTCGCAGGATTACGCACACCAACCATGATGGTTCGAAGTCCTTGAAGGTTAGGACTACCCTTCACTTTAATCCGTTGGTTGGTGCTGCCTGGAACAAAGTCAGCATATTCGATAACGTAAGAAACGGATGTGTTTCCACCGTCAATGAGATTGTTTCGTTTTTTCTTCAGGTTTAGTAAATCATCAAAAACAATTTCAATATTGTTGAGCGCAGGCCAAATATCTTCAGGTAAAGTTGCTCCCCATTGTGTTGCATACAACGGAATTTCGTACTCATAATAGTTATCGCTAAAGTCAGTTCCGAGGCGAACAAATACAGTAAGGTCTTTATCATTGAGTGGCAAAGAAGTTTTCACTTCTTCCGCATGCACAAACATTTTAAGCTTTTTGTATGTGCGAACATCAAATTGTACATTTCTGTACGCTGCGCGTGCATCACCGTCTTGAAGGTTGCAAATATCGAGCACCAAAGATTGCTCGTTTAATTGGCGTTGATATGTTTGAGATGGGTCAATTTCACGTTGAATACCTGGAGGGATTTCATATTTAATTGGGCTCCGTTGATCATTTTCTTCCACATTGACAGCACCAATATTGAACGATGTAAGGTTTGGATCCACTTGGACACTTTCCCCTGGAGTGGTTAAATCTTCGAGATATCGTCTCCATTCTCCGCGAATCAATTCAAGTCGCGCAAAGCGCAATACCACCTCTTCATCGAAGTCTTTCAGGAACATCCGCATAAATCGTATCGATCTGAAGTCGGTGATGCCATTGACTTTTCTTTCGAAGTCGCGAATCGGAATTTTGAACTGATACCAGCGCTCCTCCTTATTCCCATTTTGATAGACCTGTACATTGGTAATGTAGTTCTTTCCTACTTGCAAGTCATTGTGGCGAAGGCTTACGCGGTACTGGAAATAACTTTCGGATTCAGCAAGGTTGTTGTCTTGATTGATATCCTCCAAATCGGGCATGTTCGTTCCTTGGGTTGGATATCCATCAACATTCGCAGTGTCCGACATTTCGGTGGTCGGTGAATTTCCTTCCATCCCGTTGTACTTTTTGTACCGCTTTAGAATATTTAATGTGTCCGCGTCATAATTGTCATCCCGGTAGAAGTTGTAATCATCACCGGAAGGGTCGTTGATCATTCGTGACTTCGTCGCAGGATCTAAGTTGGGATTATTCTGTACCCAGTTCACATAATTTTGAAAAGCAACACGTTCTTGCGCATTGTTCCATCCATCGAGTCCAATATCTTGATTGAGTCGATTGTTCGGATCCGTATCAAAGGCGTTGACCACCACTTGCTGTGTAGAAAC
The DNA here is from genome assembly GCA_040379705.1 of Crocinitomicaceae bacterium. GTDB lineage: Bacteria > Bacteroidota > Bacteroidia > Flavobacteriales_D > Crocinitomicaceae > M0103. Next base: position 34,110 of record JBEIKR010000003.1, read on the forward strand.
ACGTGCCCAGGCAGTTGTATCGATATTATCATTCACTGACGTACCTGTTGGGGGTAGGCCATTTTCGAAACTTTTACGCGAATCTGCCAATACATCTTCTGAAATATTCCCAAGATTGAAATATAAGTCACCACCTGTATGATTTACGTCCGGATCAGCATCTTCGTTGAAAGGATCTAGCACCCAGAATTGTATGAATTCTACGTTTGTTAATTCAAAGTCATTGGTGGATAGTGAACGCATAATTCCCCCCCAACGATTTTCAGGATTGGAAAAAGTACCGTCCGGCAAAATGGCATTCGTCGTATCGTAATTGTACATTCCACGTTCTTTCGGGTAGTACGCGAGCTCAAGGATTGGAATATTCGTAATCGACCCATACTGCTGCTGTAAATTCGGGAAGATATCTACCTGGTTGACAAGGCGCATACGACTATCCGAAAGCATCGCCGGATTGTCTTTTATGTGTTGCGGAGTAAGTGAGTTGTTTTGATAAAACAAGGGGTCAATTAAATACCAAACAGCGTGCGCACGTTTGTATCCCGTGGATAGGTTTTTATTTTGTGCCTCCGGAAATAGATCTGGCTGTCCTTGAGGCGTTGATGCGAGGCGCCATGCTGTTGTTGCTCTTAAGTCAATGGCACTCTGAGAACCTTCGAAGTCATCGATGTAAGACGTTCCATCTTTGTTAATTGCTCGGGGCTGACCAGGGATGAGATGCGCAAATTCTCCCGTAAATGAAAGCGTTGATTTTTGCGTGGTGGAAATAACCGGCAGTAGGTCAATCATTTTAGTCAAAAACGGCAACTCAGTTTTTAGTGCTAAATCGAGCCCTATAATATTGTTTTTAAATGGCTCACTTCCAATATCTACTTTCTGGGTCACTGGACGTTCCATCATTCGCATCCATGTGGCACCTACATTAAAGTTTTCATTAAAGCGGTAATTATAATGCATTCCGATCAGCGATCTTGCTTGGAAGCCGAAGACAGAATTACTCTCGATAGAAATTTTTATTGGTGTATTAGATTCAAGAATTCCACTATTTAGGATTTTAACACGTCCAAGGTTGTAATCTACTGTAAAATCAACCCCTTCTGTCAATTTAATACCCCCTGCTGTTACGGTTACGGCACCCTGTGGTACATTGAGTGTGTTGAGAGGAATGTCTGAACTCACAGAGGATTGATATTCTCCCTTGAAGGTAAATCTGTTCTTGCTTGGAATTTGCTGTGCAGCGGTTTTTGTGGAATCGTATAATTCGGTGTATGTTACCTTGTCAACGATTACTTGAGGGATATTAGCTGCTTCAAGTTTTGCTTTGAGTGTCTTTCCGAATGGTTCTACCGTGGAGAAATACACGCGTCCATTTCGTGTATTGATGGTTCCTCCATTTTCTGCTTTGTTCGCCGTGAAGTTTATTGGGACATAATCGAAAACCCCATCGGAGAATGGCTGCTGGTTTTGATTCAGCTTATCCATTTCCAACAATGTGACCAACTGTTTGTCATCGACACCATCCAAAGGAAAGAATGGCACAGGCAATGACGTTTCCGGGTTGTTGTAAAGCAGATCTATTTTAAATCCTGTTTGGTCTACCTGGTAGGCGCCAATGGAGTACACATTCTTCATCATCAAATCCCACACTTTATTGTTCGGATTAGTGATCGTTGGCTTCAATAACTTTAAGATGAGCGCCTGTTGACCCGCAACACCATCTGTTGAGAATTCACCCACCTGATAGGTATCCCCGCGGTACGTGTATTCATAGGCCACTGCCAATACCTCATCGTTGTTCAAAGGAAGGTTAAGTGAGATGTATCCCAAAAGTGCGTTGTAGGAGAATTCTTGTTCCGTAAGCTTTCTCGCATTTTCAACTTTTTCGAAGTGCACCGCCTGTTGAAAGGGACCTGGTGCCGTGACTTGAGAACTGAGCGCGGGCACTGCATTGGAGAAGCCGCGCACTAAAGGTTGATTCGCTGCCCATGCGTAAAGTCCGTTAGCCTCATTGTCTGGCATGTCACTAGGGCCAAACCCCCCTGGATTTCCTTGACAGTTACTTTGTTTTCCTTCACCTAAATCAGAAAACGCGATCACGTTTCGGGTGTTTTCTGTATTATTTGTACGATTCGTCAACCACACCTCAATACGCGTAATGGCCATTGTTGAATTGACAATCGGTAAGGTGGACATGGCCTCGTCGTAATGATCGTGGTGGAACAAGTTCACAAAATAGTGCCGATTTGCTTCGTAGTTGTCGGCGCTCAATTCAAATTTCTGGACTTGTGCCTTCCCTGAAATGTTGATTTCTTGACGTTTTCCTTTGGATGATGCCGCAATGATGTCGAATGTCGATCGGCCGAATTTCAATTTGGTTTTGGCGCCAAATAACGTTTGCGACCCTTGAATCAAGGAGGTCGGAAGCTGCATAGCGACATTTCCCAATTCAATTTTCTGCATGATTTGATCTTCATCACCGGTGTATTCCAGTTTAGAAATATTATCAAAATCAAATGCTGCTTGGGTATTGTAACTTGTTCCAATTTTCAGTTTAGTACCTATTTGACCTACAAGGTTAAGCTGGATTTGCTGCTGGAAATCGAAGCGTGTAATGCGCCGTTGCTTCACGGGCAAAATGGGATTGTCGTAGCGAGATGAATTTACACCAAATGACAATTCAACACTTCCTTGCGGACGAATGGTGATTTGATCTGATCCAAAGAAATTTTCAAAAGCCTTACTTCCAATCTTGATTGGGAATTCCATGGGTTGGCTTTTGGCAGTCTGCTGATCGATTTTATCTTTCCAGTTTTCACGAAGCGCTTTCTGACGTTCGTATTCCAGGTACTCCTCCAAGGTCATCATAGAAGGATTTCTGAAATTCAATTCATTGCCAATTGTCTCCTTGAAGATATATGTACCTGTTGCTGGATCGTACACAATTGTTTGCTTCACAGAACTTGGGTCACCAAGGTCAAAACTCTGCGGGGTGGTTTGTGTCGGATCGAAATTGTTTTGAATAGGAAAAGGAAGGGTGTCCTGTGCAAACAGCGATCCCACATGCGACAATAACACAAGAACTACTATGGATATTGATGTAGTAGTGAGGTGCGAAAACAATATGTGTTGACTCCTTTTCAAGTTATAGTAATTTCAGCGATTCTTTGATGAGTTGTTCTACAGATTCCTGTCCAGTCGAAATTTTATCGAGCACTTTATCTGCTGCTTTTTTGTCAAAACCCAAAGAAACAAGGGCAGTTAACGCATCAAATCGGTTTGTATTGTTTTGACTAAATATATTTTCAGTAGAAAATGTCATTTTTAACATTTTATCCTTGAGATCGATAATTACGCGTTGTGCAGTTTTTGCTCCGATGCCTTTGATTCCTTGAATGGTGCGTACATCTTCCGATTGGATGGCATGGGCAATTTCGTCGGGCACCATCGATGAAAGCATGATCATCGCAGTGTTTGGACCAATTCCTGACACAGAAATCAGGTGATTGAACATTTCGCGTTCTTCTTTCGACGAGAAACCATAAAGGATGTGCGCATCTTCGCGGACAATTAACCTTGTGAAAATGCGAATGGCTTCATCCGAACCTAACGCAGTGAAGGTATTGAGCGAAATTTTCACCTCATAGCCTACCCCACCGCAATCAATCAAAAGATCGGTTGGGTTTTTCTCGATAAGTCGTCCGCTTAGCTGTCCAATCATCGTTATTTGTTTTGAGCGTCTACTACGGCTACCTTCACCATGTTAATGATTTCTCGAACACTGGAGCCCAATTGTAGGATGTGCACGGATTTTTTTAATCCGACCAATACTGGACCAATGGCATCCCCTTCTATCATCTCTTGCAACACCTTGTAGGTAATGTTTCCTGAGGAAAGGTTAGGGAAAATCAATGTATTCACCTGCTTATTCGCCAAGTGTGAAAAGGCAAATTTCTCCATGAGAAGATCATTATTCAGGGCAAAGTTTGCTTGAATTTCACCATCAACGACTAAGCTTGGGTATTTGTCGTGCAAGATTTCTACGGCTTTTGACATTTTTTCGGCATCAGGACCAATAGAAGATCCGAAGTTGCTATAACTCAAGAGAGCAATACGCGGTGTAACTTTGAATTTACGAATTGTCTTAGCCACATTAGCTGTAATCTCCGCGATTTGTTCAGCTGTAGGATTCAAGTTAATGGTTGTATCTGCCAAGAACAAAGGTCCACGCTTCGTATTTAGAATGTATAATCCAGCAACAGTATTTACATCTTTTTCAAGTCCGATGGTTTGAAGAACAGGTCGAACGCTATTTCTGTAGCTACGTGTCAAACCAGAAATCATCGCGTCTGCATCGCCTAATTCCACCATCATAGCTCCAAAGTGGTTCCGTTCACGCATGATTTGAATCGATTCAAACTCTGTAAATCCTTTGCGCTTCCGTTTTTCAAAAAATGCTTTACCATAAGCTGCGCGACGATCGTCTTCTTCTTCAGCTTTAGGATCGATGATCAAAACATCAGGCATCTCAATCGCATATTCTTCGATGAGCGCTTCAATTTTGCTTCGCTTTCCAAGAAGTATTGGGAATGCAACACCCTCCTCCATCGCTGTTTGCGCAGCCTTAAGGATTTTAATGTTGTCTGCTTCAGCAAATACAACACGTTTAGGATTTTCCTGTGCTTTTGCCGTGATGTTACGCACTAGCTTGTTGTCAAGACCTAAGCGGTTTTTTAGCTGCATTTCATAGGCATCCCAATCAGCGATTGGATTTCTTGCGACTCCAGAGTCCATTGCAGCTTTAGCCACAGCGGGTGCTACATAGTATATCAGACGTGGATCCAGAGGTTTCGGGATGATTTGCTCGCGACCGAACATGATGTTCTTTTCGCCATAGGCTTCGATCACCTCCTCAGGAATGGTTTCTTTTGCCAAAGAAGCAATGGCCTTCACTGCTGCCAATTTCATCTCCTCATTGATGGTCGTCGCGCGCACATCTAGTGCACCACGGAAAATAAATGGGAATCCAAGCACATTGTTCACTTGGTTAGGGTGATCAGAACGGCCTGTCGCCATGATGATGTCCTTGCGAACAGATGTAGCTTCTTTAAATGAAATCTCCGGCTCAGGGTTCGCTAGTGCAAAAACAATAGGGTCCTTCGCCATGGCTTTGATCATGTCTTTGTTCACCAATCCACCACGAGAAAGACCAAGGAATACATCTGCTTTGTTGAACGCAGAGATGAGGTCAATGGATTTTTTATGGGACGAAAACAATATTTTCGTTTGATCTAAGTCTGTTCGATCTTGGCAAATAAGTCCTTTGGAGTCGAACATAAAGATGTTCTCAAGCTTTGCTCCCAAGGCATGGTATAACTTCGCGCACGAGAGCGCTGAAGCACCTGCGCCAGAAACAACTATTTTAACGTTTTCAATTTTCTTTTTCGCCAATTCAAGTGCATTCAATAGGGCTGCTGACGAAATAATCGCCGTTCCATGCTGGTCGTCGTGCATGATTGGAATATCGAGCTCTTCTTTCAGTCGGCGCTCAATTTCAAAGGCTTCGGGCGCCTTGATATCTTCCAAATTGATTCCACCAAAAGTTGGCGCGATGGCTTTCACTGTTTGAATGAACAATTCAGGGTCGCTCGCATCTACTTCAATATCAAACACATCTATGTCTGCAAAAATCTTGAAAAGCAATCCTTTTCCTTCCATCACAGGCTTAGAAGCTTCGGGACCAATATCACCAAGTCCGAGGACCGCCGTTCCATTGGAAATTACAGCGACAAGATTCCCTTTACTGGTGTATTTGTAAACGTCCTCTTTGTTTTCAGCAATTTTCAGACATGGCTCAGCAACACCTGGTGAATAGGCGAGAGACAAGTCTCGTTGAGATGAATATGGTTTGGTAGGAATTACTTCAATCTTCCCCGGTTTTCCCGATGAATGATAGTCGAGTGCTTCCTGTTTGCGTATTTTCGCCATGAATGTTTCTTAGGGGGGTAAAGATAAGAAAATGCTTCGAATAAGAAATCGAACTTGAGGGCATAAAAAAACCCGGACATCAGCCCGGGTTTCCTGAAAAATGAATTTCAATTATTTGATCACGACATTTTTAGTCGTTGTGATACCATTAGAAACAACTGTTACGATGTAGCTTCCTTTTGCCATATCAGCAACAGGGAAAGTAACCGTAGAAGTTCCGTTCAATGATTGAAGTGTTTTTGCAGTGATTACACGTCCTTGAAGGTCAAGGATAGAAACTTGGTAATCAGCATTTGTAGCTTCGAAAGAAACGTTCAACTCATCAGATGCAGGGTTAGGGAATACAGTAATATCTCCTAAAGCTAACTCATCCAAAATCGAGCTTCCATCCGTTTTAAGTGCAGCATCTCTCGTTAAAGTGTTTCCAAAGTTACCAAGATCTAAGTTAATCACGGTGCTACCATTTGAAACAACTTCGATTCCATATTGACCAGCAGGATTAGTACCATATCCGAATCCATCACCATATGAATCATTCATTATTATTTTGTAACAATTGTTTCCAGCTGGAAGAGTTACATTTTGCGTTTTTGTTTGAAGTGCATCAGGCCCTCCCGCCGCGGTACCCGCTGCGCCAACATATGGTCCACCAGAAGCTACCAAAGCATTTGTTGCGGAATTACGGATTTCCCAAGTTGTTTCTGCTGGATAATTATCTGTGTATACTTTAACTGTAATATTTAATCCAGACATATTTGCAGATACCACACCAACATTATCGGAAGTTAATGCTGCGCTTGCAGGAGCAGCACTATTCACGTTTGTTAATTGGATAGAATAGTTTGCCGCTAAATTAAACGCGTAAGATGGAAAAGTAACTGATCCGGTTGCAAATTGAGCCAAGTTACCAGAAAATGGAGCTGAACTTACTTGAGAACCGTTTTCTTTTAGAACAACTGTTGCACTGGTAATGTTATTTGTCCCAAAATTCTTAATCTCAGCAGTTGCTTGACCTGAAGTTGAACACAAAGCAATTTCTTCACCTTTAAGTTCAGCATGATTTGTTATTCCTGTTAATGCTCCACAATTCGCGTTGATATTTGATTTCAAATTACTTGCAGAGAGTGCACCGATTTCATAAACAAAACCATCTGGGCATATACGGTAAACGGTAGGAAAGTAGGTTATCTGATACAAATCCGCAATTGAACCACTATTGATAATTGGATATGGTGTTCCTGTTACCCAATCACCTTGAGTATTTCCACCTGTTCCATTTAAATCCGCAACCGTAGTAGCGTCATCTCCTTCAATGTAGAAAACCATTACCTCATCAGAGCCTTCTGGACCATAGGCATTATAAATATCACCTAAAGCATGAGTGTTATGATAATTCCAACAAGGACCACACCACGTAGCAGAAATATCTATGATCACTGTTTTACCAGCATTAAGATAATCTTGAAGTGTGTGAGAATTTCCATTCAAATCAACTCCTGTGAAATTAGGCGCAACAGACCCGTCCGCAATTTGTGCAGTTGAAGTGTTGATTGCCGCAATGCTTGATAGTGCAAGGGCAGAAAGTAATAGTTTTTTCATTCTTTGAAAATTTTTTGGTTTAGACAATGTTAACTTCGTGAAGCTAACGCGTTCGAATTTACAGCAATTTTTTATTCTAGCCATTTTTTAGGTTCAATATTTATATCAAAATCGAAAAAACACTATGAAAAAGGTAATCATCTTTAGCGGATCGGGCATGAGTGCCGAGAGTGGAATCAGCACCTTTCGTGATAGTGGAGGCCTTTGGGAACAATACCGAATCGAAGATGTTGCAACACCAAGAGCATGGAAGAATAACCCCGCTATGGTGCAAGAATTTTATAATTTGCGTCGAAAGCAAATTATCGAATGTCAACCGAATCAAGCGCATATGTTGATTGCCCAACTGGAAGAAAAGTATGATGTGACTGTGATTACGCAGAATATCGACGACCTTCATGAGCGCGCTGGATCACGTGATGTGCTTCATCTCCATGGCAATATTCGGCTTTCAAAAAGTTCTGGTCCAAATAAAGAAAAGGCTTACTATCCAATCGATGGTTGGGAGTTGCAAATGACAGATTTGTGCCCTGATGGTTATGTACTTCGGCCACATGTCGTGTGGTTTGAGGAGGAGGTGCCCATGTACGAAGTTGCGATGCAGCAAATAGCCGAAGCAGATATTCTTATCGTCATTGGGACCTCCCTCCAGGTTTATCCTGCAGCTGGTTTAATTCATTACGCCATTAATGCAGAATCGCGCTATTTGATTGATCCGAATGCCGAAGAACTGAATGTGCCTTCTTCATTCCGAGTAATAGCAAGGAATGCTGTGGAAGGAATAACAGAATTACTGGAAGAACTGGGTTAGGACCTTATTTTTTCTTAAGCTGCTCCTTAACGAAAAGTTCCAACGCTGCCGTCATGGATGGTGCATTTGGCATTGGGGCATGCACATCAAGACGCAAATTATGCTTGGCTACGGCACTTGCAGTGGTAGGGCCAAAAGCGGCGATTTTCGTGTCGTTTTGCTTGAAATCTGGGAAGTTCTTGAAAAGGGATTCAATTCCTCCAGGACTAAAGAATACAAGCATGTCGTAGTACACATCCTCCAAGTCTGATAAATCTGAAGCGACTGTTCTGTAAAGAATGGCTTTCGAGAAGTTCATCTTATGTGCCTCCAAGGTTACCGGAATCGTGTCGCGCAAAATGTCAGTACAAGGTAGCAAGAACTTTTCACCCTTGTGCTTTTTCATCACATCCACCAACTCTTCAATGGACTGTTTCCCAAAGAATATTTTACGCTTGCGGTACGTCACGTATTTTTGAAGATACAGGGCTACAGCTTCTGAAATACAGAAATATTTCATGGTGTCTGGCACCTCAAAGCGAACCTCATCTGCGATTCTAAAGAAGTGGTCGATGGCATTTTTGGATGTGAGGATAATGGCAGTGTGCTCAGCAATATTCACCTTTTGCTGACGAAATTCCTGCGCTCCAATTCCCTCCACACGAATGAAGGGTCGGAAGTCTATTTTTAACTTATATTTCTCTGCCAAGTCGAAATAAGGGGACTTATCTCCTTCAGGCTTGGGTTGAGAAACGAGTATCGTCTTAATCGCCAATTTTCAACAACTTAGTTAGACTCAAATCAATGGCCGAAAACTCATTTGAACGCAGTAGTAAGCTACTATCAACGGAAGAATTTCGAGCGTGCAAAGATATAAAAATATATAATACCAAGCGACACCTTTATACAATATGAGAATGCTGCTTTTGGTAATACGCTGAAGAACACGCACTCCTAAGAGTGCACAAAATACGATTAGACAAACGGTGTTAAGATTCGGGTTCATAATCCACACCAATGAAAGGATGGACATGGGAAGTCCAATAAATTCGAGTCCGACCCACGAAGTTTGAAAAGCCGGTTCCATGGTTTTAACCTCTCCGGTGATAAAAGTTGTTATTGCCATCCCCAATATCTCAAAAATGGTATATCCAACAGGTATGATACATGCCAAGATCATGGATGTATTTGCACTAAATTCGAGTGTTCGATAAAGCATGAGATAAACGCAAATGAACAAAGCGATTAAATAGTTGAAAATTAAAAGAATAGAACTCAGTGACCCGATGCGCATGTTCTCTTTGAGGAGCTGCTGAATGGGGCCTCCTGAGAAAAAAGCACTTATCACTGTGCCTATTGATTTGTAATTTGAAATTCGTGCAATAGCGATGAGAATCAAGGATATGGCAAACAACCCTGTTAAAAATAACGTACGATTTTCAGCCCTTGGCACAAGTGTGTCTGGTATGGCTCCGCTATCGTTAAATAGAATTAGTAGGTTGAACATCTTTTCTATGAGTGACACAAAGTTAAGAACACGAAGATAGTTTCTGCACCTTAATCTGAATTATAATTAAATTTGTGCCCAAACGAAAAAATAACCAAATGAGAACAGACCTGTATGTCCACCCAGACTACTACAACATGGATGACTTGTTGACAGATGAACAGAAACTAGTGCGCGACGCGGCAAGAGCTTGGGTTAAAAAAGAGGTTTCGCCCATTATCGATGAGCATTACGAGAAAGCAACTTTTCCAAATCACCTGTTGAAAGGTCTTGGTGAAATCGGTGCTTTTGGACCTTATATTCCGGAAGAGTACGGCGGGCCAGGATTGGATCAAATCTCTTATGGATTGATTATGCAAGAGCTTGAGCGTTGCGATTCAGGATTGCGCTCAACGGCTTCTGTACAATCGTCTTTGGTGATGTATCCAATTTGGAAGTATGGATCTGAGGAACAACGTCAAAAATATTTGCCAAAATTGGCAACAGGTGAAATGATGGGCTGCTTCGGGTTAACCGAGCCTGATCATGGATCTAATCCAGGTGGAATGACCACCAACTTTAAAGATGCGGGTGACCATGTCATCTTGAATGGGGCTAAAATGTGGATTTCTAATGCCCCATTCGCGGATATCGCGGTAGTATGGGCGAAAGACGAGTCGGGACGCATTCACGGTGTCATCGTTGAGCGCGGAATGGAAGGTTTTTCAACTCCTGAAATGCATGGAAAGTTGTCGTTGCGCGCATCGTCAACCGGAGAATTGATTTTTGTAGATGTGAAGGTTCCAAAGGCTAATATCTTGCCTGGCCGTTCAGGTCTTGGTGCTCCTTTAAGCTGCTTAGATTCTGCTCGATTTGGAATTGCATGGGGTGCACTCGGTGCAGCTATGGATTGCTACGATCAAGCATTGCGTTACTCGAAAGAACGCACACAATTTGGTGTTCCAATCGGATCTTTTCAGTTGATTCAAAAGAAGTTGGCTGAAATGATTACTGAAATTACAAAGGCTCAGTTGTTGACGCTGCGTGTTGGACAATTGAGAAATGAGGGTCGTGCAACATCTGCACAAATCTCCATGGCAAAGCGAAACAATGTTGAAATTGCATTGAATATTGCACGCGAAGCACGCCAGATCCATGGCGGAATGGGAATTACAAGTGAGTATTCAATCATGCGCCACATGGCGAACCTTGAATCTGTAGTTACTTATGAAGGAACACATGACATTCACTTGTTAATTACAGGTATGGACGTGACGGGTATTCCAGCATTTACACGTGAGATGCCTGATTTGAAATAATACATTTTAGATAAATGAAAACCACCTCTCGGGGTGGTTTTTTTATGCAATACACCTTTACACAGTACGTTTAGCCCGCATGATTAAAATTCTATTCATTTCCCTCTCCTGTTTATCCTATGCTACCTTTGGACAGACGTGGCAGCAATTGGAAGATTTTCCTGGAACACCGCGCGATGATGGCAGTTGCTTTGTCATCGATTCGTTTGTCTATGCGGGCTTGGGGCGAGATAGTGGTTTCAGCTGCATGCGCGATTTTTACCGCTACAACGGAGTGACTATGATCTGGTCTGATTGTGAGGATCTGCCGCTTGACGAGGAAAGGCAATACGCCGTGGGTACATCCAACAATGGAATCGGTTATGTTTTTGGTGGTGTAAAGTGTGATGGTACCTATTGCAATGATTTGTGGGAATACAATCCACTTTCGAACAGTTGGTCAGTTCTGGCACCACTGCCTGATCAGGGTAGAAGTGGATCTGTTCACTTTGTATTGAACGACACGTTGTATATCGTCGGAGGGAAAAATCAACAAGGGATTTTAACTGAAGTTTGGGGTTACGATATCAGTAACAACCAATGGTCTCAAAAAACAGCGCTTCCAGGCAATGGCATTTGGAGAGGTACTTCTTTCGAGTATAATAATCTTGGATTTGTTGGATTAGGACGAAACAACTTGAACAACCAAACGGAATTGAACACAGAGTTCTATCAGTATAATCCTGCCACTCAGCAATGGAATTCTCTCCCCAATCCAGGTCTTTCACCGAGAAGTTACATTGGTACTGCGCGCTCAAACAATCTCGTCTCCTTTTTTGGTGGCATGGAAGCGTCGAATGTGGTTTTGAATGATTTTCAAGTCCTAGATGTCAATACGTGGCTGCTTGCGTCATCAACTTCATTTGGTGCTACACCGAGAAAAGGGACAATGGTCTTTGCTTTTGGCCCTGACTTTTATTTCACCACTGGAATTTCGAACAGTGAACGCTTCAAGGAAACTTGGCGGATTTCCAACGTATTGAATCTGCCAACTGAATCTATTCACTGGATTGCTTTTCCAAACCCCTGTGCTGAGTTCTTGACACTTAACACAAACGTAGGAGATGCTATTACACTCTGGGATCTTTCTGGTAGAATCGTGTTTTCATCCATTGCGGATAATCAAAACTCGTCAATTGATGTGTCAACCCTACTAAACGGCACATACTTGCTCAGGATTGAAGATCAACATCAAACCATCCAAGTACAGCATTAGGATTGTTCCGCTTCACGAATGTCTTTAATGTTCAACTGAAGTGTTTCCTTGCCATTCCAAGCATTGATTTCCAAGGTAAACGCTATGTCGTAGGGCATGCCGTGTGTGATCAGGTCAACCTTATCAGCCATGTTGAAAGCAATGGCATCGATGGCAATGTCGTATTGTGGCTGAGTTACTAGGAGTTTAAGGTGTGCGTCTTTTAGAATTCGAAAATCACGTGAGTATACATTTCGCGCCATAAACACAGGCGTCATATTTCCTGGGCCGTGCGGCTCAAATCCGGCTAAATCTCGTTTTAGCTGTGGCACCATCGTTCTGTTTTCTGTTTTTGAGAAAATTTGATTGAATTCCACCTCCAAGTCAATTTTCACAGTAGGAAATTCGTCCTCAGATGAAATGGTTTGTTGAACTACAGTTTCAAACTTTTCCATGAAAGGAACTACATTCTCCAAAGGCATGGTCATCCCTGCTGCATGTCGGTGACCACCAAATTGTTCGAGGTGATCAGCGCATTCACATAAGGCACCATAAAGGTCAAAGTCATTCACTGTGCGTGCTGAACCGGTTGCCTTCCCGTTTGATTCCGTCAAAACGATGGTCGGTCGGAACCGCTTTTCAATAAGTCGGGAGGCTACGATACCGACCACGCCTTTATGCCAATCAGGCCGAAACACAACCGTTGATTTTTTCACGTCATACGCTGGATCTTCTTCCATCATGTCAATCGCTTGCGCAGTAATCGCCTTATCGAGTGCCTTGCGATTTTGATTGTCTTGATCAATTTCCCTCGCCAAGGATTGGATCGCAGCCAAATTTTCCGAGATCATGAGTTCAACTGCAATGCGTCCGCTTCTTAGTCGACCTGCGGCGTTGATGCGAGGAGCGATCACGAACACCACATCTGTGAGTGTAAGGGGAAACGCCTTTTTCGCTACAGCGAGCAATTCACGAAAGGCCAAGCGTGGACGAGTATTGAGCTGTTTTAGTCCGTGTGCGCATAAAATTCGATTCTCACCAGTAATCGCTACAATGTCGGCGCCAATACTAATCGCCAATAAATCAAGGTGCTCGAATAAATCGCTCATCGGCCACTCGTTACGCATGGATAATCCCTGAAGCAACTTAAAACCAACGCCACAGCCAGAAAGTTCCTTGTATGGATACGGGCAATCGGAACGCTTTGGATCGAGAACAAGGCAGTTGGGAAGCTCATCGCCTGGCTGGTGATGGTCGCATACAATGAAATCAACGCCTTTTTGACGCGCATGATTGACATGGTCAACTGATCGAATACCACAATCCAAAGAGATGATTAAAGTGAATCCATTTTCTGCAGCAAAGTCAATTCCAATAAAACTAACGCCATACCCTTCTGCGTAGCGGTCAGGAATATAGAAGTCGACCTTGTTGTAGTGTTTTTTGAGCACGGTATGCATCAATGCCACGGCAGTTGTTCCATCCACATCGTAATCTCCAAAGAGTAGAATTTTCTCGCCCCTTTCCATTGCCAGATTCACACGATCAACCGCTTCACTAAGATCTTTCATCAGAAAAGGATCGTGCAAGCCATTTAAATCGGGATTAAAAAAGGACTGGGCCTCCATTGGACTCTCAATCCCACGCTGCATCAAGAGCTTTGACACCACACAGTCTGGTTTGAATGCTGGAATTTGTGCAGGGAGAGGTTTTGTGAGCCAACGCTTTGTCATGGGGAAATTAAGAATTAAGAATTACGAATTACGAATGGTTATTTGATATTGGCTAACGAAGTATGATCATGTCTTATAGCACAGCGGTCCATTGTCCTTCGAAGCTCATGGAGCGAAGAATGTCTTATGTCTTTTCATACGAATTACGAATTTGGTAATTTAAATATGTGTTATCTAAGGATGATTGAGTCTATTGTCCTTTTTCTCCTAGGTCCCTTGTCTTAAAATCTTAATGTCCTGCTGTCTTAATATCTTGAAGACTAACGCCCATCCCCATCAAGCAAGTTACCCAATCCGCCGAGTATGCTTCCTTCTTCTTTACGAGGTCCTGTTCCGTACGATAAGATTCGTGAAGCCAATCGTGAAATCGGCAAGGTCTGCAGCCACACTTCTCCTGGTCCGCGCAAGGTGGCGAAAAATAAACCTTCACCGCCAAAAATTGTATTTTTAATACCTCCAACGAACTGAATATCGTAGTCGATTTCTTGAGTGTATGCGACGATACATCCCGTGTCAACACGCAAGACCTCGCCAGGTTTTAAGGTGCGTTTCATGATATGTCCACCTGCATGACAAAAAGCCATTCCGTCGCCCTCCAATTTTTGCATGATGAATCCTTCACCTCCGAATAAACCTGTGCCTAGTTTGCGTTGAAATTCAATACCAATCGCTACACCTTTCGCTGCACACAAGAATGAATCTTTCTGACAGATAAGTTTACCATTGTACTGAGATAGGTCAATAGGAATGATTTTTCCAGGGTAAGGAGATGCAAATGCAACGCGTGCTTTGCCCGTTCCGTTGTGCGTAAATGCCGTCATGAACAAGCTTTCACCCGTTAGTAAACGTTTACCCGCGCCCCACAATTTGCTCATGAAGCCAGCGCTTTGTTGCTGCTGAGATCCATCTCCAAAGATGGTTTCCATTGCAATGCCCTCGTCCATATACATGAAAGATCCCGACTCGGCAATGGCCGTTTCTTGCGGGTCTAGTTCGATTTCAACCATTTGCATTTCTTCACCGTGAATGAAGTAATCAATTTCGTGATTTGTTCTCATATGTCTTTATGTTTAAATCCTTTCCTTACAAAATTAGGTATTCAATCGCGCATTTTTGAAGCCTGCCAAAGGCGAAGTTCTTCATAACTTACCTCATCACCTAGCTGTTCCTTCAAAGGTGTCAATGAGGCACCCGTGTAATCGCCGATGAGGTCATCCAACTCCGCAATTCGATCCTGCGGCAGTACTTCATCGATGGACAATTTATCTTCTTTGATCAATACGGCGCAATGACCAAGAATTGTTTTGACAGATAGGCTTCGCTCCTTTGCTACTTGTTCTGGATCAAGTCCATCATGCAGCAATTCCAATGTCTGTTCGTAGGTGCTTTTCTTCTCTTTTTTCTCGCCAGTTTTTTTCCTTTTAACCGGCTTAATGAAATCGTCAGCAACATCGTCGTCTGTGTCCAAAAGCGATCTGTTGTTCTGTGCTTCCTGCCGAACAATAGCAATCTTGTTTGACTTGTAGTTTCTGATTTCTTCGTTCCAAACAACTTCTTTGGTGATGTCCTTTCCAGCGTGAAGAGCCTCAGTTAATAGGCGTACTTTTTTGATGCGTAGTATGGTTGACGTTAATAATTCATCAAGTTCACCCAATTCTTCTGCATACGTTTTAGTCTTTCGCACTCTTCCGAGTTCGGCCATCTTTTTCAAATTGCTGAGTAGAATGCCGTCTAAAATCTTGAAGAAATAGGTATAGGCTGCATCTGTGCGTTCATGAAGAAAGGCAAGATCGATGTGTTGTGTTGTAAAAATTCGCTCAATTTGATGTTGAAATTTTTTCGCAGCGTCATTGGCACTATTTAATGCTTGCAGTTGCGCAGCTAGCCAGGGTTTGTTTTTCCCTTTTTCTGTTTTTAATCCCGCATTGCGGTAGGTCGCTTCGTGAATGTGCCAGGCAGAAACGAGCCCGTACCAATCAAACGCCGAGTGAATAGTGTCGTACAGGTATTTCTTAGTGGCTTGTGTAAGATGGGTTTCAAGTGTTGAATTGTCTGCCTTGTGCTGGGCAAAGGATACCACCGATTGATCACTTGAAAGTCCATTCATCCGCATTGGATTGAGGAGAACCAATCCATCCAATGAGCGCAATCTTGAAAGGGCAACATACGCTTGGCCAGGCGCAAATACATCGGTAACATCAAGTACCGCTTTGTCAAAGGTGAGTCCTTGACTTTTATGCACCGTAATGGCCCATGCAAGTTTTAATGGATAATGCACAAAGGTGCCAAGGACCTCTTCTTTGATTTCTCCTGTTCGTTCGTCCATGGCATACCGAATGTTGTTCCAC
The DNA here is from genome assembly GCA_040379705.1 of Crocinitomicaceae bacterium. Taxonomy (GTDB): domain Bacteria; phylum Bacteroidota; class Bacteroidia; order Flavobacteriales_D; family Crocinitomicaceae; genus M0103. Next base: position 50,604 of record JBEIKR010000003.1, read on the forward strand.
TCGTAATGATCGACGGTAATTGTTTTGTTTTCTTCAGGAAAATGCACACAGATCTCATCCTTCGACAAGGACTCAATTTTCCCC
>JBEIKR010000004.1:0-50578 GCA_040379705.1 Crocinitomicaceae bacterium
CGATCAATCGAAGCAACATCACCATTAGCAATATTTATTTCGTTGAGCACAAAAGATGACTTTACATAAGCACTAGCTGAGGTCAATAATTCACCAGAAAATTCTTTTATGTTAAGTGATGGGTTATCGTCTGATATAAATGTCCCTAATACCCTATTAACTGCACTATTTAGCGCATCTTGTCTTGCCAATTCAGAAGTTTTGCCGAATCCTATGCACGTAATAACTGTGCTATTCACTAATTCATCAATTTCTTTTTGAATTGAATCTCGATAGATTGAAGTTGGGAATTGCATTAAAAACCTCTCGTAGCCTTCTGTACTTGAGGATTTTACGGCAATTTCATAGTATAATTGCTCTATTTTTTGATTTACTTCTTTGGTGAATTTAGTATTTGGATGTTTTTTTAAAAAATTTTCAAAACAGGTTACATCTTGGTTGGAGTAACATCTATCGTAATCTAGATTTACAATTAATGTTTGAATTTCCAATGATTTTTGTGAATTTGGATACTTTTTAAGAAATCCTTCGCAAATAGCAACATCCTTCTGTCTTATGCATGTTTCAAACTCTAATTCTTCTATGCGATCTTTGGCGCTTTTGCATTGAGGTGCCTTAGGATACTTAGACAAAAATTCTTCAAGTTGAACTACCGAATTAGAATCAAACGCTATTGTGTATTTCCAGTTATAAAAAGACATCCATGCTTTTTCAATTATTGGCGTTGCCGCATACGTTTTGAAAAAAAGCGTATAATCTGCATCATTAGGATTTTTTTCAATAATTTGTAAATCTCTTGATGCAATAGAGTCTAATTGTTCGTCAATTTTCTCGGCACATAGCTCAAACTTTTTACACCAATCTTTTTCTGGAATATTTACATTCAACCAAATTTTAACTTTTTGAAGTCGAAAGTAACTTTCTTTTAGATTGAAAAAAGTTGATCCCTCACTTGAAAACAAACGATACTCTAAAAAATCAACAAGTGGAGAGGATGAATTTTCCGATTTAAACTCTTGTAAAAGTTTATCACATTCAACGTAATTTCTATCGTTTAGAAGTTCAATCGCTTTTGCAATCTTTTTTTCTTGGGCAAGAGTAGTATTTGAAATTGTTAAAATCAAAAATGATAGCAATACAATTTTTACACGCATAATAAATTTATTTCTCATCGTAAATAAAGGGACAAAATTATTTATAGTTTTTTATTCTTTACCCCAATGTAATTTGGAAATGGGAATAAAGTCTGATTGAAATCATTTTCATTATAGTTCGTGACAAAACTACCAACTTGACAAATTTTAAATTCCGAAGTAGAAACAATAAAATTACATCTATCTCCACCCTCTAAATAAACCGCATTAATTAGTTCGAACGGCAAACCCTTTAAAATATCAATCATTTGATTGTGAGAATAAGGAGATCTAGAAAATACTATATAACTCAGATTTGATTTATCCATTGCTAGAATAATCATACTACATGATTGATTCGACGACTCCCAATAAACTGGGTCTCCATTGCAGTCTAACATTCTCATGCCTTGTATTACAGAATTGTAATTATTATTTACATAACTCCAATCATCATAAGCTAAATCAAATATCATTAAAGGTGATAAATCACTGTTTTTGGGATTGAAAGCAATTACCCCATTTGCGCTCTGATTAAGAATTGGATTATTTAAATGCTTGTAATTTCGCATGTAGTATCTATGAACTACATTATCCTTGAGCCTATGCATCCCTGCATTGAAAATCATAGTTAAATCACGTTTATCTTGCCAATATCTTGCATTCTCTAGAACATTGTTTTCGCTCGTTGATATTAATTCAAATTCAAAAACGATTGGATCAAATTGAACAATACTAATTTTATTATCACCTATGAATGAAGTTATTGGGCTTTCAATTTTATAAAATGAAATTCCGTTGCTTGAATTAATTGAAGTATCTTGGATTTTATTGGTAATAGTATCATCCAAAGTGGATTGACATGTTGCTGAAAAGATAAACAGTGAAAATAATACTGACACAATAATTTTTCTAACGTTCATAAATTCAACCATTTTCATTTTACATAGGTACTAATTTGGAGAAGACTATTCGTTCATTTTGGGTAGACCTAATTCCGGATGTTCATCAGAAATCTCATTTATTTCTTGCAAAACACCACTCAAGAGCTTATTAAATTCATTATTAGGATAAATATTCAGGTATTTTTCATGATATTTTTTCAAATGATTTAGATAAAGACATCCATAATCATATGCCTGCTTGGGATCGTGAGTTCTAACAATCGCAGCGCGGGAAGATAGAATTTGACCTTGATAGAAGTAGTCACAAGTTTTAAAGTCATTTTGCAAAAGATTATCAGATATTACAATGGCTTGATCTATTTTACCTTTTTTAAAGTACTTTGTTAATTCTTCAAATTTCTTGTCAACTTCTTTGTTTAAGATAATGTAGCCCTCCGATGAGTTCTGCTGACCTATGCACGAATATACCGTAAAGAAGTAAACAGTCATCAATAATTTAAATTGCTTAAGACTTTTCATAAAATTGTCATTTCATAATAGCTAAATCAAGTATTGATATAACTCTTATGCAAGTTTGATTTTTACAGGGATTAAAGATACATTTTTAATTCTATACACCTGATGTTTAGTGTATTCCAATGAATTACATTCGCCTTAATTTGAAATTGGGGTAGCTTTTTTGATAAAAAAAACAAAAAGCCCATATAAAGAGGCTTTTTATGGGATGAATATCTGAAACATCGAACTTTTATACTAATTTAAAAGAAGTTACACACTGGGATTTAAAATCAGAAATTCCTAGAAAAGAGCTAGAAAGAGAGTGGGAGCGAAGAAAAACTAGAGTGGAGTGAACCGCTCTCGCTTTTCACTTTTAGCCCTGAGTCTATCGAAGGGTCACTCTGTTTTAGTTGGCCAAAGGTCGGAAATATGGAACTTTTAAAGGAGGATGTGGAGCGAATTTCGAAAAGTGAATTATTTATACATGAGAACCTTGTCATGTATAAATCTATTTAATATATTTACATGATGACGTGATTAAGTTAAAATACTATACATGACAAAAAAAGAAAGGGGTATAAAAGATAATTATGAGATTCCATTTAATGATCTACCCATATTGCCCCCCGCAAAGGAATTTATAGAATCCGTAACTATTTTAAAGCAATTGGTGAAATCCTCAGTTGCACTTGCTGAATTAAAAGGGATAATACATATTTTACCTAATCCAGAAATTTTACTCAATGCCGTTATCCTAAAAGAAGCAAGAGCAAGTTCAGAAATAGAAAATGTAATAACTACGCAAGATAAATTGTATCAAGCATTATCAGCAAAAGGTGATCAAATCGATACTTCCACCAAAGAAGTATTGAGGTATAGGGAGGCAATGTTATTTGGATTCAGAATAATCCAGAAAAAAAACATCCTAACTATCAATACGATTATTGAAATCCAGCAAATTCTTGAAGAGAACAATGCAGGTATAAGAAAACTACCCGGAACTGCATTGAGAAATTCAGCAACGGGAAAGGTTATTTATACCCCGCCTGATAACACAGATGTTATCAATTCGCTAATGAGCAATATGGAAGAGTTTATCAATCTGGATAAAGACGAAATTCCTCATTTGATAAAAATGGCTATTCAACATTATCAATTTGAGAGCATACACCCGTTTTATGATGGGAATGGACGCACAGGACGGATTCTTAATATTCTCTATCTCATTATGGCTGGTCTGCTCGAACAACCCATCTTATTTCTTAGCGGTTACATCATTGAAAATAAGTCAGAATATTATCGACTACTCCAAGAGGTGCGAACGAATAATAAATGGGAAGACTGGATTCTTTATATTTTGAAAGGAGTTGAAATAACTGCACACGCGACAATAAACCAGATTACAGAAATTAATACGCTTTTTGAACTGACTAAGGAAAGGACAAGAATGGAGATTCCGAAGATCTACAGTAAAGAATTGATTGAATTACTATTTGAGCACCCATACAGTAAGAGTGAGTATTTGGAAAATCGATTGTCAATCTCACGTATTACTGCGGCAAAATACCTCAAGGCACTTGAGAATATTGGAGTTCTTCAGTCAAAAAAGGTATGGAAGGAAACACTATATATCAATACCACACTTTTTGAACAATTAAAAAAGTATTAAAATAACTTAGAATTTCTAAACGTAAAAACCGCTGAAAAAGGGGCTTTTAGAGTAATGTGGTCCAATCAGGGTCGAATAAACTGCAAGCAAGACTGTTAGAAGTAGAACGAAGAATTGAAACGTAGCAGGTGTTTTATCGCCCCCCCTCTTTTTTTAATTCCTCATCAACAATTTCTAATTCTTTGAAAAAAGTTTCTCCGAAGGCGCGGACAATTGGTCCTTTTAAAAAGCGATAGACTGGAACATTAAGTGCCTCACCACATGCACAAGCGGGTTCACACACTGACCACTCGTTGTAGTTTAAGGCAACCGTATCATCAAATTTCTTCACGCGAATGGGGTATAGATGACATGAAATCGGCTTTAAGAAAGAAACCCTTCCCTCTGCATGTGCTTGTTCCACCGCGCACTTGGCAATTCCTTTGTCATCGAAGTACACAAACACACACTCCTCACCATTTACAAGAGAAGTTACAGGTTCGTTGTCGCGGTCTAAATAGAAAACACCAGATTCTTCGACTACAGCGATTCCCTCGGGGCGCATGTATGGTTTCACATCGTCGTAGATGTCTTCAAGAATATCAACCTCCTCAAAAGTTAAAGGAGCCCCAGCGTCACCCTGCACGCAGCAAGCCCCTTTACATGCGTTGAGGTCACACACAAATTTTTCTTCAAAAAGTTGGGTGGAAACGATCTTATTTTCAATTTCTACGAGCATCGGTTTTCTGACAAATTTCAGAAAAAAGAAGCGTGTTTCGTGTGAAATTCATTGAAAATGTTGGATTTCAGAAATAAGGTTGTATATTTGTGCCACATTTGAAGACAACAGTAAAGAACGAGGGGACGAAAGTCCCCTCTTTTTGTCAAACATGATTGCAAAGAAAAAAATACAAGAATTGGCCGAGGAGCGCATGGCGCACTTGGGGAATGGATTGTATATCGTGGAGCTTACAGTGTCTGCCTCGAATGTCATTCATTTGGAAATCGATAAAACGATGGGAAGCGTGAGTGTCGAGGATTGCATGTCAGTTTCTCGAAACATAGAGCACAACCTTGATCGTGAGGAGCAGGACTTTGAATTGCATGTGTCGTCCGCAGGCTTAGATAAGCCACTACGCGTCTTGGCACAGTACGAGAAAAACGTGGGCCGAGACCTAAAATTGGTGCTGGTGAACGGAACAAAGACGGAAGGCAAACTCGTAGAATGTTCAGAAAGTGGAATTACTGTAGAGCAAGAGCGCAAAGAAAAGATTGAAGGAAAAAAGAAAAAAGAATTGGTGGTGGAGCGATCTAACCACCTCTTTAGTGAAATAAAAGAAGCGAAAATTATCATTACATTTAAATAAACAGCGAACATGAACAGCCTTGAATTAGTTGAATCGTTCTCGGAATTCAAAGAATTGAAAAGCATCGACAAACAAACGATGCAGCACGTATTGGAAGACGTTTTCCGTGCGATGTTAAAAAAGAAATTCAATACGGACGAGCACATCGATATTATCGTGAACATCGATAAGGGTGACGTGCAAATATTCTTGAACAAAGAAATTGTTGATGACGGAGAGGTAGAAGATCCAAACACGGAGATTGCATACTCTGATGCCATTAAGATTGAACCGGATTTTGAAATCGGTGAGGAGGTAACGGAAGAATTTAAATTTGCTGACTTCGGTCGTAGAAACATCCTTTCATTGCGCCAAAACTTGATTTCAAGAATCATGGAGTTGGAGAAAGACCACTTGTATAAGAAATACAAAGAGCGTGTAGGTGAAATCATGACAGGTGAGGTGTATCAAGTGTGGAAAAAAGAAATTATGGTGTTGGATGATGAAGGCAATGAGCTCATTCTTCCAAAATCAGAGCAAATTCCTTCGGATTACTTCAAGAAAGGGGAGGCCGTCCGCGCAGTTGTTGCGAAAGTGGACATGCGCAACAGTTCGCCAGTGATTATTCTTTCTCGTACGGCACCAGAATTCTTGGAGCGCTTGTTTGAGTTAGAGGTTCCTGAGGTGTTTGATGGATTGATTACCATTAAGCGCATCGTTCGTGAGCCAGGAGAGCGTGCGAAAGTAGCTGTAGAATCGTATGATGACCGCGTAGATCCTGTAGGGGCCTGCGTTGGAATGAAAGGTTCACGTATTCATGGTATCGTTCGTGAATTGAGAAATGAAAATATTGATGTCATCAACTTTACAAACAATGCGCAGTTGTTGATTCAACGTTCGCTATCTCCAGCCAAAATTTCTTCTATTGAAATCAATGAAGAGGACAAGCGAGCGAAAGTATTCTTGAAGCCAGACCAAGTGTCATTAGCGATTGGAAAAGGGGGTAACAACATTAAACTAGCAGGGAAACTTTCAGGGTACGAATTAGATGTATATCGCGAAGGTGAAGTGGATGTGGAAGATGTTGATCTGGAAGAATTCGGTGATGAAATCGATAGCTGGATTATTGATGAATTGAAGGCAATCGGATGTGATACAGCGAAATCTGTGTTGGAAATAGGTATCGATGACTTGGTGCAACGTACCGACCTTGAGGAGGAAACAATCCAAGAAGTCTTTAGAATTTTACGGGCAGAATTTGAATAAATTCCCAAAAATTAACGAATTGATTACGCATACAATACTATGGCAGGAAAACCAATAAGATTAGGAAAAGCAGCTGGTGAACTCAATGTTGGGGTCACTACGCTTGTTGAATTCCTTGAATCCAAAGGCGTAAAGATCGAAAACAATCCGAACACCAAATTGGAATCGGAGCATTATGAAATTCTGCAAAAAGAGTTTGCGGATGATCAAACGTTGAAAGAACAATCCAAAGGTTCAGGTCTGCGCAGAGAGAAGCGCGAAACAATTTCTATTCGTGATTCTCGCACTCCAGAAGAGTCTGCTGCGGCAAAGCTTGCTGAGGAACAAATTGTTGAAAAGGCACCAGTTGCTGTGTCAGAACCAATTGTTGAAGTTGCCTCTGAACCAGTTCTTATTGCCACACCAGAGCCCGAACCAACGCCAGAAAAACCCGAAGTAGTTGAACCAGAAACTGTGAAAATTCATGCGGAATCTGAAGTGAAAGTGCAGGTGGTTGGGAAAATTGATTTAGACCAAATCAACAAGCCAAAGCAAGAGCCAAAGCAAGCGCCTGTAACTCCTCCAAAAGCTGAAGTGAAGGAAGTTGTTCCGCCAGTGGAAGAGGAAAAAGTGGCGCCAAAAGAAATTGAAACAATACGCGCTGAACGCAAAGTGCTTTCTGGACCAACCGTACTCGGACGTATAGAGCTTCCAGTAGAAAAGCCAAAAACTTCTTCAAAGCCGCATGAGGAATCTGCGGATGCGCGCAAGAAACGGAAGCGGATTAAAAAGGTGGAAACACCAAATGCTGGTGGTGGAAATAATACCAATACGCAAGGAGGTGGTCAACAAAAACCTGGCGCGAAAAAACCAGGTGGGAAATTCGATAAACCGGAGATCACGGAACGCGATATCCAAAAAGAAATTAAAGATACCTTGGCACGTCTTTCTACTCAAGGAGGGAAGTCAAAAGCATCTAAAAATAGACGTGCGAAACGTGATAACGTAGCGCAACGCCGCCATGAAGAACAGATGGCAGCTGAAATGGATGAAAAAATCCTGAAGCTGACAGAATTCGTAACGGTGTCGGAATTGGCCTCTATGATGAGCGTTCAACCTACACAGGTAATCTCGGCGTGCATGTCGTTGGGAATTTTTGCATCCATCAACCAACGTCTCGATGCGGAAACCATCCAAATCGTAGCCGATGAGTTTGGGTATGAAACACAATTTGTAAGTGCTGAAGTACAGGAATCTATCCCTGTGCAAGAAGATAGCGAAGATGAATTGGTTGCACGTCCACCAATCATCACGGTGATGGGACACGTTGACCACGGTAAAACGTCATTGCTCGATAAAATCCGTAATGCCAATGTCACTGAAGGCGAGGCAGGAGGAATCACTCAGCATATCGGTGCTTACTCGGTGACATTGAAGGATGGTCGCAAGATGACTTTCCTAGATACACCGGGTCACGAAGCCTTTACCGCCATGCGTGCACGTGGTGCTCAAGTGACTGACGTTGCAATTATCATTGTTGCAGCGGATGACGACGTGATGCCACAAACAAAAGAAGCAATCTCCCATGCGCAAGCCGCAGGGGTGCCGATGATTTTTGCCATCAATAAAATCGATAAGCCAGGGGCAAACCCGGAGCGTATTCGTGAGCAGCTTTCACAAATGAATATCCTTGTGGAAGATTGGGGTGGAAAATATCAGTGTCAAGAAATATCAGCGAAACAAAACCTCAACATCGATGCCTTGCTCGATAAGGTATTGCTTGAGGCAGAAATGTTGAACCTACGCGCAAATCCGAACAAAAATGCCGTTGGTACAGTGATTGAATCTTCCTTGGACAAAGGAAAAGGATACGTAACCAACATGTTGGTGGAAGCTGGAACAATGAAAATTGGAGATGTAATCCTTGTTGGACGAAATTATGGTCGTGTGCGTGCGATGCATGACGAACATGGCCATATCTTAAAGGTGGCGGGACCTTCACAACCAATCTCTGTACTCGGAATCAATGGTGCACCAAGCGCCGGAGATAAGTTCCATGTGATGGATGATGAGCGTGAAGCGAAGTCAATTGCATCGAAACGCGAACAACTTTACCGTGAACAAGGCCTGCGTACGACGAAACACATAACGTTGGATGAAATTGGTCGTCGTTTGGCGATTGGTGACTTTAAGGAACTGAACATCATCGTGAAAGGTGACGTGGATGGATCAATCGAAGCACTTTCTGATTCCTTGTTGCGTCTTTCTACAGAGGAAATTCAAATCAACATCGTACACAAAGGTGTTGGAGCAATTTCTGAGGCCGATGTCAACTTGGCGTCTGCATCAGATGCGATCATCATCGGTTTCCAGGTACGTCCATCATTGGCTGCCCGAAAACTTGCAGAAAACGAGCAAATCGATATCCGTCTGTACTCTGTCATCTACAAGGCGATCGAAGAGATTAAGTCGGCAATGGAAGGAATGCTTTCTCCAGATATCGAAGAGAAAATCATCGGTTCGGCAGAAGTTCGCGAAACGTTCGATATCACACGTGTGGGAACAATCGCAGGATGTTATGTACTTGACGGTATTATCAAACGCTCATCGAAAATCCGCGTAATCCGCGATGGTATCGTGATTCATACCGGAACACTTGGTTCGTTGAAGCGTTTCAAAGACGACGTGAGAGAGGTGAAAAACAACTATGAGTGTGGATTGAACATCGATAAGTTCAACGACATTAAGATGGGTGATATCATCGAAGCATTTGAAGAAGTGGAAGTTGCAAGAAAGCTCTAAGCTCTCCGGCACTCATTTATATTAATTAACAGAATTAGGGAAATAGTACGAACAGAAATGGGCACTTTTCTCTACATTTGACAGACAAAAATTTATTATGATGATACTGGGTGTATTCGGTCCGTGGCAGGTTATTGCAATCCTTGCAGTAGCACTATTACTTTTTGGAGGTAAAAAAATTCCTGAACTGATGAAAGGTTTGGGTCAAGGGGTGAAGGAGTTCAAAGATGCTTCGAAAACCAATCCTGAAGAGGAAAAAAAGACCGAAGAAAAGAATAACTAATCACGCTTATGTACAATTCGTTCGCTGAAGTAAAGTCTGCGCTTGCTTCGGGTGTTTCTGTTTTTGACCTCGTTGAAACAAGCATCACCCGAATACATGCCCACGCTGAATTGAATGCTTTCTTGGAAGTGTTTGAAGATTCTGCCCGCGAACAAGCCCGCTTAGTCGATCAGAAAATCGCTGCTGGAACGCAAGGACGTTTGGCAGGAATGATCATCGGGCTTAAAGATAATTTGTGCTATAAAGGGCACAAAGTCAGTGCATCATCTAAAATCCTTCAAGGGTTCGAATCACTGTTTACAGGGACTGCCGTGCAACGACTCATTGACGAGGATGCCATTATTATTGGTCGACTCAACTGTGATGAATTTGCCATGGGAAGCTCGAATGAAAATTCGGCGTTTGGTCCAGTCAGAAATCCATTAAATACAGACAAAGTGCCAGGTGGTTCTTCGGGAGGATCCGCAGCCGCAGTTGCAGCCGCGTTGTGCACCGCAGCGCTTGGTAGCGACACTGGTGGTTCAATTCGTCAGCCCGCATCGTTTACAGGGACCGTTGGATTGAAACCGAGCTATGGCCGCATCAGCCGTCATGGTTTAATTGCCTATGCCTCCTCTTTTGATCAAATAGGTCCAATCACTACCAATGTGGAAGACGCCGCCTTGCTTCTCGAAATCATGTCCGGAAAGGATGAGTTTGACTCAACAGTGTCATCTCGCCCGGTGGATGCATATACACAGTGTTCATCACCAGGGAAAAAGCGGATCGCTGTCATCAAGGAAACCCTTGAAATGGATGGGATGGATTCCGAAATTGAAGCAAAGGTACGCGGGCTCATCGGGACATTAAAAGCCGAAGGTCACGAAGTAGAAGAGGTGTCTTTTCCGTACTTGGAATACATGGTGCCAACGTATTATGTCTTAACAACAGCCGAAGCGTCATCTAATTTGTCGCGCTTTGATGGTGTGCATTTTGGTCACCGCAGCGCAATAGCACAAGGGGTGGAGGCTACATATAAACAGTCACGAACGGAGGGATTTGGTCCTGAAGTAAAGCGACGCATCATGACGGGAACCTTTGTGCTTTCTCATGGCTATTATGATGCCTATTACACCAAAGGACAAAAAGTTCGTCGCGTCTTGCGGGATAAGACCAATGAAATTTTCCAATCCTACGATTTGGTATTGATGCCGACAACACCGGCAACAGCATTTGATTTGAACGCCGTAAAGGACCCAATTCAAATGTACCTGCAAGATATTTTTACCGTTCATGCCAACCTTACAGGTAATCCTGCCATTTCCATCCCTTTTGGGACACACAGTGATGGAATGCCGTATGGATTGCAATTGATGGCAACACATTTTGCAGAAAAAGAGTTGCTCGATTTTTCATCATATTTAACTCAATTCGCCGGATGAGAAGTCAGTTGATAGGAATCTTCTTCTTGCTTGGCGCTGTTTTGAGCGCCACTGCTCAGCGTCCTGCTCACTTGGTGCGCCCATCAGATTCCTTGAATACCGATGCTTTCATCAACACAGTAGAACAAAGTTTGCGCTTGTTTTATGCCGATTATGCAGGGCAAAAGAATTATGATTCCATCATGGCGTTGTTGAATTATGAATCAGGGACAGTTCCATCATTCACCGATGAGGTGTACTGTGAACGCTTGGACAAAATGAATGAAATGAGTCCTTTTCATTTGGATTGCAACCCGATAACACTTTCTACGATTCGTTTCTTCGCACAAAATAGACGTGGATTTGCCAAGGTTGTGTTGGGAAGATCTGCCTTATACTTTGATCTTTTTGAAGAAAAACTGGCTGAATATGGATTGCCTATAGAATTGAAATACCTCGCAGTTATCGAAAGTGGTCTGCGTCCACAGGTGAAGTCTCGTGCTGGAGCGCTAGGCCTATGGCAGTTCATGTATCGAACGGGCTTATATTTTGGCTTGAAAGAAAACTCGTACATCGATGAACGCATGGATCCCGTGGCATCCACCGATGCAGCTTGCCGCTATTTTAGACAGTTGTATGGAATTTATGGCGACTGGAACTTGGTGCTTGCGGCCTACAATGCGGGACCAGGAAATGTGAATAAGGCCATTCGACGCAGTGGAAATAAAACGACGTATTGGGAGGTAAGGCCCTACCTACCGAGTGAAACTCAAGGGTATGTTCCAAATTTTATCGCTGCCGCATACTTGTTGAATTACCACACAGAACACAACATTGTTCCCGTTGAAGCAAAGGTTCATAATGCACAATTGGACACGATGTGTCTTTCTCAAGGGTTGCACATGGCCACTATTTCTCAATTGGTAAAGTGGGATCAAGAGGAAATCAAAGCATTGAACCCAGTGTATAAAACATCATACATTCCCCATACTCAGCCCAATCAATGCATTACAGGTCCACTTGAAAAAATTGGATTGCTTGTGAGTCTTGAAGATAGCCTCTATGCCTTGGAAAAATCCTTGCATGCGACAGTTGTCGTTCAACCCATACAATTGACACCCACTCCAGCGGATTCTTCGGATACAATTGCCGGCGGTAACTCACCGACACCAGCCGCAAATTATATTTATCACAAAGTAAGTTCGGGGGAAACAATGAATTCCATTGCTACAAAATACGGCGTCACTATTGAAAAAATCATGGAGTGGAATGCCTTAAAGACAACGAATATTTATGTTGGACAGCGATTGCAATTGCTCACAGGTCCTGGTGGAACAACTCAAACCCAATCCCAGCAACAAACACCTCCACCACCGGCGAAGAAATACTACAGTGTTCGGTCAGGGGATACTTTCTCAAAGATTGCACAACGCCATGGTTTATCACAAGCACAGTTGTCAAAACTGAACCCTGGGGTGAATATCAATAAACTGACGGTCGGTCAGCGTCTTCGAGTGAAATAAGTAGCCCGATCATTGCAGTTGCGCCGCAAAAAAAAATAGACCATGAAAACACGATTGATCCTACTCTTCGCTGCATTTTCCCTGCTATTTATTGCGGGATGCGAAGTAAATACGAAACGCTTTTCCTCCCAAGGACTTACTGTTACCGGAAACATTGGAGAAATTCTCGTAGTGTGTGATAACGGAATTTGGGATTCTCAAATCAAGAATTACCTCGACACTGGGCTTACTCGTTGGATTATGCCGTATTTTCCAGATGTAGCCACTTTTGAGTTGGTGCATAAAACTCCTGAGTTGTTTGATCAGGGGGTAAAACGATTTAGAAATACGCTTTTCATTACGATAGATCCAGCATTCAAAGGCGAAAAAGCGCGCATTGAGAAACGCATGAATGTCTGGGCGCATGGGCAAATCGTGATTGACATCATTGGAAGAGATTATAACCAGGTGTTGTCTGTATGTGCAGAGGGACTAGATGCGGTGCATGCGGAATTCGACCAGATGGAGTGGAAGCGCATCCTTAAGAACTTTAGAAGTGAAGAGAATGTGAATGTGGATCGGGAAATAAAGAAGAATTTTGGATTAACATTGGCTTTACCAGATGGGGCGAAAATTGTCACAAAACGAGCGAATTTTTACCGCGTAGAATTCCCAAGCGCATCACGTCCGATTGAATTTGTGGGCACAGGAACACAAGATGAAGGAACCGTGTATTCAGGTCTGATGATTTATCAATATGATTTCAAAGACTCGAGCCAGTTTATTCTGGAAAACCTCTTGATGGCCAGAGATACGATGTTGAAATACAATGTGCCTCATGAGACGGAGGGCTTGTACATGGGAACTCAATATACGAAAATGGTGTATCCCGAGGGAAATACAATGCGCAATCAAAAAGGCAACGTAAAAGGCTATGAAATGCGCGGCATGTTTGTGTTTACAGGCCGGCCAATTCGAAGCACTGGTGGTGCTTTTTGGTCCTTCCACTTTGTTCATCCAACCCGAAAAAAAATGGTCTGTGTGAGTGGGTATGTGGATGCACCGTCAACCACCAGCTGGACGCACCCATTGCGTGAGATTCAAGCCATCTTGAAAAGCGTAGAGCTCGATAAATGACAATCAGTGCCACCATCATAACACTCAATGAAGAACGGAACATCGCACGGTGTATTCGTTCATTATTGCCTGTGGCGGATGAAATCTTGGTGCTTGATGCTCATTCAACGGACCGTACAGTTGAAATTGCCATATCCCTTGGAGCGAAAGTAAGTGTGAAAGAGTGGGCAGGATATTCTGCGTCAAAAAATTATATCAATTCACTGGCAACGAGCGATTACATCCTTTCTATCGATGCCGATGAAGCCCTAGATGAAGCCCTTCAAAAGGAAATCAATCGCATCAAGGATTCTAACGATAAGAAGGTTTATAGTTTGAATCGCTTGACCAACTATTGTGGGAAATGGATCCGTCATTCGGGATGGTATCCAGACGTTAAAGTTCGGCTATTCCCCCGTATAGGAACAAAGTGGGTGGGTGAATTTGTCCACGAAGAATTGGCTTTTGAACAATCGTTGGATGTCGAACAGCTCATTGGTCACTTGGAACATTATTCCTACTACAACTTTGTGGAGCACCGACAGCGAGCAGATAAGTATTCATTACTTACCGCAAAGAAGATGTTTCAACAAGGGAAAAAAGCAGGGATTTTGAAACCTTATTTGAGTGCGGCAGGACGATTTTTAGCGATGTATGTCATTAAATTGGGAATTATGGACGGAGCCATGGGTTGGAAGATTGCAACAATCTCTGCCGCGTCAAATGTGTTGAAATATAAAGAATTAAGGAGATTGAATCGTGAAAATGCCGCATGATATACAACGAATACTCATTTCGCGAACGGATAGCATTGGTGATGTGATCTTGACCTTGCCTTTGTGCGCGTGGTTGAAGTCGCAGTTTCCGAGTTGTACGATAATCTTCCTTGGTAAGTCCTACACGAAACCTGTGGTGGATTGCTATTCAGCCGTTGATGAATTCGTGGATTGGCAAGAAATTGAAAACTTACCAAGTGCCGAAAAGGTAGCGCGGTTCGCTTCGTTAAGTTCAGATGCGATTGTCCATGTTTTTCCCGTGAAAGAAATAGCTTCATTGGCTAAAAAGGCTAAAATCCCCATGCGGATTGGCACTTCTCACCGTGGATTTCACCTGTTGACCTGCAATCATCGGGTCAATTTTACGCGCAAACGTTCTGATTTACACGAAGCCCAGTTGAATTTCGAATTGCTTCGCCCATTTGGGTTGACCGAGATTCCTTCGATGGAGCAGGTTAAGGAATATGGAAGTCCCTTTAAGCCTGTTTCCGTTGATTTACCGCAAGAGGTGAACGAAATACTCAATGCTTCTTCAAATACAGTGATCCTCCATCCAAAGTCGCAAGGAAGCGCCCTAGAGTGGCCTTTGGAACGCTACATGGAATTGTCGATTGGCTTGGCTAATGAAGGAACAACAGTGTTTTTTACAGGAACACAGCAAGAAGGTGAACAGTTTCGCGCAATGATCCCTGTGCATGAACGTGTAGTGGACCTCTCGGGGAAATTGACTTTGTCGGAGTTGATCGTGCTGATCTCAAAGGTGAATGCGTTAGTGGCTTGTTCAACGGGACCCTTGCATATCGCCGGAGTTTGTGGAACACGCGCCGTTGGACTTTATTCTCCTCGAAAGCCGATTCACCCTGGTAGATGGCAACCCATTGGTAAGGACGTAGTCGTGCTTGTGAAAGATGCCGATTGTCCCCAATGCAAGAAAGGTAAAAAATGTCTCTGCGTGAAGCAAATTTCAGTTGAACAGGTATTTAATGCGCTCACTTACCCTGCGAAATGAGGACAATAATTTTGCAGCTGTACCGCATCAATTTCTTTGTGGCACTGGGAGCGGGAGTCTTGGCCTTTGGTTGGAGTAGTTTTTTAGACCAAGATGATGCCCTCATTTTTTCTGGTTTAATCACCTTTTCTGTTTGTAGCGTTTACAATGCACACCGCATCTACAAGTGCGAACGGAAGCTTAGTCAACCGGAAATGAATGACTGGTACGCGAAAAATAAAACACTTGTAAAAATGGTATTCTTCATTTCGTTTATGCTGCTGCTACTGTGCTTAAGGATGTTGAATCTGACGTTCAGTCAATACATTTTGCTTGGCATAGGATCCCTCTTTTCGATATGGTATGTTGTCCCCATTTTCTCATTTCGCTTGCGTGAAATTTCCCTGCTCAAAGCGCCGCTTGTTGCGCTTGTTTGGACCGGAACTCTCGTTGTATTTCCTCAACTAAATTCGATGCATTTCACACTAGATTTTATGGCGTATGCACTTGCCTTCTTTTGTTACTTCTTAGCACTGACCATTCCCTTCGATGTTCGAGATTTGTCTCTGGACGCAACAACGCAAGATACTATTCCTATGGTGCTAGGCGTCGGAAAATCCCGTTGGTTGGCAGTGCTACTTTTGGTAGTTTCTGTAATGATAATCGCAAAGATCAATCAAAATTCTTGGTTAATGTTCCTTTTGATTCCAAGTTACGTGATTACGGCGGTGTTTATTTTCGCCACAAAGGAAGACCGAAAGGATGTCTTTTACGCTGGGCTGGATGCAACAATGGTACCCGTAGGCATTGCGTTTTATCTGGTGAGTTAATCCGATCTTACTAGGTAAAAAGCTCCTTTACCACTTCATCCAATTTACCACATGGAACAAGTTTAATCTTGTAATTTTTCTGCTCGATTCCTTTGCAATATTTGGAGAGTATGATGCGCTCGAATCCTAATTTCTCCGCTTCTGAAATGCGTTGATCAATTCGGTTTACCGGACGCACTTCACCCGAAAGTCCAACCTCGGCAGAGAGTGCAGTTTTGTTGTCAATAGGTAAGTCAGTATTGGACGAAAGTACTGCTGCGACCACGGCCAAATCAATCGCTGGGTCATCGACTTTAATTCCACCCGCAATGTTCAGAAAGACGTCTTTTGCGCCGAGTTTGAATCCACATCTTTTTTCCATCACCGCAAGGAGCATGTTCAATCGTTTGCTGTCAAAACCAGTCGATGAGCGTTGAGGGGTTCCGTATGCGGCAGTGCTAACAAGGGCCTGTACTTCAATCAACATTGGACGAATCCCTTCAAGGGTTGCTGCGATGGAAATTCCGCTGAGTGAGTTGTCGGTGTTGGTAATTAGAATTTCAGAAGGATTCTCCACTTGACGAAGTCCGCTGCCAATCATCTCATAGATGCCCAATTCATTTGTGCTACCGAAGCGATTTTTCATTGAACGCAACAAGCGATACACGTGATTTCGATCGCCTTCAAATTGAAGCACGGCATCTACCATGTGTTCGAGCACTTTAGGTCCTGCCAATGAACCCTCTTTGGTGATATGTCCAATCAAGAAAACGGGAACGCCTGTTTGTTTGGCGTAGCGCAATAGTTGGGCAGTACATTCGCGCACTTGTGAAATGCTACCGGGTGAACTTTCAATTTGTGAGGAATAAAGCGTTTGAATGGAGTCGATTACCAGCAATTCTGGATTTGTTTCCTCCGCTTGCTTGAAGATGTTTTGAATATTGGTTTCGGTGAGAATATAGCACTGTTGATTCAACGTACCTACACGTTCAGCCCGCATCTTGATTTGCTGCTCACTTTCTTCCCCTGATACATAAAGCACTCGAAGTTCAGTTTCCGCAACAGCCACTTGCAGCAACAGTGTAGATTTTCCAATGCCAGGCTCTCCCCCAAAAAGTATCAACGATCCAGGTACCAATCCACCACCAAGTACTCGGTTCAATTCAGCATCTTTCAAGTAAACACGCTCGTGTTCTTGCTTTTCAATGGACTGTAAGGTTTGAGGTTTGGCGTTTCGCGATGAGGTGGAAAAAGCCACTACTGAAGGAATGTTCTTCTCGATCACCTCTTCCACAAACGTGTTCCATTCGGCGCACGAAGGACATTTACCCAACCATTTAGGGGTTTCATATCCGCAGTTTTGACAGAAATAAGCAGAACGCACTTTGGCCATGGATCGAAGTTTTTTCTAAAGATACATGTCACGTGGTGACTATTGAATGAATTGACACAAAAAAAGCGGAAGAATTTCTTCTCCCGCTTGATCTATGGTGGTCTGCGCTTTATCCGGCGTAGCAATGACGTGCCCATCGTTTGCATGCCTTCTTGCGCTTTTTGTTCTTTCGTTTCTTTTTGTCAACGCGCTTGCTGACCTCTGTCTGATTCCTTTTTGTAACACCTTGGTTGCGCTCGTGGGCATTTAACGAAAGTGTTAAAAAAAGGACTGCTGTGGTGAGTATAAGTTTCATTTGTCTTTGATTTTGTTGTTTTGTCTTTTTGTCAAACGAAGCCTGAAATAAAAAGTTACTTTACTCAAGGTCTTCGAATTTTATTCGATATTTTCACTGCTTTTTTCGACCTTCGTGCCATGTCCGGTTTCCTTCAGCATGTCCTCAGCATTTTTGCCTCCACCAGTGTTATGGAATGGATTGCCTTTACTTTCGGCGTGCTCTACGTGGTGTTCATGGCATGGGAACGAACGGCGGCGTGGGTGAGCGCGCTAATTAGCTCATTGGCCTATGTCTATGTGTGTTTTACTACGGATCTTTTTCTTGAATCCATCTTGCAACTTTTTTATGCGGGAATGGGAATTTACGGTTGGATTACATGGTCGAAGCGCAGTGTGGAGGACTGGATCCCCATTCGATGGCGCTTGAAAAATCACATGGTATTCATGGTAATTGGCATCTTGCTTTCGTTTGTGGTGGGCTTGTTTTTCGATTTGCGCACCGCCCAAGTAAATCCTTATTTAGATGCTGGGATTACTGTCTTTTCGTTGACAGCTACATTTTTATCCGTTAAAAAAGTCGTTGAGAACTGGTATTATTGGTTAGTCATTGATGCGTTTTCATTCTATTTGTATGGTTCTCAAGCCTTGTATGTTTCCGCGCTGCTATTCTTGATTTACATGGTATTTTCGGTCATAGGATTGGTGAAGTGGCGTAGTAGATTGTTGGGAAATCAAGGGCAGGGGGTTTAGATATCAAGACGATAAGATATCAAGACGATAAGATATCAAGACGACAAGATTTCAGGATGTTAAGACTGTAATCGTCTTCGAAATGGTTTAGGATCAAATTCTTGCTTGACGATAAGATTTTATGAAATGGCGTGATCAAAAAATCACCTGTCGGAAAAAGGATGCTGTGAAAGAGCCCTAAAGTATCTGGACAAGATGAGAGCGCTAACAACTCTCCCGAAAACTATTTATATCGTTTCTAAATTATCCGAAATGACAGTTTTATGACACAACGGATACATTGTGTGTGCACTTTTGCACCTAGAAAGAGGGACAGTGAAGGAGCACTTTTACATCATCGCCTATACGCATCGCAATTTATCCGTTCAGGACATTGGTGTATTGCATATTGCCGAAGAACATCAACGTGAGCGCCTGAGTCCCGTGAAATCGTCCCTCCACATGGATGAATTCATGTTTCTTTCGACCTGCAACCGCGTAGAATTTTCCTTCTGTACCTCTCAAAATGTAAGTGAATCATTCCTCAGAGATTTGTTTTCTCGTTTGTATCCTGAGCTAAGCGCGGAACAAATTTCCTTATTTGCGGAAAATGCAGAAATCCATCGTGGATTGTCGGCCGTTGAACACCTTCTTTCTGTGGCATCGTCCATCGATTCCATGATTGTAGGCGAACGAGAAATCATTACACAGGTCCGCAATGCTTTTGAGTTGTGCAAGAAAAATGGCTTGACAGGAGATTTCATCCGCATCTTGTTGCGCCATACGATTGAAACAGCGAAGCGTGTCTATACTGAAACGACAATTGCCACCAAACCGGTATCCGTTGTTTCTCTCGCCTATCACAAACTGCGCGACATGAATATTTCATTGGACGCACGCTTCTTGATTATTGGTGCTGGGGTGACAAACACCAACATGAGTAAGTTTTTGAAGAAACATGGCTTCAAGAAATTCGTTGTCTTTAACCGTACTTTGGTGAAAGCAGAACAATTGGCAAAAGACCTCGATGGCCGTGCTTTGCCTTTGTCGGCATTGGAAAATTATACCGAAGGTTTTGACGTCATCATTGCTTGTACAGGTGCCGATACGCACATCATTACACCCGCTTTGTACACGACATTATTGGCAGGAGAAACGAACCGCAAAGTGGTGATTGATATCGCCTTGCCACAGGACTTACATCCAGCCATTCTTGAGGAACATCCTGTCACACATATTTCTGTGGAGGTTCTGCAAAAGATCTCTAACGAAAATTTGAAAGAGCGTTCGAAGGAAATCATTCACGTCGAAGAAATCATTCACGAGGCCTTGATTGAATTTCGCCGCATCGAAAAAATGCGCGCGGTAGAATTGGCCATGCGTGAAGTACCTGAAAAGGTGAAGGAGATTAAATCCAATGCCTTGAATCAGGTGTTTAAAAATGATATTGAATCGATGGACCCGCAGTCGAAAGAAACCTTAGAAAAGGTGATTGACTACATGGAGAAAAAATACATGAGCATGCCGATGATCATGGCAAAAGAAATCCTCTTAAAAAACAACTAATGCAACACATCCGAATTGGTTCTCGCGGCAGTGATCTTGCACTTTGGCAAGCGAACCATGTCCGTAAACAGCTAGAGAACCTGGGCTGTTCTGTAGATATTACCATTATTAAAACGCAGGGCGATGCCATTCAGCACTTGAGTTTTGACAAGCTCGAGGGCAAGGGTTTTTTCACCAAAGAAATTGAGCATGCCTTGTTGACCAACCAAGTCGATTTGGCAGTGCATTCCCACAAAGATTTAGAAACCACACCACCCGAAGATCTCCTGATTGCGTGTGTCTCTGAACGTGAAGACCCATCTGACCTCTTGCTCATTGCAAAGTCCGCTGTCGATGAAACCCAACATTGGGGGCTGAAAGAGGGTGCCGTTGTTGGTACTTCATCCGCACGCCGAAAGTCACAGGTGGTGCGCTTTCGTGAAGATGTGGAGATCCGCGACTTGAGAGGCAATGTTCCTACACGCATACAAAAGCTGCGCGATGGTGGTTATGATGCGATCCTGTTGGCCAAGGCAGGAGTTGACCGCTTGGAGATTGATCTTTCCGAGTTTCATTTCCATGTACTTGACCCTGAAGAATTTGTCCCGGCGCCCGCACAAGGGGTCTTGGCCCTACAAATCCGTAAAGGCGATCAAGCCTTGTTCGAGATTCTTCAAAAGATGAATCACCTAGAGGTGCAAAAGCGCATCGCTGTGGAGCGTAAGGTCTTGAATCTAATGGACGGTGGATGTCAATTGCCACTTGGTGTGTATTGCACAACAGACCATGCTGTGTATGTTTCACATGCGACCAACTGGGAAGACGGTGCCGATTGGTACGAGTACCGTGCGGAAGAATTGGATGGTTTGGCAGAGATGATTGCCGAAGACTTGAAGTCGATCAGCAATGAAGCCCTCGATCAGTAGTCTTTTCATTTCAAAAAACGCAGAGGAACTGCCTTTGCTTCGCCAATTTTGTGAGGAGCAAAATATCGCTTTTCGAGCACAATCCCTCCTGAAATTTGAAGGAGTTCCTTTCGAAGTCCAGCATCCCTTCGATGTTGTCTTCTTTTCGAGCATTCGCGCGGCAGAGTTTTATTATGCGCATGCCTCATCCAGCCAAGCAGCCATTGCTTGTGTAGGACAAAAAACAGCACAAAAACTAGCAGATTTGGGTTATTCACCAATATTCATTGGTCATCAATCCGGTAATCCATTGCAAGTCGCTTTGGACTTTTGCGCCTTCGTAGGCGAACTTCGCGTGTTGATTCCATGCTCCGACATCAGTGCACACACCATCGCGAAAGAACTTCCTGAACATCAAGTTGAAGAAGTTGTGGTGTACCGCACCATGGCGAAATCAGTCGATGTTCCGGATTGCGATGCATATGTCTTTACAAGTCCCTCTTCCGTTGATGCCTTTCTACTGCAAAATGACAAGCCAGCAGGAAGAGTCATTGCATGGGGAGAAACGACGGCAGCATATCTGCAAAACATAGGGGTTGAGGTTTCAAGGGTTTTGCAAACGGCAGGAGAGGAAGAGTTGGTCCGGGTACTCGCTGGGATTTGAAGAAGGCGTTGTGCTGAATCGATTTCCAGGGGTACATGAATGATTGATGGATGCGATAGAGGTGTTGAAGGCTGGGGATGTAAATCCTCCCCCTTAATCCCCCTCCCAAGGGGGAGATGGATTGTTACCCTAGTAAAAACCTAAACAAGGATTGCAAATTCTAACTTCGGTATCGAATAGGATCATAACCTCTGTGTTAGTTCTCAACCCGAAGTATGATTTCTCCCCCTTTTGGAGGGGGGAAGGGGGGAGGAACAATTCCCACTCTCGCTAGCACACTCACGTCTTGTCCCGAAACTTCGGGACTGTTTTGTGGACGTATCACCCACACCCACCCTCAAAAAAACTCCTTCAACCCACGTCCAAAACACCCAAGCAAATCATGAAGCGTACTGATCTTCTTGGGCGAGGGAGCGTTTCATCCGCAACTGCTTGATCTTCTATGCAATGTCTAGAAGTAGTGCATCGGTTTGGATTTGTCCCTTACCCATGTGGCAAAATGACACATTGGCGTGTGAAATAACAATGACATATTTGCTATTGTGGTATATTTGAGGGCATTAAACCCATCAAAATGAAAAAAATACTACTTCTGCTATGTTTAAACATCTTCTCGATTGCTTTATCAACAGCGTTGGCCCAAGTCCCAAGCTATGTCCCAACCAATGGACTTGTTGGTTGGTGGCCTTTCAATGGCAATGCGAATGATGAAAGTGGCAATGGGAACAATGGAACGGTGAATGGCGCGACATTGACCACGGATCGATTTGGAGTAGCGAATAAGGCGTATAGTTTTGATGGGGTCAATGATTTTATTCAGACAAACCGGGCTCACACATCAAGTTTTTCTGTTTCAACATGGGTAAAACTGTCTTCAGCGGCTTGTTTTTCTTCAATAATTGATGCTTATGCTTCGTCTTGGGAGTTTCTCACCGATTGTAATAGTGGATCAAATTTATCTTTAGCCGTTTGGTCAGGAGGGACATATCAGATATATACGAGTGGATTTAATCTCACACCACAAAACTGGACACATGTTGTTTGTACCTTTTCAGCAAATAATACCTGTAAAATCTATTCAAACGGTGTTCTTATTAATACCTTTACAACAATCAATTTACCAGCAATTGGTGGCTTATTCTATTTCGGTCGAAGTCGATCTGGAAGTGATTCGTTTCTTAATGGTGTTTTAGATGATATCGGTATCTGGAATCGTGCACTTACTGCTTGTGAGATTACCGATTTATATAATTCTCAGTTAAATTCATTCGTAATTTCTGGCGGACCAGATCAGAATATATGCAATGGTGAAGCAATAGTATTAAGCGGAATTGGAGGCACAACGTATAGTTGGAATAACAATGTGTTAAATAATATTTCTTTTATACCCTCTACTTCAACTGCATACACTGTGAGTTCAACAAATGCAACTGGCTGCACAAACTCAGATCAAGTGCAAGTGACAGTGAATCCACTACCAATCGTCAACGCAGGATCCGACCAAAGTGTCTGTGCAGGAACAGCTGTTACGCTTTCCGCGTCAGGTGCTACTTCTTATGCATGGGACAATAATGTAATGGATGATATTGCATTTACTCCAACTACATCTGGAACCTACACCGTAACAGGTACAAACGTTAACGGATGTGTAAACACAGACCAAGTTGTTGTAACTGTCAATGCTCTACCAACCGTCAACGCGGGTGCCGACCAAAGTGTCTGCGCAGGAACAGCTGTAACTCTATCCGCTTCGGGTGCTTCTGCCTACGCGTGGAACAATAACGTCAGCAACGCCATGGCATTTACGCCAACTACATCTGGAACCTATTCTGTTACAGGAACAGATGCTAACGGTTGTGTAAACTTGGATCAAGTACTAGTCACAGTCAATCCACTACCAACAGTCAACGCGGGCGCAGACCAAAGTATCTGTAAAGGGGCTGCCGTAACGCTTTCAGGAACAGGAGCAACAACATATGCTTGGAACAACAACGTGAGCAATGGTGTGGCCTTCAACCCGATCGCCACAGCTACATATTCGGTTTCTGGAACGGATGCCAATGGTTGCACCAACGCGGATGAGGTGATTGTTACGGTGAATGAAGCATCGGCATCAACACTCACGGAATCGGCGATGGATTCTTATACGCTCAATGGTCAAACATACACCCAGTCAGGAACCTACACGCAAACGCTTACGAATGCTGTGGGATGTGATAGTACCATCACCTTGAACCTGACCTTGAGCTTTACTGGGTTGGGTGAATTGGCGCAAGGAATCCGCATTTTCCCGAATCCAGCGAATGATATCCTCAACATTGAAAGTACGTCTCCACTAATTGGTGAATACACGATGTACGATGCTGCAGGCAGAGTGATTCTACATGGAACATTTACAGGAATGACAACATCCATCGATGTCCGCAATATCGCGCCAGGGACGTATACGCTGCAAGCGAAGGAATTGTTGGAAAGGGTAGTGGTGTTGAGGAGGTAAATTATCTTCCTTTTTTCTAACGCAAAAAAAGGAACAAAAAGTGCGTTTTTCATTTTCCCAAGGAATCTCATTTGCTCCGCCTTGCTGCACAAATGACCGCCGATTTACGGTCTGATTCTGCGGGAAAATGTTGGGGAGCATGGGAGTCAGGTGTAGAATCTAATTCTGTGCTGTCTCGCTCTCGAATCTTGTTTAGATTTTCACTCGAAGTAAACCGCTCTCACTCTCA
This sequence comes from Crocinitomicaceae bacterium, assembly GCA_040379705.1. GTDB lineage: Bacteria > Bacteroidota > Bacteroidia > Flavobacteriales_D > Crocinitomicaceae > M0103. Next base: position 24,690 of record JBEIKR010000004.1, read on the forward strand.
CTCTCGCTCTGTTTTTACAGGGAGGGGGAGGAATAATCTAAAGCGCCATCCCGAAAACAACGATGTGTGTGCATTGCGCAGGAAAAGGTCAAAACATGCCTAAAGTATCAACGCAGCAGATGAAACTACTTTCAATCAATACTTTGTTGCTATACCAATGTCGTCGGACATATTCAAAGCAATTGTGTATCGGGGAAAGACATTGCCTGTCAGACCCAAATTGATAACCATTTTATTTTTAGATTTTATTTTAACGCTTTGTCTTTCCTGTCCAGCTGGAGATTCCTCCTTCGAGGTTATAAACATTTTTAAAGCCTTTTTTAATCAGCATATCTGCTGCTTCGGCGCTACGTCCACCCGCATGACAATAGACGATATACTTCTTCGATTTGTCGAGTTTGGCAATCTGCGTTTTGAAGTCGCTGCTATAGAAATCAATGAATAATGTCGCACCATCGATAAATCCGCCACTCACCTCCATTGGTGTGCGCACATCAAGCACCACAACGTTTGGATCTTTCATCAACTTTAGCATCTCGGCTTGATCGATGTTCTGAACGGTATTGGAAGATTGTGAGTTTGAATTGCACGACTGAAAGAACGCAACGAGCAGGATGACCAGGCTTAGTAAATGTGTTTTTTTCATGATTCTCTTATTTTGTTTGACGAAAGTAAGGACTTTGAAAGAGTGGCAAGGTGACTTTTGTTACTTAAGGGACAAAAGACCGCTTCGCTGCAGGACAAAGGACAAAAGACAAGTGAATTACTTTGGTGGCTCAGGTGCGCCATCCGTCTTGAAGTCATCCTTAAGACAAAAGACCGCTGCGCTGAAAGACAAGAGACTCGTGAATAACTCGTAACTCGCAATTCGAAACTCACGGCCCCAACTCGTAATTCGTAATTTATAATTTGATGCTTCGCAATTCACGATTTGATTGCTTCGCAAATTGCCGCAGGCATCAAATTGCCTTTGGCATCAAATTCCGCGAGGATCAAATTCTAAATTCTCATTCTAAACACTACTTTTGTCCAAAATCCCACACAATGAACAATCGGCAGGGCAAACTAAGCATTTACAATAGCCTTTCAGGTCAAAAAGAGCACTTTGAACCCATTCACGACGGTCGCGTTGGCATGTACGTCTGCGGTCCGACATTGTATAGTGAGCCGCACATGGGGAACATGCGTACGTTCATGAATTTTGACATGATCTACCGTTATCTTCTGCATGTGGGATACCAGGTGAAGTATGTTCGGAATATTACCGACGCCGGACACATCACCAATAGTGCGGGAAATACTGAGGATAACATTGGAAAAGCGGCACGACTTGAGCAAGTGCAATCCTTGGAAATCGTGTACAAGTTCAACGTGAAGTTTCAGGAATTGCAGCGCCTATACAATTTACTACCACCAAGCATTGAGCCGACTGCAACGCAACACATTCAGGAGCAAATCGAGCATATTGAACAGATTATCGCCAATGGTTTTGCCTATGTGGTGAATGGGTCCGTGTATTTTGATGTAAGAAAGTACAGCGAGAAATATGAATACGGTATTTTAAGTGGACGAAAGGTTGATGAATTGGCTGAAGAGACACGTACTTTGAATGCGCAGGATGAAAAACAGTTTTTTGCCGACTTCGCACTTTGGAAAAATCCAATCCAGACGACATGCAGGTATGGCGTTCACCTTGGGGTGATGGAAATCCTGGGTGGCATATCGAATGTACTGCAATGAGCACCAAATACCTCGGATCCCATTTCGACATTCATGGTGGCGGTATGGACCTTAAGTTCCCACACCACGAAGACGAAATTGCACAAAACTGTGGATCATTGGGTTGTAATCCAGCGAAGTACTGGATGCATGCAAATATGCTCAATGTGAATGGTCAAAAGATGAGCAAGTCCTTCGGAAACTATTTCTTACCAAAAGAAATCGTAGATGGGACAACCACCTTGTTTACGAAGCCTTTTGCTCCAGATGTGATTCGTTTTTGCATGATGCAAGCACATTACCGTAGTAACTTGGACCTTTCCGAAGATTCATTGAATGCCGCAGAAAAAGGATTTGCTCGATTGAGTGACGCCATGGCCTTGATGGAGAAAATAAATACTGGAGGAAACTCTTCATTTGATGTTCAAACCCTTGTTGATTCCTTCTATGCGGCCATGGATGATGATTTCAATACGCCAATTTTAATTGCAAACTTGTTTGAAGCGGTGCGCTATATCAATTTGATCAATGACGGAAAAGAAACAATCACTGCCGCTGACTTGACGTTGCTCCGCAATGAATTGAATGGATTTGTGCATGATGTCCTTGGTCTCAATACGGGAGTTGGAAATAGTGATTCAAAACTTGCTCCCGTGATGGATCTTGTTCTTGAATTGCGACAGCATGCCCGAGAGAACAAAGATTGGACGACCTCCGATCGGATACGTGACGGATTGGCAGCTGCAGGGATTGTGGTGAAAGACGGAAAAGAAGGGACAAGCTGGAGTTGATCTTGGAATAATTCCGTTTACAATTTGATTTCTAGGATAAAAGTCTTACCTTGAGGTGTATTATTGAAACCACTTCACCATGAAAGACACACCCCTTATTGCCAAGTCATTTGAATTTTCTGTTGGCATCATCAACCTTTGCAAGGTCTTACACTACCGTAATGAGTACACCTTGAGTCAACAACTCATGCATGCAGGTACTTCCGTAGGTGCGAAATTGCGTGAATCGAGCAACGCCCAATCCAAGGCTGAGTCCATCCGCAAATTGTACGAGGCTCAGAAAGAATGTGCCGAAACGGGCTATTGGCTTGATTTACTCATCGAAACTGATTACCTCAGAGAGAATGAGTGCGACGATATTAAAGTACGTGCAAGTGAGTTGACCTTACTCGTTCGGGACATCATCAGCAGCACACAGCGCGAGTCAAAATTGGCGGCTACCAACCACGCAGAGTTCAAGGCAGACAAAGAAAAATGAAATCTTCTTGACCTTTCCCAAACATTCATGCGGCAAACAGAAATTTTAAAATAGTTTTGTACTCTGCTATCCAATTAATTCGGGAAAACAATGATTTCAAAATCCGTTGACAAAAAACTCTTCTTGCTCGATGCGTATGCGTTGATTTATCGTGCGTACTTTGCTTTCGCAAAAAATCCCCGAATCAATTCCAAGGGTCAGAACACTTCTGCTGCCTTTGGCTTTACCAATGTGCTGATCGATATCATCAAAACCGAGAAGCCAACGCACCTTGCTGTGGTTTTCGATCCGCCAGGTGGTTCCGTGCACCGCATTGCAGATTTCGAAGCGTACAAGGCACATCGCGAGGAAATGCCTGAAGATATTCGCAACATGATTCAACCCATCAAGCGAATTGTTGAGGCCTTTAACGTGCCTATATTGGAGGTGAATGGCTACGAGGCGGATGATGTGATCGGTACCATTGCAAAAATCGCCGAAACAAAAGGATATACCACGTACATGATGACACCCGACAAGGACTACGGTCAGTTGGTGTCGGAACATACATTTATCTATAAGCCAGGAAGAATGGGGAATCCACCCGAAATTCTTGGTGTCAAGGAAGTGTGCGAAAAGTTTGAAGTTGAAAACCCAATGCAAGTCATCGATATCCTTGGATTGTGGGGTGATTCAGCAGATAATATTCCCGGAATACCTGGGATAGGTGAAAAAACCGCGAAGGCCTTGATCCAGAAGTATGGTTCGATGGAAGCGTTGCTGGAGAATGCACACGAATTGAAGGGCAAGCAGCAAGAAAATGTAATCAACTTCGCCGACCAAGGACGCGTTTCAAAAATGTTGGCAACAATCATCACCGACCTTGAAGTAGATTTCGATGAGGAGGCGTTGATCATGTGCGATGTGGATGCTGAGAAAGTGAAAGATGTCTTTACAGACCTTGAGTTTCGAAATCTTGCGCGCCGCGTCATCGGGGAAGAAATCGTGGTTACAGCGTCGGCAGCTCCAGTGTCTAAAAGTAAGGGGGATAGCGCACAGCTCGATTTGTTTGGTGTGCAAAGCATGCTGGTAGATCAAGATCCAACACCGACAGCAGAGTACAAAACCATTGCCACCGAGAAACCAAGTTATCATCTGATCACTTCCCCGGAGGAACGAAAAGAGTTGTTGGAAATCCTACTTCAGCAAAAAGAAGTGTGTTTCGACACGGAGACAACTGATCTCGATGCTTTACATGCCGATTTAGTCGGGATGTCGTTTTCTTACAAAGCACGTGAAGCATTTTACGTTGCCGTACCTAAGGACTTCGAAGAAGCTAAATCCATCGTGAAGGAGTTTGAGCCATTGTTCCATTCGACCTCAATTGAAAAAATCGCACACAACATAAAGTACGATTTGAAGGTGCTAAACCGCTACGGAATTCATGTGGCGGCACCAACATTCGATACCATGATAGCTCATTATTTGATTAACCCAGAATCAAAGCAGGGCATGGACTTCTTAGCCGAATTTTACTTGAAATACCAACCTGTTTCGATTGAAACACTGATCGGTAAAAAAGGGAAAGGTCAAGGAAATATGGGCGACTTAAAGCCAGAAGAAATCTCTGATTATGCGTGTGAGGATGCCGATATTACCTTACAATTGAAGAAGACCTTTGAGCCAGAAATTCAAAAAGAACACCTGAAGGAGTTGTTTTACAACATGGAAATGCCACTTGTGGAAGTGTTGAAAGACATGGAGCAAGAAGGCATTGCGATTGATGTTCAGGCGCTTAAGGACTATTCTGCTGATTTGGAGAAACATTTGGTGATCCTAGAGAAATCAATCCGCGATGCCGCAGGAACAGACTTCAATGTGGATTCCCCAAAACAGCTGGGTGAAGTGCTGTTCGACTACTTAAAAATTGATCCCAAAGCGAAGAAAACGAAGACAGGGCAATATGCCACTTCGGAGGATGTGTTGGTCAAGCTAGAAAAAGCGCATCCAATCATTCCGATGATTTTGGAATACCGTCAGTTGCGCAAATTGAAAAGCACCTATGTGGATCCCTTACCAACATTGACTGATCGTGTCGATGGCCGAATTCATACCAACTTCATGCAGACGGTGACAGCCACCGGACGTCTAAGTTCGAACAATCCGAACCTTCAGAATATTCCGATTCGTACAGAAAAAGGACGTGAAATTCGAAAGACTTTCATCCCTCGTGATGCGAATCACATCCTGATTTCGGCGGATTACTCGCAAATTGAATTGCGCATCATTGCGGCCTTGAGTGGCGATGCACAAATGATTGAAGCGTTTAGAAGTGGCCACGATATCCATACAGCTACGGCATCAAAGGTATTCAATATCCCAATGGAGGAGGTTACTCGTGAGCAACGAAGTGCTGCAAAAGCAGTCAACTTTGGAATCATCTATGGACAGTCAGCATTTGGATTGGCACAGAGTTTAAATATCTCAAGAACAGAAGCGAAATCTATTATCGACAGCTATTTTGAGCAGTTCGGCGCACTAAAATCATATATGGACCGGGTGATGGTGGATGCCCGAGATGATGGGTATGTGGAGACGATCATGAAGCGCCGACGTTACTTGCCAGACATCAATTCAGCCAATGCCGTTGTTCGTGGCTTTGCTGAACGAAATGCTGTGAATGCTCCCATTCAAGGTTCAGCTGCAGACATCATTAAAATGGCAATGATTCGCGTACACAATGCATTGAAAAATCACCATCTAAAGACGCGTATGATTCTTCAAGTACACGATGAATTGGTGTTTGATGTGCCTTCGGATGAAGTAGAGGTAGTGAAAGCATTGGTGAAGGAAAGTATGGAACATGCTGTTGAAGTTGGCGTTCCATTGGAAGTTGAAGTTGGTTCTGGGGCGAATTGGTTAGACGCACATTAGTCCGTAAACCGAACCTTCCACCCTCTGTTTTCGAGCACTCTCGTTAGGGTTACGAGCTCGTGTGCGTCAGAAATTTTCTGGTAAATCTGATTAAAAGACAATGTATTTTGTTTCACATGTGGACTTAGGTTCATTGGGAAATCAAATGACGCTTCGGGAAGAAATCCCACTTCGATATGGGCTAAAAATCGGCGCAACAAATCCACGGCTTCGTTGTCAGAAATCTTGAAGTCTGAAGACTGTACGGACGAAAAGAAATCGATGCTTCGCTTTGCACGTGTAAGCAATACGTTCAAGCGTTTTGATCCATTTTTCGTGTTGAGTGGACCAAAACGCATGTGAAATTCTCCTTCTACATTTCGCCCGTAACCGAGACTGATAATCAAGCGGTCACATTCCTCACCTTGAACATTTTCTAGTGCTTTACAGAAAGCTGTCCCCTCCATGATTCGTTGTTCTAGCGCTAGAGAACATTGTCGAGATAAGGACGAAATAATCGCAGATAATTGTGTTTCAGAGAAAGCGACAACGCCTACATGTTCCTCTTCAAATACGGCTGCTTCAAGTAATTTTGCAACTTCCTGTGCTTCCACTTGATTTTGACGTTCATCAAAAACTCCTGCTGAACAATAATGTAAACGAATCGGAGCTTCTGTTGCTTGTGCTGATGGAAAGGCAATCAATTCGCTTTTGTAGAAATTTCGATTTGAGAAACGAATCAATTCTGGATGTTCACTGCGGTAGTGGTGGCGCAACAACACATTTTTCCAATGAAAAGAAGCCTGATGCAAAAGATCAATGGTTTCCTCCGATTGGGATTTAAAATAGGTCGAAGGTCCCATCTGCTGATCATCCCCTGCAACCAGGATTCTACCCGAACGTTGGATAGTCCCAACCGCATTCTGCAAGGGAATCTGACTGGCTTCATCGAAAATCGCGACATCAAATAAGCCTTGCTGAAGTGGAAAACATTTTGCCACTTGGGTTGGGTTACTCAACCAAAGAGGTTTTATCAACTGAATCCAAATCCGTGCTTCAGAAGCAAACAACTCCCGCAATGATGGATAGTTTCTTGACTTCCCAAATTCCTTCACCAAAATGGCCTTCCCTTTTTTCAGTTGTACCTTCAAGGCCTTTTCCTCAAAAGTCAATTTAGTGGATGAGGTTTGAAGAATGCGCTGGTAGTGCATAAACAAATCGAACTGTTTCCGTTCAATTAACTGTGCAAATTGAACAGCTTCGTTGTCTTGTTCAGTGATAATGGTTTCACATTTTTCGCGAATTCTATTCTGAGAAAAATTCTCAAACTGTGGAAACTGTGCGACCAATCGCGTGTAATTGCTTTTGCAAATGGCAGCTTCATAGTTTTCGAAAGTGGCGTAATTTTTCATGTTTCGCAACATGGCGTCCGAGACATTTTTTAATGTGTTTTGTTGCGCGAGAATTCCTGAAAGTTGTCCAGAAATTTCGGAGAGCATTTCTGCGATTTGTGAATTTTCTGTCCATCGAAAATGAGTGCGGAGATCGCTGAATAAAGTATGGAGGGAAGAATTTTCTAGGGCCAAAACTTGACGTTCGTCTGACGGAATTTTCATCCATTCTGAAAGAGATTCTTCTGTGAATTGTTGAATTTGCAGATGGATAAATTCTAGCTCATTTTCCACATTAAACACACCAATTTCGCAGAATTCAACTTTAATATGCGCTATAGAAGCTTCATGGTGTAGATATTGGCGCCATTTGTTCAATGCGTCAACGGCTCCGTCAACGGGAATTATTGCTATTTTTTTCCATTGTGAACGGAAGCGATTGCGGCCAAAAAAAGAAGTTTCCTTCGCCAATTCTGTCAATCGCTCGGTCTCAGTCAGAGTGGGGTTTAGCTTCCAATTGACCTTCTCTCCTGCCATCGAGGCGAGGCTAATTTGCTGTTGCAAATAGTTCTTTCGCAACTTCAAAAAGCGTTTTTGCTCCTTCGAACCTGCACTCAAAATTGGCGCATATTTTCGGAATGACTCACCCTCAAATTGTTGACAAAGTGCTGCCTTTTTCATCGCACTATGCAGGTCCGTCCAAGAGACAATTGAGAAGAGTTTATTCAGTCGTGTCAGTTCCTTGATCCATTTTTCAATGTGCTGATCCAAGGAGTGTAATGCATCACCATTCAACACAAAGCGTTGCAGTGAAGACACAGCGTTGGTCAATTTGTGGAGATATAAATTTTCAATGGTACCCTTGTGCTCAATCCATTCATTCATTGCCGGCAAATCGCTGACATAGGGTAAGTTTTCGAACGTGTGTTTTTTTGCTATCTCGCGGAAAGAGGCATAATTCACTCCGCCGATTAATGTCTCCGAATTCAATAAATCGAGTTGCATCTGCAGTTGATGCAGGTATTGTTCAGAAAGGAAGAGTGGATTTTCAGTGTTCGGTGTAAATGATTCAAGTCGAAGCCAAGCCGCTTTCAATTCAGCGAGTACATCTTTCGAAATGGTTTCGGACGTGGAAATAAAACAAAGATGACCGAGTCCGAATGCATTCAATTTACGTTGAATGACTTCGAGCGCCACACGTTTTTCTGATACCACGAGTACAGAGTATTTATCCAAAAGAAGCTTCGCCACCAAGTTCGACAAGACCTGTGATTTACCTGTTCCTGGCGGACCTTGAACCACTGCATGTCCAGTTTCGATGGATTTTAATACCTTCAACTGGTCTGGATCGGCAGGAAAAAGGAGCGCTTTATTCAGCACAAAGGGAGAGACTAAATCTTGTGCGGTATCACCCAATAGATGTTTCAAGGCATCATTCAACGGCAAAGAAGCAAGTTCCTCTAGTTCACGAATGATTTCAAAGCGATGATGGTGAAAATTTCCGAGGAATAGCGGTGTTTCATGCACATCATGGAAACCAGCATTTCGCAACAGAACTGCCAATTCCTCCAATGATGTGCAAACATCACAGTCCACTTGAAAAACATTCTTCAAGCGAATTTTGACAAATGGATTGACGAAGCCATTTTCGGCATCAAATTGAAGTCGAATTGTATCGGAGACTTTGTTGATCACAACATCCACCGGCACAATCCATAATGGAGAATTCACGATGGTGTCATTTACCTTCCAAGAAATATGACCCTGTGCAATGCTCAAAGGGAAAATCCCTTGTTCACGACGCGTTTTCGTTGCCTGTTGTACAAGAGATTTGATGGTTCCTGAGAAGGGGAAGTCTTGGGAAAGAGAAGTTTCATTTAACTCCAATGCCACGCCCCGTTCAAGGTTGACCAATAAATCAGACGTGTTGAATTGACTCGCATCTACGAGCAATTGTTGAATCCGTTCTGTACTGATTTGCGTCACCTTGCTAAGATACAAAATTCGGTGGCATTGAAAATGCAATCGAATTCCACCGAATTCAGAGTGAGAGTGAAAGCGGAGAGCGACCGAAGCATACATCAGTCCTTTGTACATTGTACTTCGAAGCTCAAAGAGCGTAGAAGTAACCTCAACCTTGGTAGCTCAAAGATCTTGGCGTGTCTTAACATCTTAAAATCTTGATATCTTAATATCCTAATATCCAAAAGGTCCATTGTCCAATTAAGAATTTGATGCTGCGCAATTGAAAATTTGGTCCCTTCGGGAATTCAGAATTTGATGAAATCAATACAATATCCTATACCACATCTGAACCCCTTTATTTCATTGGGTTGTAGCGATGCTACTTTGTTCGTGTGCCACTAATGAGTCATGGCACACGAGGGTAGATATTGGTGGGGAAATGGGAGGGGGCTGGGGTGTTGATAAGTTTAATATGACTAACATTTGGGTAGGGGGGGGCTATGATTAACTAGTATTATTTATTTAGTGTGTTTATTAATTTTATATACCTGATAAGCAGTAATTGCTGAAATTATATTGTTTGCACCAAGTTTAGTGTTCATATTTTCAAAACCAATTTTTATTTCTTTGGCAATTTCTTCAGAGTTTTTCGCCAGTTGAATAAAATTCTTGTTAAGAACTGTCATTTGATTGTTGAGATTTGCTATTCGCATATCAATACTTTCCAATGTGGTTAAAACATTTTTTTGCCAAGAACTATCAAACACACCTAATTCATCAAAAGCAGAGTGTATCTCGAAAAACCTTACTTTTTTATTCTCAAAAAATGAAACTAACATCGCAAAAGCCATTGCATTGTAAAAATTCATAGTTTTAATCTCAAAATTTATTGTGGGTTCTAATTTATTGGTGGCACTTAGAATTCGATTAATTATTCCATTCACTGACCGATCAATTCCACTTTCAAAAATGCTTATACTATTACTTAGGTCGCGGATAACTTTATCAGTTTTATCATCCGCAAGAATTAACCTTTCCAATTCCTTTTCGTCATAAAAAGAAATGATTTCTTCAATATCTTGTAGTATTTTGTTTCGATAATCTTGTAAAAAAGAATCAACCTTTAAAAACTGAAATAATTTTTCATCACCTCCTTTTTCAACTATTAAAGATTCATTCTCAATTATTGAATTTTTAAACTCAGTTAATTCTTCAATTTTTAAAGCATTTATTTTTTTGATTTCTTTAGAAATTAATTTTATCGGCGCTAATAATTCATCTATTCGATTTTGTTCTGCTATTTTTGCATCAAATTCTCTATCCGATTTCGTTTTTTCTCTTAATTCTTTTTCTTCAATCCGTTTTTTCTCTTCAATTTCCTTTGGTGTAAGTAAAGTCATTATTTCTTCATAGTTGGAGTCAGAAATTAAAGGGGCCTTTTCAAATAGAATAGAAGATTTACCTACATCAAGGAAACTAAATTTATATTTTTTATCTATCTCTCTTATCTCTTTTGATAGTTTTCGAAATTCACTACTAAATAAAACTTTTTTATGAGGCATTCTCTTATGGTACAGATTTGACAATAGTAGAACATCCTCTTTCGATATATTATACTTAGAAACGAAGGATTTAATCTCTGATATTTCAAACATAATCTATTTATATCGTTTATAAAATTATTAGTCTTTTCTCGAGTGTAATGGGGGATTTCGGAGCACACAAAACTGTCAATGCACAACAAAATTGTTGCGAGATAGAATATTCAGTTAACCACTGAACACTCTTTTTTGCCAAACGCCTGTTATCGGGTCGGCCTGCTTGTTGTACGTATGTTTTATTCTTCTTCAAAATAGTCGCTATCAATTTTTTTAATTTCATAAGTCTGCTGTGTTGTGCAACCAAGATTGTAGTCAATCATTAGTTGAGCCAACTGTTCACCGTCTATGAGAACAATTTTAGTTTCATTTCTCGGTGTGTATTCCAATGCTTCCTTAGTGAAATTTGATGTCGTTATGAAAATTCCCTTTTTGGCTCCTTGTCCAGCAAGTGCACCAACAAATTTTTGAAGTTCAGGACGTCCAACAACATTTCCGGGTCTCCAACGCTTGGCTTGAATGTAAATAATATCAAGTCCGAGTTTATCTTCTTTTATTGTTCCATCAATTCCTTCATCACCGCTTTTACCCATTGCTTTTCCTGCGTCTTTGATAGAACCACCGTAACCCATTTTTACTAAAAGTTCAACAACAAGTCGCTCAAAGAAAGCAGGTGATAGATCAACAACTTTGTTAAGGAGTTCTGATGCTAACGATTTTCTAATTCGTTGATAAGCTTTGTCCAAACTCTCTTCTGGTGTCTGTTCATTGTTCTCGATTATTGTTGTTTCATCTTCTTCGCTTTCGTTGTTGTTTCTTGAAGCATTCTGAAACTCTAAAAAATGCAGGAAACTGTCTTAAATACTTTGCATCAACTCGGTCAGGATTTTTCGCCAAGGTCAGTCTGCCAATGTCGGTGATTATGAATGTTGCACGTTTTGGAGAGTCAAGCAGTCCTGCTTTTTTGAGATAGGTCTTTGCCCAACCAACTCTATTATCAAATATGGCTTGGTTTCCACTTGCCAAAAGTTCTTTTCTTTCTTCGTCTGTTACTTCAAATTCAATAGCCAAGCTTTCAATCAAGTCTCTGTATTTGTGTTCTTGTCCGTCCGAAAGAAGTTTCAGTAGTGGAAGCATTAAGGATTGGTAATCTGGTATCATATTCTTATATTAAGTCAAAATGTAATAATGTTGTTGAAGAGGCATTGGTGTCCAATTTATATTGTAATTATAGAAGGTTGTCAAACCAGGTCTACCGTTTGCCACAGCCAAATTGCCATTCCAATTCAAAAAAGAGTTATTTGGGATTGTTCGTCCTTGATGAATTGAAAATGGTGCATATCCAACATTTGGGTTTAGAGGCGCATTTTGATATGTTAAGTCATTACTTACAAACAATACAACTCCCCTTTCCACATTTTGAAAAGTCTGCTCGAATAATTCAATTCTCTTAATGTCTTTCCAAAAGTCATAGCAACCAATATTCTGAGCACCATGTTGCCCGAGAACTACGTTTATATTTTGACCGAAAACCCCAAAAGGAAGATTTTGAGTTACCGTTTTATACTTAATTTCAATGGGATAAAATTGACCTTCTTTTTCTAACACAATGTCAATGTATATGTTGTTAATGTCTGCCCATGGATAATTCACAATCAATTTACTTGGCACATGATATTCAATAAAAACATTGTCAAATAAATCACTATCAATGAAATGAGCTGCAAGATAAAGTTGTATGTCTTGCTCGCGGATAAAAAAGGTATTCCGTTGCCCAAGTGCATGAATTATTTGATTTAATATTTTTTGTCTCATTTTATTTTGTCTTTTTAGGCTGTCTGATAACTGGTGGCTATGCGATAAAATCGTTTGTTCAATTAATTTTTAAGAACCTAAAGATAATAACCCCAACTCATTATCCCATTATTTAATAAAATAATTATCCCCGTGAATCCACGGGTATGATCGCTTCTCCAAGGGGTTGGTTGTTTTACTTTCGAGTTGAACGAAGTAAATTGAGTTTAATTAAAGTTCTTAAAGATGTTCACAACGGGTACCTAGAACTAAACTATTTTAAAAGATTTTTCCCGTTTCACTGCGTGATTTCAATGCCCTCCTACTTCCCCGACACGAAAAATAACTTTCCTTTTTTAATGGGGCATTCAATGTTTAGAGGTAAAAATTGGGTACAAAAATAAGTCATTTATAAAGTTTGGGCGTTGATTTGAAAAAAGATAACGAACGACTGTAACCATTTCAAATACTACCCGACAAGTGAAAAAACGGGTTAATCTAAACCCTTTTAGCGAATATAAACACCAGCAACTTTTTTTGTTATTCCATAAGGATATTTAACTGTAGCCACAATAGTTATTGATTCACCTGATGGAATATCTGCAATGTAATTTAATACTTCAGAAGAAATTTCACTTGAAACACCTGAAATCAATTTATCATTATGGGAAAATTCCCAACTTACTATATCAAACTTAATATCTACAATAAAAATGTCCGCTGAGTACTTGCAATATAAACGGTTTGTTGCTTTAATAAATTTTTCCCCTGGTGCACTAGTGCCAAAAAATAAAGTTGGTTCAGGCAAAGGACGAACAGTAAAATACCTTATATCAACTGTATCAACATGCTTTTTTGTTTTTTTAATCGCATAAAGCGTACATGATTTGCCTGCACCTGGATTGATAACGTACGAATACTTTTTTCCTGAAGAGGATTTTTTAATTGTACCATTATCTATAATTAACTCATCAAACTCGTGTTCTGAAGGGGCAATAATACAGTTATTGTCGTATCCACGGTAAAGAACTACAATGGAATTATTGACTTCGACCACAATTTGTCCAATAGATATTGTGGATAAAATAATTGAAATGCAACACAATAAAGTTTTCATAGGAATAATTTTAACAAGTTTAAATATATTTTGTGAAATTGAAACCTAGATCAGTAAGAAACTTAAGCAAATTCTGGGTAATTCTGAAATCTCAAAAGCCCAATTCTTCCATTAAATAATAACAATCAAAATTGTTATCCTGACAATTTAACTCAGTCAAAGCTTTGTTTTTAGATACATCCAATGATGTAAGTTGGTTATAACCACAATACAACGCAGTCAAAGCTTTGTTCTGAGATACATCCAATGATGTAAGTTGGTTTTCACCACAATACAACGTAGTCAAAGCAGTAAAAGCTTCTATTCCTGTTAAATCAGAAATTTCTTGAGCCGAAAAATCAAGAGTATCATTAAAGGAGCTTGCTTCACTTACTTGTATCTCTGTATCTCCATTGGTATTAATAGCTGTATTACCAACTAAATATGCTTTAAAATTAGCATCTGGTATGTTAACAATTTGCCCAAAGCTAATAATTGGCAAAACAAGTAATAGCAGTAGTATGTTTTTCATAAATTTAATTTGACCGAAAATAAGAAAAATTAAATATCAAACCAATTCTTTTCAGGCGGCTCGGGTTCGCCTAACTTGTGGGTAACGCTTTCAACCTTTGGAAATGTATAAGGAATAAGTTTGCAAAGTATGTTCAGCCGTTGCACGGGTTCAAGTTTCTTTTGCATTAACTATTGGAGGGTGTGCAGAATATTACCAGTCATTGGTTTATTGTATTCAGGTAGTTTGTTTTTCAACTCATTATTGTAAACTGCAATTTGACTTTTCATTAAATCTTGAATTTCGTTGGAATACCAACCCTCAAACTCTGTACAATCCAAATATTCAAAAGCCCCTTCCAAAAAATAAACTTTCTGTTTGGTAGTTAATTCGTCTTTGTCTAAAAAGTTAAAACTGGTTTTTCATCTATTTCCCGCTGCAATAGCCCCCAAAGATTTACACAAGTCTTTTGTCTTTCTCACCCACCGAAGCTTGAAAAGCGCAGGTGGATTGTCTTTCAGCGAAGCGGTCCTTATTCGGTGGCTTAAAAAATGCTATCGCATGCCACCGAATTCAGAGTGAGAGTGAGTCCCGAACGATCGGGACAAAAGCGAGATCCACCGAAGTATACTCCGAGTTCTTTGTTCCTCGTACTTCGAAGCTCAAAGAGCGTGACGTGTCTTAACATCTTAAAATCCTGATGTCTTAACATCCATTTTCCCTACCTTTGCTCCATGATTAAACAATGTATTCTTTCAATTGTGATTTTATTGACTTGCCAAGTCAAGGCACAAGGATTGTATTTTCCACCTAACGTTGGTGATCAATGGGATACCATTCATCCGCAATCATTGGGGTGGTGTCAGCAAAACATAGACAGTTTATACGCCTATCTAGATACCAACAATACAAAGGCATTTATCCTGTTGAAGGACGGAAAAATCGTTCTTGAAAAGTACTTTGGAACGCACACGGCTACAACTCCTTGGTATTGGGCATCGGCGGGGAAAACAATCACCTCCTTTATGGTGGGAATGGCGCAGCAAGATGGTTACTTATCCATAGAGGACACAACGTCGCAGTACCTCGGGCAAGGTTGGACAAATACCACGCCTTCGCAAGAGGAAAAAATCACCATTCGCAATCAACTGACGATGACGAGCGGACTTGATGATGCTGTTGTTGACCCTTACTGTACGGTAAACACTTGTTTGGATTATGTCGCTGATGCCGGAACACGTTGGGCTTACCACAATGGCCCATACACACTTTTAGATAGTGTCATTGAGATGGCCACTGGCCAGACCTTAAATGCTTATACCACCCAACGACTAAAAATTCCGACGGGAATGACTGGATCGTTTTACACTGTCGATTACAACCATATTTTCTTAAGTAATGCACGAAGTATGGCACGCTTCGGATTGTTGATTTTGAATCAAGGTAACTGGAATGGCAATCAAATCATGACGGATCAAACCTACTTCAATGACATGGTGAATACGTCCCAGAATCTGAATCTTTCGTATGGATATCTTTGGTGGTTGAATGGAAAATCGAGTTTCATGGTTCCGCAATCACAGTTTGTTGTTCCAGGAAGCATGAATCCCAATGCCCCAGATGACATGATCGCTGCTTTGGGAAAAAATGGACAATTCATCAATGTAGTACCCTCGCAAAACATGACTTGGATCCGCATGGGTGATGCACCCGACAACTCCTTTGTACCGTTTTTATTGAACGATGGTATCTGGCAATATATCAATGAATTGTCTTGTTCAAACGAGACGATAGAATTGGGCGTGGCTAACCTCAGTGTGCAACCCAATCCCGCAAACGGAAGTTTTGTCCTTTCGTGTGATGCACCCATGCAGATTTCTATTACAAATGCTTTTGGGCAAGAGGTTCTGAACACCAACATTTCAGCTGGAGAAACGAATTTCACCTTGGAAGAATCGGGAATTTACTTTCTCCATTCAACCGATATCAAGGGGCTAAAGTCCATTCAACGACTAATTATTGACTAATGAACACTATTCTTCAACACAGATTTATTTGGATTGGATTCAGTATTCTGATTGGCGGCTTTAATCAACCAATACGGGCGCAGATTTTGGGTTGCACAGATCCGTTGGCTAACAATTATTCGGCAAGCGCCACTCAAAACGATGGGTCATGTACCTATTCAAATGCCACAATTGCGCCAGTAACAAGTGTTCAATTGGGAAGTGCCTTAGCAGAAACTTCAGGCTTGATTTGTTGGAATAATTGTGTTTGGACGCACAACGACAACACGGACCTTAATCTTTATGCACTTGATACGGTCTCTGGGGCAATTCTTCAGACCATCCCACTCACTGGCACAAGCAATTATGATTGGGAAGAAGTTTCACAGGACAACAATTACGTGTACATCGGAGATTTCGGAAACAATGGGAATGGTAACCGCACAGATTTGCACATTTTGCGCGTGAGCAAAACTTCACTAACGGCAGGAATTCCAGTTTTTGACACCATCCGTTTCAGCTACTCCAATCAGACTGATTTTTCGGGAACAGGAGCCAATAGCACTGATTTCGACTGTGAGGCATTCATCGTTTCGCAAGACAGTATTTTTCTCTTTACGAAGCAGTGGGTGAGTAATAAAACGAGCATCTATTCTTTGCCTAAGATACCAGGAAACTATTCAGCCACTCTTCGTGGAACACTTGATGTACAAGGTTTGATTACGGGTGCAACATATTTGGAGGACAAGCGATTAATTACACTCTGTGGCTATACACAAGTGCTGCAGCCCTTTTTGTTTTTGCTTTACGATTTTACCGGGACAGATTTCACCACGGGAAATAAGCGCCGCATGGGTGTGAGTCTTTCATTTCATCAGCTGGAAGGCATCTCAACCACCAACGGCCTGAAATACTACCTTTCCAACGAGCACTTTACCCAATCAATTCTCGACTTTCCACAAAAACTTCACACGATTGATCTTAGCGCCCAATTGGGAAACTATCTTCTCGATCCTCAAAATGCAGTTGAAGTGCTAGGTGGTGAACCTTTCAGTATTTATCCCAATCCTACTCAAGGTGATATTCACATCATTTCGACAACTCCTCCAATACGTTTCGAATGGATCAATGCACATGGAAAGATTGTCGAAAAAGGGAGTATTATGCCACAGGAAACGGCCATTGGAACAGAAAAACTTCAGCCGGGCACTTACTTGTTAAAATTGCAAGGTAAAAATGGGCAAATCCAGACCTTTCAGGTTGTTGTTCGGTAGTTACTCCTCCAACAGGAGTCCGATGTCGTGAATTAATTTTGTTACATCCTTTGCTGAGGTACCATCGTAATAGCCGCGGATGCGCATCTTTTGGTCGACAAGCACAAAATTATTGGTGTGTATGAAATCACTTCCGACATCTCCTTGGTTGATTGCTTCAGCAGGCTTAAGAACAAAGAATGATTTTCGCGCCAATTGATAGAGCTCCTCTTTTTTTCCCGTTAAAAAAATCCATCGGCCAGCTGTTGCTCCATGTCCGTCGGCATAGCGTTTCAGTTGAGCCACCGTATCTGTGTCTGGATCGACCGTAAAACTTAAAATGCGAAAGCGATTGTCTTGCTTGAATTTGGCATGAACACGTTGCATCTGTTGGTTCATCTTCGGACAAATGGTTCCGCATGTGGTGAAGAAATACTCCGCAACAAATACTTTCCCTTTCACTTCGTCTTGGGTAACAGTCTTTCCATTTTGATCAAGGAATGAGAAATTCCCAATGGTATGACCAAGCCCCAATCGCTGAAGTTCTGGGTCCACCATCTCCTCGTTCAATTCCGCTGGATTGATAATCGGCAAGGACTCCTTCTCAGGCGCCGGACGATTGTTGAGGTAGATCACCACGATTCCGATGACACTAAAAATGACGAGGAAAAGAATGCGTTTCATTTTAGATGTTAATGACTCTAAGATATTAAGATTTTAGGACTTTGATCAATACTTCGAAAAACTATCTTCTCTCGCTTCGCTGTCGTAATGATTTCTTCAAATTTACGAAACAATCAAATTCTAAATTCCTGCAGGGATCAAATCGTTAATTGCGTAGCACCAAATTCGTAATTCGTGGCTTCGAGTCTGCTATCGCACCTCAGCCACCAAACTCATAACTCATAACTCGTAACTATTTCACCCCTTCTTCGCTGGACGATGTTTTTTATGAAATGGTTTCTTGTTTTTCGGTTTGGATTGAATGACAAATTCTGGTCCTTTACCCAATGACTCTGGAAGAGGTACTTGTTCGATTTCCGCTTCAATCAAGCGTTGAATCTCTGCCAACTTCCGCATGTCCTTTTCATTCACCAATGTAATTGCTTCACCCTTGGTGTTTGCACGCGCTGTGCGTCCTACGCGGTGTACGTAATCTTCAGCGTCGAAAGGTGTGTCGAAATTGATCACCAAGTTGATTTCCTTGATGTCAATCCCACGGCTCATTACATCTGTAGCGACCAAAATGCGAATGCGCTTTGATCGGAATCCACGCAGGATCTCTTCTCGCTCTTCTTGATTTAAGTTCGATGAAACACCTTGAGATTTAATTCCATTTTTACGCAAGCCATGCACAATTTCACTCACCCGACTTTTGGATGAGGTGAAAATGATGATGCTGGTATATTCTTCCCGCGCTAGCAAGATGTCTTTGATGAGTGGAATTTTTTGATTGTCGAAAGTGAGGTACACCAACTGTTTTACTCCCGCGGCAGGCTTTGAAATAGACAGCGTAATTTCCTCTGGCTCTTTCAAAATGCGCTTCGCTAATTCACGAATTTTTGGTGGCATCGTCGCACTAAACATCAACGTTTGACGAGCCGTCGGTAACTCACCAATGATGCGAATCAAATCATCTGAAAAGCCCATGTCGAGCATTTTGTCCGCCTCATCCAACACTAGGTGTTTGAGCTTCGAAAAGTCAACATACCCCTGTGCAATGTGCGAAAGCAATTTTCCAGGAGTGGCCACGATGATATCAGTACCTTCTTCCAATGCCTCACGCTGTGCATCCCAATCTTTACCGCTACCTCCGCCGTAAATCGTTTTTGATCCAACCGAAACAAAATAAGCCAAGCCTTGAATTTCTTGTTCAATTTGTATGGCCAACTCACGGGTAGGGACAATAATCAAGGTATTAATGGAATTGTCTTCCTTCCCTGTAAGCTTGTCCAAGATGGGCAAGATAAAGGCAGCGGTTTTGCCCGTTCCTGTTTGTGCACAGGCTATTAAGTCCTTGTTATCAAGGATTTTCGGTATTGCCAATTCCTGAATCGGAGTAGCATTGACAAATCCCATGTGGTCGATTGCCTCGAGAATCTGGGAGTTGAGAGAGAGTTCTGTAAATTTCATTCTACGCGAAGTTAGTCAAAGTATGCCCTAAATGCACAAATACCTTTTTTATGCCGTCTGCAGCAACAGATCACTTACGAGAATACCTCTTGGAATGAAACTTGACTTTGACCTTGTCAAGCTGCTGGTTCCTCCAGTTCTTTCATGTCTAACTTTCGCAATTTCGGCGCCATTCGCGCTGTTGTTGCTACAACGAGGACGGTCATTATTCCACCAAAAACTATCGCCCTGCGAATGCCCATTATATCTGCCGTTAAACCTGATTCAAAAGAGCCGATTTCATTGGAAGAACCGATGAAAATCCCATTCACAGCAGACACTCTACCCCGCATGTGATCAGGGGTGGAGAGCTGCAATATCGTATGGCGAATGACCACACTTACATTGTCGAATGCTCCCGTCAATAACAGACACGCAAAAGCTGCTGCGAAGGATTCACTTAAACCAAAAAGAATCGTAGCCCCACCAAATGCAGCTACTGAAATAAACAGTGATCTACCCGCTTTTTTACCCATCGGACGGTAGGCAATAATCAACGCCATAATCGTGGCGCCCATGGCTGGTGCTGCGCGTAAGAACCCCAACTCGACGGATCCCATGTGTAAAATTCGATCAGAAAAAGCAGGCAGCAAAGCTACTGCACCACCGAAAAGAACAGCAAATAAATCGAGCGATAAGGCACCCAAAATCAGCTGATTGCCAAAAACAAAGCGAATTCCTGCGCGGATACTTTCGTACATGGTTTCTGTCTGCTTTTTTGCCTCCAGAGGACGATTGGCGATGAACAAGAAAGCGATAAAGGATAGAACGATAAAAAACAAATCAATGAAGTAAGCCGTTGAGTAACCAATGGCAATCAACAAACCTGCAAATGCAGGACCCACAACGGACGCAATGTGCCATACTGAGCTGTTCCATGTCGCTGCATTTCCGTAAGCTTTTCTTGGAACGATTTGCGATAAAATGGACGGGAAAGCGGCAGATAAAAACCCACGAATGACACCCACCAAGCATACTGCCATATAGATGGGTAGGGTACCATACGATTCAAAAACAGTCTTTGCATGCATGGACAGAAATAGTAATCCTGCAGTCATGAGTATAAACAAGCCAGTAAACAGCAAAATGATTTTCTTTCGATTGAAGGTGTCTGCGACATGACCTGAAAAAAGCGAAGTGATGATAAAGGGAATCGCCTCCGCAAGTCCAATCAAACCAAGCGCCATCACGTCATGGGTCCATTCGTAGATCTGCCACCCAACAATCACATTTTGCATTTGAATCCCTAGAGTAAGGAAAAACTTATTGGCTAAAAAGTAAATGAATTCACGGTAGCGCAAAGCCAAAAATGGGTCATGATCGGAATCGTGTTTCTTTGACGATTTCATTTTCTAGTGAATCAATTAAATCTGTAAAATGGTGTTTTTTTAACGCAGTAAAAATACGCAATCCTCAACCGATTGTGTTGAATGTTTGGCGATGGTAATATTTCATTGTAATTTAGAGTGTTTTTGTAGAAAAAATTGTAATTCAACGCTCATGTACGGACTGGTAAATAAGGCGATAAAAGACTTGGTTGTGACCAACCATGGTGAAGAAATCTGGAAGGAGATTTGCCATCGGGCTGACTTCTACGACGAAGATTTTGTTGGAATGAATCCTTATCCTGATGCGCTAACATATTCTTTGGTTCGTCACGCATCGGAGATTCTGAAAGCCGATGCGGCAGATATCCTTGAGGCTTTTGGTGAGTATTGGATTCTCTACACGGCAGAAGAAGGCTACGGTGATTTGATGTCGTTGACAGGCGCTACCTTTGTGGAGTTTCTCGATAACCTCGATATGTTGCATTACCGTATCAACAACCTGATGCCGGGCTTGATGCCCCCGCAGTTTTCTACCCGAAATGAAACTGCAAATAGCGTAGAGCTTGAATACCGCTCCCACCGAGAAGGGATGGTGCCAATGATTTTAGGATTAATCAAAGGCCTGGCGAAACGTTTCGAATTAACCGCGCGTATCGAACAGATTCATGAACGTGTTGACACTTCCGATTGTCATATATTTTTGATTACTTGGGAAAAGGCCGCATGATACTACCGGAAATACCACAAAATGAGCAAGAACGCCTTGAGGCATTAAGAAGTTATCATATTCTTGACACCCTTTCTGAAGATGAATTTGATGAACTCACGGAGTTGGCTGCACAAATTTGCGGAACCCCGATTGCAGCCATCACGCTGATTGATGAGCACCGTCAATGGTTTAAATCAAAGCATGGATTTGCTGCTGAACAAACTTCTCGCGATGTATCATTTTGTGCACACGCGATTAATATGCCATTAGAAACGACAATTGTTCCTGATGCGCGTGTCGATGAGCGCTTTGCTGACAATCCTTTTGTGACTGGAGAGGCAAATTTTGTATTTTATGCAGGTATTCCCATTTTGGATGAGAATGATTTTGCATTAGGAACGCTATGTGTTATTGACAATACACCACGCGAACTCAGTGAATCACAACTAAAATCACTGAAAACAGTAGCAAAAAATGTGGTTAAACTCATAGGATTACGTTCGAAAAATCGAGATTTAGTTGGCAAATATGACTTCATGGTGGAGTCTCTTGAATTGAACAACCCATTCTTCTTGGTTCTAGATGAAAACGGTTGTATTGACTTTTTTGGTCGAAGCTTCAAAAAATCTGTTCCATCGATTGAAAAAGGTGTTTCATTCGATTCTCTATTCTTTTTTGAACGAAGTATTCCTTGGAAAGATTTCAAAGATCCGAAAAGTCGAAAAAATCGAATGGTGTTCTTCAATTCTATTGATGGGAAACAACGCTATAAATGTTCCATCACTGAAATTGGCGACCGCTTGGTTATTTCAGCGATGCCGCTGATTAATATGTCATTTCCCTTGGAGACATACCATTTGAGTCTCAACGATTTTGCACAACACGACTATATTGCTGAATTTCTTTTCCTTCAAAACACCAGTGAACGCTCCCTCAATGAGTCGCGTGAGTTGATGAACAAAATGGTGGAAAAAAACAAGATTTTGGAGGCTGCAAAGAAAGATATCGACATTCTTTCTCGATTCCCTTTAGAAAACCCTCATCCCGTTCTCCGTTTGACAACCAATGGGGATGTGTTGTTTTGCAATGAAGCCGCAAAACGCTTTTTCCTCGACGACTTCTCGGTGATTGATAAACATATTCAGGATGAAGAACTGAAGGGCCTGATTGATTTGTTAGTGGAGAAAAAGGACAGGAGCAGACTTAAAATGTTCCACCGAAATAAGCGTCATTACTCTGTTACACTGCGCTATGTGGAAGAATATGGCTATGTAAATTTATACGCCAACGAGATCACAAGTTTTATCGAGATGGTGCAATCGACCGAAAAGGAGTTGATTGGCTTAACCAAAAAACTCGAGGAGCAAAAGAACTTCTTCGAA
Organism: Crocinitomicaceae bacterium; assembly: GCA_040379705.1. Lineage (GTDB taxonomy): Bacteria > Bacteroidota > Bacteroidia > Flavobacteriales_D > Crocinitomicaceae > M0103. The sequence continues at coordinate 47,775 of JBEIKR010000004.1, forward strand.
AATATCTTGAACAATATCCCGTCGGATATTGCCGTATTTGACAAGAATCATAAATACTTGTTTGTCAACCCACAAGGAATCAAAAACCCAGAGATTCGGGCCTACATGATTGGCAAGGATGACTTTGATTATTGTAAATTGAAAGGCATCCCTGATGACATCGCGATTCAACGAAGAGTTCTTTACAATAAAATTATTGAAGGTGGAGAATTTGTGGTGTGGGAAGACGATTTTAAATTGCCTGACGGAAAGAGGAACATCGTTCGTCGCAAAATGGGTCCTGTGTACGATGAAAACGGTGAGATTCGCTTTTTGATTGGTTACGGTGTTGATGTGACTGACAAAGTAATTGCAGAGGAACGCTACCGCTCTTTGTTCGAAAACAACATGGCGGGTGTATTCCGAACAGGGATGAATGGAGAAATCTTTGACATCAATCCAGCCTACGCAAAAATACATGGCTACTCTTCGGTGGAAGAATTGAAAAATGTTAGATCAACATCCTTCTTCAAAAGTGATGAAACTCGTCAAGAGTTCCTCACCATGGTAAAAAGCGAGGGAAGTCTCCGAAACCATGTGTTGTTAAATAACGATCGTTATGGCAATGACCTGTGGCTATTGATTAACATCAGTTACCGATTGATGCCATCGGGCGAGGAATTTTTAGAAGGAACGCTTATTGACATTACGGAACAAAAACAAGCTGAATTGAGCCTTCAACGTGAAATGGAAGAAAAGCTCTTGGCTGAAAAAGCACTTAATGCGAAGTCATTGTTCCAGAACCTTTTGATGGAGATTTCATCGAAGTACATTAACCTTCCTGTAAACCAAACTCAAAATGCAATCAATGATTCATTGAAGCAAATTGGAGAATATGTGAATGTAGATCGTGTTTATATTTTTAATTACGACTATTTATCTCAAACTACTTCAAATACTTACGAATGGTGTAATAAAGGTATTGAACCTCAACTTGAAGTTCTTCAAAACATTCCTTTCAGTGAAGTTCCTATTTGGGTCAAAACACATAGTGAAGGAACGCCGATTATTGTGCCTAATGTCAAGGAGCTTCCACAAGGAAAGTTTAGAGAACTCATCGAATCTCAAGATATACAGAGCCTATTGGCTCTACCAATGATGGACGGTGAAGATTGTCTTGGTTTCGTTGGATTCGATTCCGTACGCTCCATTCGTCGGTTCACCGAGGATGAGCAGATGCTCTTGCAATTATACGCTCAAATGTTGGTGAATGTGAAAAACCGTACGGATTATATTCAACAAATTGAAACAGCCAAAAAGCAGATTGAAATCATCAATAGCGAACTTGAGACACGCGTGATTGAAGAAACCAAGAAGAACCTTGAGCTGGCGAAATCTATTACCGACCAGGAAAAACTGGTTACACTTGGGGAAATAGCTAGTGGAATTGCACATGACTTAAATACGCCACTTGGCGCAATTAAAAGCGGTGCTGAAAGCATCCAATATACCTTCGAACGACTCTTTAATGACACTATCGAGTATTGTTCAGATGAACAAATTCACTTTGCTTGGTCAAGGGCGGAAACCAAGAACGTGGAACTTTTCATCGGAGGAATGCAACAACGTCGCGAGGCGAAAGCTTCGTTTGACTATATCAGCGAAAATTACGCTGAACTTACTGAAGATAAACAGCAAGAAATAGCGGAAGGACTCGTGAAAGCACGAATTTCCATTGATGAAACAGCGTTAATTCAGCAAATAGTTGAAAGTGATAATGCCCTTCACTTTATTAACTTGATTTACCATACGTCGATGATTCGCAGTTTTATTAATGCGATATCTATTTCAAATGAGCGCGCAACAAAAGTTATTCAGGGCTTGCGCACGTTCATCAAAGACCATCAACACGGTGCAAAAGGGCCTGTTAAGTTACATCAGAATATATCGACAGTTTTGAGTGTCTTTGATTATGAAATTAGAAGGAATACCGATTTGCAATTTGAAGTTGATCGCAACCTGACGATACAAGCACATGACATTAAACTCTTTCAGCTATGGTCCAATATTATAAAAAATGGATTAGAGTCTATGGAGGAAAATCAAGGCCGCGGACTTCTGCATATCTATTCCAAAGAATCTAATAAATCCATTTCCATTAGCATATCGAACAATGGTCCAATGATTTCAAAGGAGGTACAAGCGCGCATTTTCGAAAAGTTCTATACGACAAAATCGGCTAAAAATGGAACTGGTCTAGGTCTTAACATCGTGAAAAATATTCTCGATGAACACGACGCTACAATTTCCTTGGATTCCAATGAACAATTGACTACATTCATCATAACCTTTAAAAAGTAACCTATGGATAAACTACGCTACGCTGTGATCTGTGTCGACGATGATTCACACATTCTGCAGATGCTCAGTTTCCAATTGGAAAAAATTATTGATGTAAAATGTACACTTCTCGAGTACTTCACAGATCCGAAATTGGCCCTTGAAGGTATTGATGAGTTAATTAGTGTCCCGTTGGATGTAATTTTTATCATTGTGGATTATCAGATGCCAGAAATGAATGGTGCACAACTCATTCGCGCCATCAAAGAAAAATATCCGAATTTGGAGTGTATAATGCTTTCAGGACAAGCGAACTCAAGTCAAGTCAATGACCTGCAAAACGATCAGTTGCTTTCACATTTCATTAGCAAACCTTGGGATGAAGCGACTCTTTTTCAAGCACTGCGACCGATTATTGAGAATAAGGCGTGCTGAATTTAGTAACGAATTACGAATTACGAATTACGAATTACGAATTAGGTGGC
>JBEIKR010000005.1:0-41194 GCA_040379705.1 Crocinitomicaceae bacterium
CTTGCTTTTTGGGTTGGACACCAAACACTTGCTTCGATGCTCTTCAGGGGAGAGGTTTGCCTATTCAAAGGCAGCACTTTATTTCATTATAGTCATTGTTGCTACTTTTCTGTCACTGTATTACTTCTTTTATTTATTGTCGTTAAGTTATTCCTTGTCATTCCCATTGGCAGCCGTGCTAACGTTTGTATTTTTCTCGATTTTACGATTTATCTTACTTACCATTCAATTGCCAATAGGTGAGGTGGTAACAATGAAAAAACTGATTGTGAATGGAGCGAATATCTTTCGGATTGTTCTCTTCATGTTGCTGGTTTTTACCTTGATTATTCCTCTTTGTGCGTTCATTTTTCGCAATCCTATTTCGAAGGATTTGCAAGGCTATAAAAATCAAGTGTACATCAATTTTGCGAAGTCTAAGGAGTACATGATTGAACAACAAATAGGCTCAATTTCAGTGCTAATTGAAAAAAAGGAAAAGGAGCAAAGGATTATTTTGAACACTGAAAAGAACATTCGTATTCAGGCATTCAAGATCCGACACATTCAAAAACAAAAGGAGGTATTGGAAAAGAAATTGAGAGTGAAGAAGGCACTTTTAGCAAAAAAAAATCTTCATTTATTGGCTCATTTTCGAAAAGAATTGAAGCATGCGGGTATGCCCTTCAAACGATTTGAGTTACTTTTTAATCAGCCAAGTTCGGGGATTACATTGTTTCTCCTCTTCGTTCTTTTATTCTTGCTCTTGCCGGCATACATGTATGTTCGCTATGCAACATCTTATCTATATGGAAAGTATTTTGGCGATGAAATGATGCTTCTTATTGCCGCGGAATATTCAAAAATGAAAAAAGATTGCTCAGAGTATCTCTTGAAAAATTATAATTATTCACTTTCGCACGAGTCCTTGTACGAGGATCCTCCTTTCAATCGCATTCGCATCGTTAAAGCACCCACAAGAATTACAACCATCAAACTTTTTGATTACTTCGAAGAGCCACAATGAGTGAAAAAACGGAAATAGCGCCATTGTGGGTGAGCGGTCAACTTGAATGTAGTTTTACGACAGCACTTTATTTACATGATGATGTTCAGGGACTCACATTGAATCATATCCAACCTATTGGTCGAAAAGTACTTTCGAATGTGGTGTTGCATGCTGGGAAATTGCCGACCATTTCGGAGAGACCATTTTTGGAAGATCGTTATCTGTTGGGTTTAGAGGTTTTTCCATCTGTTCCTGGTGACTATCCGCTAGACATCGCGCGAAAATTTAATGCGGAAGATGTTGTAATAGTCAATCCTGAAATTTCGGAAATACGCGAAGTGGATGGTATTCGTCATGGTTTATTGAAAGCGGATGTCGTTTGTAAACTGCGACGGTTAAATGATCCTTCGTTCAATGACGAACTAAAAAAGCTAAAGATCATTCATAGTAACCGTTCATTTGACGGTGGTTCGTCCAATGGCTGTTTACCAGGTGCTACTCGACGTGGGTGTGCGAACGTTTCTACAATGGGTTCGGGGTGCTTCAATATGCCTTTGTCTGGTGGCTGTCTAAATTTGAGTAGAATAGGTTGTGGTGGCCTCATTAGCTTATTGCTCTTACTAGGATTACTGACCTTATTCTTGCGTGCATGTGACGGTAATTCGTCTGATCGCGATAGCAGTGATACTACTGAGCAAAATGAACGTGATGATTCGGATTGGTTCACAACAGATTCTACGGACAACGACAATCGCAGAGATAATTCGGATTCCGACGAAGCGAGAAGAGACAATTCCAATTCAGATGATAGGCGCAATACGGATGAAGCGAATACGAATTCACAGGATACAGTAGAACTCATTGAAACGGAATCCATTGTCTTGCCGAATGTCCAGTTTTACACCAATAGCAATCGACTACTACCTAGTTCAGCAAAGGACTTAGACCGTTTAAGTGTTTACTTGTTGGAACATTTGGAGTGCAAGGCGAATATTTACGGACACACCGATAATCGTGGCAATGATAAATCCAATTTGCAACTCTCTCAATCGCGTGCGAATCGTGTTCGGTCATATTTAATTGAAAAAGGAATTGATGCAGCACGCCTCAAGGCGATAGGAAAAGGGGAAACGGAACCCCGTGCATCGAATGATTCCCAAGAGGGGATGCTCATGAACCGTCGTGTTGAAATTGAAATTATTCACGGTAGAAGAATTAAACCGCGCAAGAAGTGAAAGAAAAGGTCATATATCTGCAAGGTGCTGTGAAGGGATACTTCCGTCAAGGAGACCGTCACACTACTGGCGTGTACACTTTTTCGGATCGCATTCTTCATGTGGGCGATGTGTATAAAGTCATCGCTATCGATCAGGTTGACTTAGAGGAGCATTGCGTTGGCCATCATTTTCGATCTACCCGACACCATACCTTGCGGTTTTTTGTCAATGAGGGTGAATACATTGCAGAGCGGGTGAAACATTTTGTGATTCGCGATATAGTCATCGCTGATAAAGTGACCCTTGAAAATGAACAGTTGATTCCCTTTGAAGGAACAATTTTAATCAAGTTGACAAAGCCTTTACCTCCACCTCCACCTGTGAAATCAACATCATTTTTGGGGTCAAAACTTACTTCGGTCGCAGGTGGTGCAGCAAATACGGGGTGTTTTGGTCGGTCAATGGCTATGTTGACAGCACCTCTGCAAGGTCAACAATCTTTGATGCTGAATACATCAGCCGTGGTGCGAGGGAAAGAATTGCTGTCGTTGTTTTTTGGGGCAATTTTGATGACCTTTATCTTGGGTTCAATGCTACATTTCTTTGGCGCAAATAGCATCTTATCCTATCTTCTTCCTGCCGTATTTTTTGCATCTATCGTCCTTCATGGACTCTTTAAGCATTTTCCAGCCTTGCAAAATCACTTGGGTATTCAACGACCATTGCTCAATTTCTTCGCATGGACAATGATTTTAGGGAATTTATTCGGGATGATTCAATACGGACCGACATTTAGTGCTATTCATGGATTGCTTTTAGGCATTTCTCTCTTTTTGTTGTCTCGAACAGGTCGTTTTATTCGCACCTTAGGATGGATTCTTCTTGTGTGCCAATTGTTGTATTATTTTACCCAAGTTAGAGAGGCACTAAAGGTCGACCACAAAAAAGATGACAGCGAATACGTTGAGCCAGAAAACGATGATGTCCTTGAAACCGAAATGGACTCTGTTCAAGTCACAACTGAAGATAAGGATACCGTTAAAATAAAATACAGAATCCATAACCATCAATGGAAAGACAATGCGAACAGGAATTATTCGGGAGAATTTAAGGTGCGTGATGATTATTACAACATTTCAAGAATCAAGCGCGACCAATTGACAGTAAATGCAGAGACCTCTTTGGACTATTGGAGGCAAGTATATCGGCGCTTAACGAACGAACGAATTGAATTTCTTGAGGATGTTGTCAATGAATACAAACAGATTATTCGGAAGAAGGAATTAAGTAGGTCGAACGTTGCCGATATGGTCGTTACCTCGATTCAACATATTCCATACTGCCTGGTGCACGACCTGAGCCATGAAGAAGCCGACCGGCAATACGGAGGATTTATTACAGAATGGCATCAATCAGGGGGAGCGTGCTTAGAACTTATAAAGTTTGGGCTTCAATCACCAACAGAATTTATGGGCAACTTTAAGGGGGACTGTGATACCCGAAGTGTGATGCTCTACCATGTAATGACACGCCTTGGGTATAATGTCGTGGTACTTGCGTCAGACCAATATGGTCATGCAATTCTAGGTATTTCAGGGAACTATCGAGGGAAATATGTGAATTACAATGGATTGAATTATTATGTTTGGGAAACCACCTATCCAGGATATGAACCAGGGGTTATCTCAGATGAATGTGGAAATATGCGCTACTGGTATGTAGCACTCGGACCTAAAAACTAAAAAGAAAACAAGATGACTAATTTATTTGGACCTGCAGGAATTGAGCTTTTGCTCGCAATGATTATTGGAATCATGACTGTTTATTTCACAAAAACTGTGTTGATGAACTTCTATTTGAAAAAAACCAATGAAGTCAATCCCTATCAGAATCTATCTTTCATGATTTTTTTGAGTGGAACAATTTTCTCTGTTGCTTACATCACATTCGGGATTATGCAACCGCTCACAGCGACCTTTAAAGTATTGAATACAACGGGCGAAGAAGGATTTCAGTATTTATTATCTTGCCTGCAGTATACAGGCTTGTTCTTGTTGTTGGGATATGTGTTCAGTGGAATTATCATTTTTATTGCCTACAAACTCTTTGCAGTCATGACTACTCAACTCAAAGAATACGAGGAAATAAGAGATAACAATGTAGGGGTTGCGATCTTGCTTGTTACCCTTACGATTGTTACTGCCATGTTTGCGAAAGAGCCTTTCATCGTCTTTTTGGAATCCTTTATTCCATACCCAGATGTGCCAAGTATTATGTAATTGGTTTTCGAAGACCTCAGTCTACTGCTTCGAGAATCTCAGTCAACAATAGGATCTACTCCCGAAACAATTCAATAAGTTCTTCAGTCATTTCCGGTTCATCACTCGTTTTTGATGCGCCAAATTCAATTTCCAAGCAAAACATGGCCAACGTGGATACTCTTATTCTATGGTCTAACTCTTTATTTATTTTGTGGATCTTTAAAATCACGGGAATACTAGCAAACAACATTAACCATGCAGGACAATCAACATAGGCGGCCACAAGCAGTGCAATTAACCATGCGGGTGCCATGAAGTGTTTCTTGGTCTTGGAGATTCGTAAATTTCGCAGGCAACTTTGGTATTCGCCTTTGCCATCCCAATTTTGTGCACACATCTCCCGATAGATTTCTTTTTTACTATTGGCCATATCAAGTATTTTTGGATTTCCATAGAAACGATTGATGATGACAGAAATAACAGCAGCGTATTATCAGTTAATGAGTGATAGAAAGAAAAATGAGCAGCCAAACTTGATTTAGTATCGATCGAATTGTCTGCTTCACCAATCTATTCGGCAACCTCATCATTCTCATCGACATGAAGTAAATGCAAAAGCCTATGTGCGATCGGAGAAATAAAAATTGCTGCCGTCGTTAAGAAAACGATACCACTAAATAAGGCATAGAGGGACGAAAATACCTTTCCTCCATCGGTGGTTAGCATATTCCCCGGTCCCATACCCGTTAGGATCATGGAGGCATTGTAAAAACTATCGATCCACGAAAGATTGGCATAGTGGCGATACCCAAGTACACCAATGAATAAAGAAACAGCCATAAAACTCATGGAAATCAGGAAGAACTTAATCATTCTTAGGATGAAGTCTTTCGTAGATAGAATGTTCTTATTTGGTTTACGCTTTTTCATCATGATTTATACGGTACGTGTGTTTTTCAAATAAAAAGTTACGAGGATGATCCAAACCAACGTAATGGCAAAGGTGATCTTTTGTATCAAGGGTAAGTACTCTATTCCATAATTGCTGATGTAAATCATGCAGTTCATGAAAATGAATCCAAGACAAACTACACCAAAATAGGATAAAAAGTCACGCTTTATGCGAAAAAGTTCATAGAATAGTAGTGTGAAGGAAACCGCGCCTGTAATGACTGCAGCATAAATGATTCCGTCGTGCCAATCGGTGAAAATCAATGCCGAGAAGAGCATGGATAGCATACCACAATAACGCATTACACCGCGAATCAGTCGACTATGTTCAAATACGATTGTGGGTATCTTCCACCAAAATACAGACACAGAAATCGATAGGATCACCATGCCCGTCATGGCGTATGGTCTGGCAATATTTCTCAATCCATTTTTCGCATTTTCCCCCAACAACTCACACCAATAATTGTCTTTCCAACTGAATCCGATGTCATGCAAATTTGCATTTGAACCACCTGGATAACGCGCTGCTGCAAGGATAAAGAACAGGACAAATAACAGTATTCCGCCGATTGAAATAAGGGGCCAAAACACAAAGTTATGTTGTTTCTCCCCGCGCATATTATTCCTTTTTACGGTTTGGATTTTGGCGTATGAATGAATCCCAACCGCCGCCTTTTGACTTATTGTGTTCACCAATGCCTTTCGAAAAATGATGACATACCGCAACGGCTAAACCGTCGGTGGCATCGAGATATTTGGGCATCTCCTCAAACTTAAGGAGCTTTTGAAGCATGGCGGCAACTTGTTCTTTTGATGCACTTCCACTGCCTGTAATGGCTTGTTTCACCCGTTTCGGGGAATATTCTTCAAATGGGATGTTGTGACTCAGTCCAGCAGCAATGGCTACTCCTTGAGCGCGTCCAAGTTTTAACATAGATTGCACATTTTTCCCAAAGAATGGCGCCTCAATGGCCAATTCATCTGGCTTGTATTCCTGAATGATTCCTGAAATGCGGTCGTATATGCGCTTCAGTTTATCAGGATGTGTTGGCAGTTTGTTGAGTTGTACAATACCGAAATTCAACATGGTCAATTGATTCTTCTGCACATGAATAAGTCCATATCCCATAATCGTGGTTCCGGGGTCAATTCCGAGAATAATCTTATCTTCAACCATTCAAAATTTCTTCGTTGTATAAAGCTATAAAAAATAGGCAGACAATCTTCAATTTACTCAAATTGCTTGCGCTTGTTGTGCTTCTTTTTTTCTTGGTTCAACGCTTTCAAAATCAGGATTGGAATGAACAAAAAATAGCATTGAAACACCCCGTTTTTTTGATCATTGGCTTGTTTATGATGCCATTGAATTGGTGGATGGAATGGAAGAAATGGATCTTGTCTCTGGAAAGTGCAGCGGTGAAAAGTGAAAAATCAACCAACATTCACAGCTTTTTGGCGGGGATGATTACTGGAATGCTCACCCCAAATATGCTGGGGAATTTTATCGGTCGAGTACTTTATTTTGAACGTAAATACCGAATCCAACTCACCTTATTGACCTTGATCGGAAGCTTGTCACAATTCGTTATTACCATGTTGGTCGGAGCGTTGGGTATTATTTTACTTCATAAAATGCCTTTCTCAAATGACTTAGGATCGCTGACATACATTATCATCGGCTTGGCGTCTTTGGCCTTTCTATTTCTTTATTTTAGACTAGAATGGTTACTTAAGTATATTCGTAAGCGAACTTTTGTAGAAGGCCTTTTATCGCTTTTGTCGAAACACAAGGATATCCGGCTTCGCATGCTGACTTTGGCATTGTTTCGTCATGTCATTTTTACTCTACAATTTGCCTGTGTACTGTATGCTTTTGGAATTGAAATAAATGGATCGAGTATTTTGTGGATTTGGCAATTCTATTTTTGGATCACATTAGCACCATCGTTGTTCCTTGGGAAACTGGGTGTGCGAGAATCGGTTGCCGTTTGGGTTTTTGTAGCCGCTGGAATGGATGAACTTGCTGTTGTTTGCTCTGCATTTTCGATTTGGGTGATGAACTTATTTGTTCCGACAGTGCTTTCTTTGATGTTCTTAAAACGTGCAAAACAATGATGGCGTGGCTGTTTTTTGTGATTTATGGCTGCATAATGATCGGAATCATTGGACTTGGGTATTTTCTTCAACGGCGAAAGGAAAGAAATTATTTCAATGGTTCACAAAATATTTCGATTGATCAAGTGGCTGTCATTATTCCTTTTCGAAATGAAGCCGTTCGATTGTCACCTTTACTCGAATCCATAGAAAAAGCAAGGGTTAATCCATGTCAATATGTGTTCGTGGACGACCATTCTGATGACGGATCAGCAGACCTCATTGATAAAAAAAGAATTGCAAAAAATGCCCTAATCATTGAATTGAACGATAATGAGGAAGGGAAAAAAGTTGCGATTCGACGAGGAATTATTGAAAGCAGTGGGCAATGGGTCTTGTCCATGGATGCCGATGTGCGCTTTCAAAGCGAGTATTATTCGATACTGTCGCAATTGGAAGAAGCGGATATGTATGTGCTGCCTGCGGTGATGGTGGCAAAACGTTGGTATGAGCATCTTTATGAGGTAGATTTGATTCTAGTAAATGCAGCAAATTGCGGCTTGTCAGGGTGGAAGCGGCCAATAATGGCAAGTGGTGCTAACTTGCTTTATCGACGAGCAGCTTTTGATCAATTTGATCAATTTGAACGTCATTCACACATGCCTAGTGGGGATGATATTTATTTGCTCAGAGACTTTCGAGAGAGTGCTGCGGATGTTCGATTGATCACAGATCCAACCCTTGCAATTCATACCGAGACACCACAGACATTCAATGAATTTATTCATCAACGCCTGAGATGGTTGGCGAAGACTGGTGATGTGAAAGATCATTTAAGCACATCACTTGCCATCATTCAAGCGCTATTGACGTTCTCGTTCGTTGCCCTACTGGTAGAAAAAGGAATTCAGAAAGATTGGGGCTCGTTTTGGATGATTTTCGGTGTAAAAACAGGGATTGACATGCTTCTTTTCTTTCCGTATTTCCTCCGCATTCGCCGCTTAATGTCCTGGCTATTTATTCCCTTGTACGAGTTTCTTTTTCCATTTTACACCCTCCTTATACTAAGTATGATGTATTGGTTCAAACCGAAATGGAAGGGAAGGAAGTTACAGCGTAATTTCTAGAAGAATTTACTTCTCAATCTCACGAAGTGACTCCATCTTTTTCTTTTCTAAGAATCCTTTGATGTCTTCAAAATGTTCTTTCACACGCTTTTGACCAAACTCAAAAACTTTGGTAACGAGTCCATCCAAGAAGTCACGGTCGTGAGAAACGATGATCAAGGTGCCGTCAAAATTGCGCAAGGCATCTTTGATGATGTCCTTTGTCTTCATATCTAGGTGATTTGTTGGCTCATCGAGAATCAATAAATTAACAGGCTCTAAAAGCAATTTAATCATAGCCAATCGTGTGCGTTCTCCACCAGAAAGCACCTTTACTTTTTTGGCACTCGTTTCACCACCGAACATGAAAGCACCCAAGATATCTTTGGTCTTCGTGCGAATATCCCCTACAGCGATGTAATCAATGGTTTCGAAGATGGATAGTTCTTCGTCGAGCAGCGCCGCTTGATTTTGAGCGAAATAGCCAATCTTGACATTGTGTCCGAGTTGCAGATTTCCTGTAAAGTCAATTTCATTCATGATGGCTTTGATCATGGTTGATTTTCCTTCGCCATTCTTTCCGACAAATGCCAATTTCTGTCCCCGTTCAATGGTCATCGCTGCATGATTGAAGACCACATGGTCACCATAGGACTTACTCAAATCTTCAACGATTACTGGGTAATTTCCGGATCTTGGAGCAGGCGGAAACTGGAGTCTAAGAGCCGATGTATCGACTTCGTCTACTTCAATGATGTCAAGCTTTTCGAGCATTTTTACGCGCGATTGAACTTGCAAAGTTTTAGAGTAAGTCCCCTTAAATCGCTCAATGAATTCAGTTGTTTCTGCGATGAACTTCTGCTGCTCGTCGTATTGTTTCTGTTGCTGTTCACGTCGTTCTTTGCGCAATTCGAGATAATGGGGGTACTTCGCCTTGTAGTCGTAAATTCTTCCCATTGTCACTTCTATTGTTCGTGTGGTGATGTTATCGACGAATGCACGGTCGTGTGAAATGACAACCACTGCTTTGGCCTGTTCCGTGAGGAAGTTCTCAAGCCATTGAATGGATTCGATATCTAAGTGATTGGTAGGCTCATCGAGTAGGATGAGGTCAGGCTTGCGCAACAGGATTTTAGCCAACTCAATACGCATTCGCCATCCACCACTAAATTCAGAAGTTGGACGTTCGAAGTCTGCTCGTTCAAATCCTAATCCTTTCAATGTCTTCTCGACTTCTCCATCATAATTAATCTCTTCGATGGAGTAATATTTTTCGCTCAGCTCCGATACTTGTTCGATGAGCTTCATGTAGTCATCGGAATCATAGTCAGTGCGCACAGTGAGTTGGTGATTGATTTCATCCATCTCAGCCTTCATGGCAAAAATTTCTTGGAATGCTTTTGAAGTTTCTTCAAATACAGTGCAATCATCGGCGGTGAGCAAGTGTTGCGGTAAATAGGCAATGACAGTCCCTTTTGGTGAGGAAACACCACCTTTTGTAGGCTTATTTTGACCAGCAAGAATTTTTAAGAGCGTTGATTTTCCAGCACCATTTTTACCCATTAATGCAATTTTGTCCGTGTCATTGATCACAAAACTCACATCACTAAACAGTGTTTTTCCACTAAACTCAACAGCTATACCGTCAACTGAAATCATATTTTCTACTTTAAGGGCGCAAAGATAGTCCCTATGTTTCGTGTGAATTCTGTTTATCCTTATTTTTGAAAAAAAAAGATGAGACTTTTTCTTTCCTTGTGTATTTTCTTTGTTGGATTCTGTGCTTCTGCGCAGCAAAAGGATACGTGCTTGACCATTCCTTCATCTCTTTCAAAAGCCAATGACGAAAAATTGGTGATTGGGTGTACGTGCGATTTGGCTGAATTCTCTATTCAAATCTACTCCCGTTGGGGTGAGTTGGCATATGAAGCAAAGACTTTTATGACGCCTTTTGATTTGGATTTGAATGCAAAAACTGGCAAGAAAAAACAGGAAGTCCCAGTATTTAATTCTGGAACCTATATGTACAAAATTCGTTATCGTAAATACAACGCTCAGGAGTACAATGACGTAACTGGGTATATCAATATTCTTTAGGTTAAACTAAATCGACATTTCTTTCCACAAAAAAAAGCCGGCTAAACCGGCTTTCTTCATAGTATTTTTTAAAGGAATTTTAGAAAGGAAGATCGTCATCTGCTCCGCTATTTGCGATAGCTGCTGGCGCTGCTGCAGGAGCAACAATAGGATCTAAATTCACCGGCGCCATATTGCCCATTTGTCCAGCGCCTTGACCACCTGATGCACCTTGATTTGCACGTTCAATTCTCCATGCCTCAAGTGTGTTGAAATATTTCACTTCACCTGCAGGGCTTGTCCATTCGCGGCCACGTAAATTAAAAGACACTTCTACTTGGTCCCCAGCTTGATAACCATCAAGCAATGCACATTTATCTTGAGTGGCTTGAAACATAATGTCCTGCGGATACATGCCCGAAGCATCTGTTACAACGAATTCGCGCTTTGAAAATTTTTCCGATACTTGAACGGTATTGCCCACCATTTTTACGGATCCCGTGAGTTTAAACATGTTGATTTATTTTAATTGTTATTGTTTTTATCCATTGTTAAAAGCCAAAAGCGTCATCCATGCTTCAGCCAATTTGTTTTCACTTAGTAATGATTTTGCACGCTCGTGCAGCGCATTTTCTAAAGTATTTGCATCGCCTTCTAAAGATACGAACAATTCACTAAGTTCTAACAATTTGTATTCATTTACATCTGTTTCATCTGGAAGCGCTTCGATACCAGCGAGCTGTCCGAGATCATTCCGGGAAAGAATAGTACTTGCCAGAATATCCGATGGCAAATGATCAAAACCTATCCCACACGACGTGATGGGCTTTGTGATTTCAAACATGGAATTTTCATCGGCGCGACAGTACCAATTTCCTCCCATGCGCGCAACGAGATCAATTTTTTTCTGATCAATCATACCGTCAGCATCCAAAACTTCTTCATGAATATGGATGCGCATCACCTCGCAAATCACCAAGTTTCCAGCCCCTCCTTCAGTACCCAATTCAATGACTTGATTTACTTTGCACTCAAACTGAACAGGCGCCTCAGCAACGCGCATCGGTTTCATCGTTTCTGATTCAAGTGCTGTAAATCCTGACTTTGTGAATTCACTTGTTCCGGCAGGGTAAGGGGAGCTTGCCAAACTCATCTGATGTACCATGTCAAAATTGACCACGTTAATGACCACCTCAGGAACTACTTTGACGTTGTTGTAAGTGTCCTTAGTGGTGTTGCTGCGCCCCGCACGAGCAGGTGAAAAAATGAGTATGGGCGGGTTGGCACTAAACACATTGAAAAAACTGAATGGTGCTAGGTTATGATTCCCTTCTGCATCAACCGTTGAGGCAAACGCAATTGGTCGAGGTCCAATGGCACCAAGAAGATACTGGTGAACTTTTGGAACGGGAAGTGCTTTTGGGTCAAGTGAAATCATAACTGAAAAGATTGATACAAATTTACACCGAACAACGTTGCTTTTAGAATTCAGTTATTACGACTTTTCCACAAAAAACATAGTCAAGATGGATAGAATTTCATTTTTTTCCTGATTTCGTTTTTCATTCTCTAAATAAAACTATTATCTTTGCCAACCCGAAAGGGGAGGTAGGGTCATACGGACCGCCTTCAATTGAAATAAATTTGCGGATGTGGTGAAATTGGTAGACACGCCAGACTTAGGATCTGGTGCCGAGAGGTGTGCGGGTTCGAGTCCCTCCATCCGCACTGAAAATGGTCTCGTTGATAAACGGGACCTTTTTTGTTTAAGCTATAATTGAAATTAAAATGAACATAACTCGTCAAGATGTCGATGCATTGAATGCATTATTGAATGTTGAAGTCGTACCTGGAGATTATCAGGACAAAGTGAAAGCGACATTGGAAAAATACCGTAAAACGGCAAAGATTCCAGGTTTCCGTCCCGGCCATGTGCCTTTTGGCATCGTTCAAAAACAATATGGAAAAGGTGTTCTTGCAGATGAATTGAATAAAATCGTCAACGACGGTTTGTTTCAGTATATCGCTGAAAATAAAATTGACATTCTTGGAAATCCAATTCCTAAAGCGAACAGTGAGGTTGATGGAAACTTTGAAAAGCCTGAAATCTTTACGTTCGAGTTTGAAATCGGTTTAAGCCCACAGTTTGAACTTCCACTTTCTTCGAAAAGTAAATTCGATCATGTGAAAGTCAAAATTGACGATGCGCTGATCTCAAAACAACTGGAGGATCTTACACGCCGCTACGGAAAGTTAATTTCTGCAGATACTGTAGGTGAAAAGGATATGATTCTTGCTCAGTTCGTTGAATTGAATGAGGAAGGAGAAATCAAAGTAGGAGGAATTCTTCACTCGTCTACAATCTCTATGGAATTTGTGAAAGATGCTAAAGCGAAAAAAGCATTGACAGGAAAAGCCATTGGGGATAAAGTTGTTGTAAACCCAGCACATGTTTCGAGAGGTGGAAATGATACCGCATCAATGCTTGGAATTCAAGAGTCTGCGTTGGAAACTATTTCGGATAAGTTCCAAATGACCATCAATGAGATTAAGCACATGGAAGCGGCTGAACTGAACCAAGAATTGTTTGATCGTCTTTTCGGTGAAGGCGCTATCTCGTCTGAAAAAGAATTGAAAGAGCGCATCGCCTCCGATTTGAGAAATATGTTTGCCAATGATTCAGATCGTTTGTTGACGCGTACAATCTATGATGAGTTGTTGGAGAAAACAGCCATTAGTTTGCCTGACGCATTCCTGAAAAGATGGATTAAAGTGTCAAACGAAAAGCCAATCTCTGACGAACAATTGGAAGCAGAATATGGTGGTTATGCGAAAAGCTTGAAATGGCAATTGATTCAATCAAGCATCTTCAAAAACAACGAAATTAAGTTGGATAATCAGGAGGTTATTGAGTTTACAAAAGGATTATTGGTTAGTAACTATGCACAATATGGGATTCCTGCGCCAGACGATAGTGAATTGACAAAATCAGCATTGCAAGTCCTTGGTAACAAAGAGGAAGCAAATAGAATTTACGACATGCTCGCTGAGCAGAAGTTGACTGATTACTTTAAGAGCACGGTGAAATTGACAGAGAAGGAGATTTCTTATGACGACTTCGTTGAGCTTGCGTCGAAGTAATAGAAAATAATAGGTGAAGCCCTCGATTTTTCGGGGGCTTCTTTTGTTTCAAGTAGTTGTGTACCTTTGTCACAATAATTTACCAGCGAGTATTGCGTATGTTGAGTTCAATCTTTCGGAAATGTGTGTTAATTCTGATCATACTGTTTACGTGTGCTTGGAATCAATCTGCATCTGCCCAAACAGAATATTTACGCCGAAGAAATGATCCTTATCGTTGGATGTTTAGTCTTGGTTGGAATGTCGTTGATGATGATGGATTGGCTTTCTCAAATTTATTCGACTATCAGAATTCATGGAATTATTTGTATTATCCGTCCACTCTTTCTATAGACAAGTATTTACGCAAAGGATGGAGTTTGGATGGTGCGCTTTCATACAATCAATATTCCAGCACGAAACGAATAAATGATACCACTGGGGTTCATGGTATTTTTGCGTCCGCAGACCTTCACATGAAGTACAGCTTCTTGCCGAGAATGGCCTATTACGCCCAATGGTTAGACATGTACTTCGCGGTTGGTGTTGGCATGACCTATCGCCAGACGATGGCAATGCCACTTACACCCATGGTGAATCTTACATTGGGAACGAATTTATGGTTTTCAAAAAGTTGGGGTTTACGGCTACAAACGGCTGGCAAGCTTGGGCTTGTAAGCAATATTTGGACCTCCAATACGGATTATCTCCAGCACACCATTGGTGTTGTGTATCGGGTTAAACCAGTGTACAGAAGCAATTTCAGTACGAAACGACAGTACAAGTGGACCGGTAAGAAGAAAAAATCAAATAACAGAAGGCGAGGTTAATGAATCGTAATTTCGTAAGGCAATCTCATTTGAATGCCAAATCGGTTGCTCATTCTGACTAAAGATTCATACGACGCTGTAAGTGCCTCTGGCAGTTTTTGCGTCGCCTTGACCATCCCGCCATTTTCTTCTTCGAAATCTTCTAGAAACTCTTGCCAGATATCCTCTTCTTTCAATGGATAGTACAACACTTTTTTATCTGTTATGCCTGCTTTTTTTGATGCAAATTGTATCGCGTCATTCAAGCCTCCAAGACGGTCAACAAGTCCAATTTCAAGGGCATCCCTGCCTGTCCATACTCGTCCGCGGGCGATGATATTCACTTGATCAACCGATAAGTTTCGTCCGACGGCCACACGATTA
This sequence comes from Crocinitomicaceae bacterium, assembly GCA_040379705.1. GTDB lineage: Bacteria > Bacteroidota > Bacteroidia > Flavobacteriales_D > Crocinitomicaceae > M0103. The sequence goes on from JBEIKR010000005.1 coordinate 15,010, forward strand.
AGAAATTCCATGTAGGTGTAATCCACCTCCTCTTGAATCATTTTCAACTCCTCGGGTGTCATCTTTTTCATCAGGGACATCACAGAATGTGTATTGGTTCCTGCACGGTCGAAGGTAATTCCCAACTTGTTTTCCAACATTTTTCCCAGATATGGGATCATCCCAAACACACCGATTGAACCAGTAATGGTTGTTGGTTCAGCAAAAATTGTTGTTCCCGGTGCCGCGATATAATATCCACCCGATGCTGCAACATCTCCCATCGAAATGATCACTTTTTTTGATTTGTTGGTTAAGACAACCTCTCGCCATATCTCATCACTGGCCAAAGCGCTACCTCCAGGACTGTTCACCCGAAAAACAACAGTTTTAATCGAACTGTTCTTGCGCACATCTTGAAAGAGTTTACAGATTTCTTTGGAGCTTAATCCATCTCCATCGGTTGAAATTTCTCCTTCAGCCAAGATAACCGCTATGTTGGGGTCATCGTTTTTCGTCAACGTCTGCTCCGAATAGAATTTTTTGCGAGCATATTTTTCGAATGCCTGAAATTCAGGTGTTTCATCCTTTTCTAAGCCTATTTTTTTTGAAATTAAATCAATCACTTCATCACGGTACATCACGCCATCAATCAACTTGAATTTTACGGCGTCATTTGCTCTGCGAATAGCAGCCGATTCTGCGATATCATTGAGCTTTGAAACGGAAATATTTCTTTCTTTTGAGATGTCCAAACGAATGTCTTCCCACATAGAAGCCAAATAACGCTCAATTTGAACCCGGCTAGAATCACTCATCTCCGTGCGAAAAAATGGTTCAACTGCACTTTTGAAATCATTGTTACTTCCACGGATAATCTCCACTTCAACTTCCAACTTGTCTAAGGTGTTTTTGAAAAATGTGAGCTCGGCTCCTAATCCAAAAAACTCCATGGCGGAGGAAGGAAAAGCATAGGATTCATTGGCTACAGAACTAAGATAAAACTCTTTTTGTGTGATTACCTCCCCAGCATTGTACGCTACGATAAATTTACCAGACTCTTTGAAGTCTATCAGTGCTTCACGAATTTCTCGGGTGCTCGCATATCCACAGTTCAAATCTCCGACTTCTAGAAAAAGGCCTTTTACCTTATCGTCGTTTTTTGCGGTCTCAATTCCATAGAGCAAGTCACTCAATCCTATTGTTCTATTCACCTGAAAGCTAGTAGGATCAAATGTGCTATTAGACTTTTCGCCAATTTCTCCATCCAATGTCATGTGCAATACTGTGTTGTTCTTGAGTGACAGCGGTTTTGGTCCGAATTCTCCGAAACTTCCAATGATTCCACCGATGATCAATACAAAGATGAAGAGCCCAATAATGGTCATGATGAAGATGGCTAGGAGGCTGGGCCAAAAGATTTTTCCAAAGGTGATTTTATTTTCAGGCATGGAACAGAATTTTTTATCAAAAATAGAGTTTTCCAATGATATAATCTCTTATCGCATAGCTGTGAAAATGAATCCTTAAATTCTCGAATTTTAATCATGTAAAATTAAATGATTGCTGCGTAAAACTGTTTCTTAAGAAATTCGTTTTACTTAAAATGTTTCAAAGGAAAGGAAATGGAAACGAAGTGCTGATTGGATAAAAAAAAGCCGTAAATTGGTGCCAAACTTTGCCAGAAATGAAAAAACTAATTACTCTCCTTTTTGCCGTAATAAGCACTTTAAGTATTGCTCAATCATCCTATTCTCGTGTCAAAATTTTTGCTGACGCTTTGGAATTGAAACGTTTGGGTGATCTTGGTGTGACGGTTGACCATGGAATCTTCAAGGAAGGTGCCTTCTTTATTTCGGATTTCTCTAATCTAGAAATTGCGATCATGAACGAAAATAACTTTGATTATGAGGTATTAATCGAAGATGTTCAAGCCTATTATATTGAACACATGTCCGATCCAAGTGGATATGTTCCAAAAAATGCGACGTGCGCAGGTGGAGTAGGTGGAAGCACAGGATTTAATCCTGCAACACCGAGTAACTTTAACCAAGGAACAATGGGAGGGTATCTTAAGTACAACGAGATGCTCGCTGAATTGGATCAAATGGCAGCACTTTACCCGAATTTAATTACTGCAAAAGCGCCTATTTCGACGTTCCTTTCTCGTGAAAACCGACCAATTTATCATGTGCGCATGTCCGACAATCCAAATACAGACGAAAGTTCAGAGACGAAAGTGCTTTATACCGCAATTCACCATGCACGTGAACCGATGAGTTTAATGGAGACAATTTTCTTCATGTGGTACATGTTGGAGAATTACAATACAAACGACGAGGTCAAATACATCCTTGAGAATATGCAATTGTATTTTGTTCCGTGCATCAATGTGGATGGCTACCTATATAACGAATCTACAAATCCGAATGGTGGTGGTATGTGGCGTAAAAATCGCCGCAATAATGGTGGTGGTGTGTATGGTGTGGACTTAAACCGTAATTATAGTTATGGATGGGGTACAACAGGAACGAGCACAAATACGAACAATGAGACATATTGCGGAACGGCAGCTTTTTCAGAGCCTGAAGTGCAAGCAATTCGTTGGTTGGTGCAAAACAACAATTTTATCACAGCATTTAATGCACATACCTATGCAGAGGATTTACTTTTCCCAATTGGAACTACTACAAACGAGTTTGCCCCTCACCACGATTATTTCCAAGCAGAAACGAATCATATGGTTGAGTACAATGGCTATGGAGCTATAAAAAGCTCAGCGCTATATCCTGCATCAGGTGATTCAGATGATTATATGTATAAGATGGACATAGGTGTTGCCGAAAAAGACACAGTATTTGCCCATACTCCAGAGGTTGGGACAGCTTTTTGGCAACCTGCATCTGAAATTGTAGCTACATGTAAAGACATGATGTTCCCAAACCTTGTTTTGGCACATATTAGCCGTAAATATTTGGTTGTGAAGGATGCTGATGCTTCGTCTGTTGCTACACTCACGGGTAGTTTCTCACACTCTGCTCAGCGCCTTGGTCGTGAAAATGGACCAGTGACTGTTTCAATTGAACCCTTGTTGAATGTTCAGTCGGTCGGCGCACCTGTCGTTTACAATGTTCCTATCATGACAACCACTTCGGGTGCGATATCATACGTACTTAATCCTTCCATTCAATTTGGTGACGAGATTAGGTACATCTTGAAAACGGATAACGGCATGTGGGTGAAAAGAGATACGATCGTGAAAACGTATGGTGCGCTAACTGTACAAGCAGTTGAAACAGGCTCCAACGCCAACTGGACTGGAACATGGGGAACTACAACATCGACCTTCGTTTCCGCTTCTACATCATACACAGATAGTCCAACAGGAAACTACGGGAACAACATCTCGTCAAAAACTTACACCTATGTGCCAACAATCGATTTGACGAATGCGTCAGCTGCCGCGATTACGTATTATGCAAAATGGAACATTGAAGCAGATTACGATTACGTTCAGTTTCAAGTCTCAACAAATGGTGGAACAACTTGGATTGGTCAATGTGGGAACTACACCGTTCCAGGAACCAATGCAAACGGTAGTGTTCAACCGAACAATCAACCTGTATATGAAGGTGTGCAGTCGAATTGGGTACTTGAGGAGATTAGCCTTAGCGATTATCTTGGGCAAGTAATCAAAGTGCGTTTTAAGTTGGGAACTGATAATGGAACAACTGGGGATGGGTTCTATTTTGATGATTTTAAAATCATGTTTAATGAGGCAGGTCCGGTTGTTGCACCGAGTGCATCATTCAATACGGCTTCCACTTCGGTGTGTATGAATAGCCCAGTTCAATTCAATGACCTTTCATCGAATCAACCAACGACATGGGCTTGGAACTTTGGAGACAATACAACATCGACTGATCAGTCACCTTCGCATGTGTATGCGACCCCAGGAACATACACAGTGACTTTGACGGTAACCAATGCCGCTGGAACGAATACTTCTACCATGACAAACTATATTACCGTGAATGCATTGCCTGCAGTGACTTTATCAACTTCTGCTGCCAACAATTTAGTATGTATCAATGACGGAACTATTCAACTGAATGTATCTCCTGCAAATACCATTGTAGCAGGTGTAGGTGTCTCAGGAACAACATTTAATCCAAGCATCGCCGGTTTAGGGTCCCAAACATTGACCGCTACGTTTACTGACGTCAATGGATGTGTTGGAACGAGTACATTGACACTTTCTGTTGAGGACTGTGCGTCAATCGACAACCTCGTTTACAACGGAGTGAAAGTGTTACCGAATCCAAACAACGGACAATTTATTGTTACAGGCCTAGAAATTGGTCAAGAATTGAAAGTGTTTGATATGAATGGAAAAGTAGTGTTATCGCAGACAATCGTGACCAACACCCAGATGATTGAAATGGAGCATGTAAGTAGTGGATTGTTCTACCTTCAGACCGTGAAGAACGGTAAAATGGGACAACTTAAATTTGCAGTACTCTAAGGGGCAAAATGAACTAAATGGAAAAGGGGTGAAGTTTATTTCGCCCCTTTCTTAACCGTGCATGGTCTCGTTTTTCCCGTATTTATCCATCAGGGAAGATTCAAACTCCAAGAAATCACTCCAACGTTCTTCTACATTTATTCCTTCACCATATTTTCTTGCAAATCCTAAGAAGGTTGTATAATGCCTTGCCTCACTTTCCATCAGTGAACGATAAAATCCACGCAAATCTTCATCATTAATCTCTTCAGAGAGTATTTTAAATCGCTCACAGCTTCGCGCTTCAATCATTGCTGCGAAGAGCATCTGGTTGACAAAATGACTTGAACGAGACCCTGTATTTTTATGCTTTTTCAAATAATCGGATAAGTCGTGGACATAAGGGTCCTTTCTTTCGAAACCTAGACTCAGTCCACGTTCTTGCAACTTGATGTGTACCATATGAAAATGTTCCATCTCCTCTTGGCAAATTGCGGTCATCGCCTCGACAAGATCAGGGTACTGTGGGTATTGCACAATCATTGAAATGGCATTGCTTGCTGCCTTTTGTTCACAATAGGCATGGTCAATGAGAATTTCCTGAATGTTTCTTTCGACGATGTTCACCCATCTAGGATCAGTCGCCATTTTCAATCCGAGCATCTTTTTTTTATTACAAAGTTAATGGTGAAATGAACGTGCGTGTTCCTGTTTGACTAATTTTAAGCATCAATTTTATCTGCATGAAAATTCTGCTCTTTACATTTCTGTGTATTTTACCTCTTTTTGCATATAATCAAAAAACGGCGAAACCAAAAATTGTTGTTGGTATTGTGGTGGATCAAATGTGTTATGAATACCTCTATCGATATCAAGAGCGCTTTGGGGATAACGGGTTCAAAAAAATCATGCAATTTGGTACCAATTGCCGAACAACGCTCTACAATTATGTCCCAACCTATACAGGTCCAGGTCATGCAAGCATTTACACTGGAACCACACCCGCCAATCATGGAATCGTTGGAAATGAATGGTATGACCGCAACTCGGGAAAGGTGTTGAATTGTGTCTTTGACTCTACAGCAAAATCGGTTGGTACCGCCTCTTCCGGCGGCATGTGTTCACCAAAAAACTTGAAGACCTATACGATAACAGATCAACTGAAAATGACCTATCCTGATGCAAAGGTTATTTCTGTGTCCATCAAGGACCGAAGCGCAATCTTGCCGGGTGGGCATCTGAGCGATGGTTCTTATTGGTTTGATTATTCTACGGGTAAATTTATTACAAGCTCATTCTACAAAAGTGAACTTCCTCAATGGGTGAAAGAATTTAATGAGAAGGACAATGCGGAAAAGTACATGAAAGAGTCATGGAATACCTTGTATGACATTTCATCGTATACCGCTTCAGGACCTGATAATTCGCCATACGAACAAGTGTTATCAGGAAAAACTACACCTACATTTCCTTATGATTTGGGACAAATGAATGCCGCATCTCTTGCTGCAGGTAAAAACAATTTCTCACTTTTCACCGTCACCCCTTTCGCAAATACCTACTTGACAAACTTCGCAATGGATGCCATCAAATCCGAAAATCTTGGAATGGATGCACAGACGGATATGTTATGTATTTCCTATTCAACACCTGATATTGCTGGACATTCATTTGGAATGCAATCAGTAGAGTTGGAAGATATGTATTTGCGTTTGGATCTTGAGCTTGCAAAGCTGATGTGTTCATTGGAAAAACAGTTTGGGAAAGAGGGTTTTGTGGTCTTTTTAACAGCAGATCACGCAGTCGTTCCTGTTCCTCAATACTTGGTGGATAAGCACTTGCCTGGAGGATATATGTTTGTCAAACAACCGCTTGAAACCTTGAAAAAGGCGTGCCTGGATAAATTTGGTGCGTCGTTGGTGCTTTGCGAGGAAAATCAGAACATCTATCTCGATCACAAGAAAATTACAGAGTTGAACCTTACGATTGCACAGGTTTCAGATTTCGTTGCTACCCAAATCAACACGTGGGATGGTGTGAAAGCGGTATATACGCCACATGATTTTACAACCGCAGCGAAGGATCAGTGGCAAGGTATGGTTATCAAAGGAGTTCACCCAAGAGAAAGTGGTGATGTGGTCTTCATTCTTGAACCTGGTTATTTAATGAAAGAAGTGGATGATCCAGCTGCGCACAAAGGTACAAGCCATGGTTCTGCCTTTAATTATGACACCCATGTGCCTTTGTTGTGGTATGGCGCATCAATTCCCTCTCAGGAGGTGTTTCGAACGGTTGAAATCACAGATATTGCGGCAACACTGTCACATATCCTATATCTTCAGCGGAATGGTGCAATGACTGGTTTGCCAATTCTCGAAATTTTTGGAAAGACACGTTAAGGTCTTTTTCGACGAAAAATTTTGAGAATTTCGATGCAAACTGTGAAAATCATCGCGGTGACAAGCGCATAAAACACATGCAAGTGCCCTGGATATGACATGTGAAACATGTTCCTAAAACTAGGTACTGAGAAAACAATAATCATCAGAAGGATGGCGAAAAGGAAAATAAATTTCGCTACCTTGTTTTGACGCATGAATGATGTGAAAATACTACGTGACATGGAAAGTTTTGACATTACCATGAGCAAATTCCCACTGACCAAGGCGATAAATGTAATCGACCTTAATTGCGATTCAGAATGACCTCTATTGTTGGAAATGAAATACAATAGGACCACACTGCCAAGCAAAAGTAATCCATCGATGAGTGCATCTATAATTTCTTTTTTTCCGAAAAATCGGGCATGTAGATTTCGAGGCATGCGATTCATAATGTTTCTCTCCTCCAATTCTGATTCAAAGGCAATGGAGCTAACTGGGTCAATGATAAGCTCCATAAAAACAATATGCAAGGGAAATAAAATCAAAGAAATACTCGGGGAAAAAGCGGGAAGAAGGGTTAGTCCAATAATCGGGATGTGTATGGCAAGCACATAGGACATGGCCTTTTGTAGATTGTCGTAAATCTTTCTTCCTGAACGAATGGCATGAACAATGGAGCTAAAGTCGTCATCGAGCAAGACCAATGAAGCTGCTTCTCTCGCTACATCTGTACCCTTTAATCCCATGGCAACACCGATATCTGCAGCTTTCAGGGCGGGTGCATCATTTACACCATCACCGGTCATGGCAACTACTTCACCCGAAGATTGGAGAGATTGTACGATGCGAAGTTTTTGCTCGGGCTTAAGACGTGCGATAATTTCTGTGTGGAGCAACGTATCCTTCAATTGCGAATCACTCAGTAAATCAATTTCGGACCCTATCAGTAGCTTTGTGGGGATCAGTCCAATTTCTTCTCCAATCGCGCAGGCTGTTTCGGGATGGTCGCCTGTAAGCATGATGATCCGAATGCCAGCATTGCGACATTCCTGGATGGCTGCTGGGACTTCAGGTCGCACAGGATCGGATAGCGCGATTAAACCTAAGAAATTGAAATGAAAACCTTCCTGAGATGCAGGTAATGTATTCGATGCTGTGTTTCCTTCGGCAATGCCCAGAATCCTCATTCCTTTTTTAGCAAGAACATGAACCTTTTCTTGCCAGAATAAGGTTTCTTTGTCATTGAGTTGGCAAAGTTTCAAGATGGTTTCTGGCGCACCCTTGCAGGCGATGATTTTCGCTGATGCGTTTTGATACACCATGGTGGTAGCTGTAAGAGCATTGCTAAATGGATATTCCTGAATAAGCGCAAATGTTTGCAATTGAGAATCATTATTAGGATGATTTTGTATCGCTCGTTCCATAGGGTCTTGTGAATTCTTCATGCAGGCCAATTGTGCAAATTCAACTACCCGATTTTCTTGGCCAATAATTTTTGAGACGATTCCATTGATGGCCATTTTATTGCATGTAATTGTGCCGGTTTTATCGCTGCAAAGAATCGTGGCTGACCCCAGAGTTTCGATGGCGGAAGGTTTTCGTGTGAGGACATTGGACTTGCCTAAACGCCAGGCACCTAAGGCTAAAAACACGGTCATTATGACAGGGAACTCTTCTGGAAGAATAGCCATAGCGGCGGATAGTCCATTCAACAATGCTTGGATAAAATTTCCTCTCGTGAAATAGAACAGTATCACCACACCGATGCAGATTCCAGCCCCAATAAAGCCAAACCATTTTATAAGCCTTCCAAGCTCTGATTGTAGTTTGGTAGGTTGAAGTTGAATGGTGCTCAAAGAATGGCCGATCTTTCCAAAAGCGGTGTGAATTCCAGTTGTTTCAATTTCTATAATTCCTCGGCCTCTTGTGACGAGTGTTCCACCAAAAAGTTGATCTCCCGTATTTTTTTGAATAGCAAGTGCTTCGCCTGTTAATACTGATTCATCGATTTCTAATGCAAATGCTTCGAGTAGTTTTCCGTCCGATGCAATGCGATCGCCCTCATGAATTGCAACCAAATCTCCGATGACAAGTTCCCTGCTCGGAATTCGTTTGAATTCGCCATCACGCTCGACAAGTGCATGAGGTGCGGATAAATTACGAAGGGCGTCAAGTGCTTTTTCGGTTTTTCTGTGTTGAAAAAAAGCAATGAGAATAATGATGCTAATAGTTGATAATAGAATGATGCCCTCGCCCAGGTCTCCTAAAATGATGTATAAGGTTGCAGAAGAAATAAGTAGTAAGAACATGGGTTCACGAAGCACTTCCTTTACGATTCGAAAAACACTTTTTGATTTTGTTTTAGGGAGTTCGTTTGGACCATTTTGAATAAATCGTCGTTTTGCTTCATCGGTACTTAGTCCTTTTTTCATTTGCGAATGGTGCGTATAATAGAAGGTTCAAGAAGAACAAAATCTACACGAAGTCATATGATTTTCGCACTGCTTTTTCATGATTCTTCGTCGAAATGCTGAAATAGTTGTTCAAAAATGTTGAAAACTTGGTTGAAAACCTATCTTCCTTGAACTGCCATTCCGGTGCCTACATCATTACATTTGTAATTAGTAAGTATTATCAACACAGAACATTATGCTGGGAACATTGATTAAGCGTAGATTATCGGACAATCAGGTGGCCAATGTGTTCATCAACGCTATTTTTGATTCAGTTGATAATGGATTTAAGGAGGTTGCATCATTGATTAACGAAGATGCGGTATTCATGAAGTCTCCCGAAATTTCCAGTGCAGAGAGTGGTGAATTTGGGATGATTGTGATTGTAGGTAACCTCTCATTTCTTGAAAGTACTTTTGAAGCGGAGCAAGCTGGACGGGTAGAGAAGCTGATTTTTGAAAAATTAGCGCGCATTTATGATATGAATGAAGCTGATTTTGAAAAACTTGTTCGTGACTACCAATCGTTCATTACTCGAGTAAATCACCCATCCAAAAACATGATTTATGGAATGTCAAAAGCCATGTTCCATAAATATGGGTTGAACGAATTTCAAGATGAGTATTTCAAACGCATGCAGGCTCCCAATCCTTTGTTCTTGAAACGTTTGGATGAGGTAATGGCAAATTTTATATGGGATTGGGACGTTTTCTTTAAGAAGTATAAGCTGTCGTAAGCATTTTCAAATGCTGCCAGTTAAATGCTGACGTGAACCACCTTTTTTGTTTCAAAAAACTCTTCGGGGAAAAATTCATTCAAGTGATAGATTTTTATTGCGTGCTTTACCGTTGAAAGTTCTTCGCTCAAGTCACCGCCCTTCAGATATAGAATCCCATTTTTGAGGCTATTTTGATGTTTCTTGGCAATTTTCCCTTTCGTCCAACGAATGAAATCAGGCATTGCGGTGACTGCCCGACTTACTATAAAATCAAAACTACCTTGAATGTTTTCCGCGCGATCATGGATGGCATTCACATTGGTTAGTCCCAAGGCATCTTTCACCTCATTTACTACTCGAATTTTTTTACCAATAGAATCTACTAGAGTAAACTGGCAGTCGGGGTGTAGCATAGCCAATGGAATACCAGGAAATCCACCACCTGTCCCAATGTCTAGAATCCGCGATCCAGCGCTAAATTCCATCACTTTCGCGATCCCTAAGGAATGAAGGACATGACGTTCATAGAAGTTCTCTGTGTCTTTACGAGAAATCACGTTGATTTGTTCATTCCAATGCTGGTAAATAGCACCAAGCATGGAAAATTGATTTCGTTGTGTTTCAGTAAGTTCAGGAAAATAATGTTCAATCTGCTTCATGAGCTAAAAGCATGTTACGGCCGATCCATGGGGTTAATTTTGGTTCTCAGACTAAATGGTGTCTTTGGTTTTCTCCATCATTCCAGCTAAAAAGTCACGTGCGCGGAAAAGTTGGGCTTTCACTGTGCCAAGTGGCAGATTTAGTTCATCAGCAATCTCTTCATAACTCAATTCCTCGAAATATCGTTTCTCCACAAGTTCTCGGTAGCGAGGTTTCAATTTGCTCACTAGTACACGCATGTGAGATACTTTTTGACCGTGTATGATCGTTTCCTCAGGATTCATCACGGAAGCCTTGGCTTCGATATAAACAACCTCTCCATCGCTAGATGTGAAGCCGGTATCCATGGACGTTACTTTGATGCGTTTTTTACGAATAAAGTCGATGCAATTGTTGGAAGCGATTTTAAATAGCCAAGTACTAAATGCATAGCTTGGGGAGTATTGATCGAGCCGGCTAAATGCTTTACCGAAGGCTTCAATGGTTAGATCGTCCGCATCATCTTGGTTTTTCACCATTTTCAGCATCATGTAATAAATCGATTCTCGATATCGGTCCATCAATTCAGCATACGCTGCTTGATTGCCTTTCCGTGCAGCATCTACCAAGATAAGATCATGTCGTGCTTTGTCGGATAAGTGTTCGCCTTCTACCATTTGTTTGCTGCCTTTTTTTCAGATGAATAATAAATGATCGGCATCAGAATCGTGTACATGATATCCCATAAAGGAAGATACTTTACTAGGCTGCCTTCGTTCAACTTATTGAAACAACGGCCTTGTATCCACCATTTAACACCTGTCACGAAAATGAATACCGAGGCACTTAACCATCGGAAATCATTACTCAGCATCAAAATAACAAAGGAAATAAGCAAGATCAGCATGGTTAATGGATATATTCCTAACATCCCTTTTTTAATAACCTCATACCGGTCTGTTGTAGTGTAGTGTCTGGTTTTTTGGCGAATCCATGAATCCCAGTCACCGCAAGGGTCGGAGTAGCAAAAAGCTTCTCGATCAATGTTGATGGATACGTTCTTTTTGTTTCCTGCTTCCTGTACAAAAAGATCATCATCTCCAGAGGCCAAGCCATAATGTGAGCGAAATCCATTTACGGATTCGAATAAGCGTCGGGTATATCCGATGTTTCGTCCAACGCCCATGTACGGCATTCCCGCCAAGGCCATCGCGTAATAACTGATTCCAATGGAAGCGGTATCAAAGCGGATAAGCCGATTTAAAAAGCCTTTCGATTTAGTATATGGTCCGTATCCGATGATCAGTTCTTTTTCTTCTGTAAAAGAATTTGCCATTGATTGAAGCCATAACCGCGATGCTGGTCGACAATCAGCATCAGTCAAAATAAAATGGTCGTACTTCGCACCTTTGATACCAATAGTAATCGACAGCTTCTTTCCCGGACGCAAGTGCGGATTTTTCTCCACTTCGATGACATGAAGATTCGGGTATTCATTCTGAAATGCCCGCAATAATTGACTCGAATCATCGCTAGATTGGTTATTGATGACAATGACCTCAAATTGCGGATAATCTTGATTTAGAATAAAAGGGAGATTTTCGTAAAGATTATCCCACTCGTTGCGCGCGGCAATAATGAGTGAAATAGGTGGGAGTGAGTCCTTGCTTACAGACGGTTTTTTTTTCTTGTAAAACGCAAATTTTCCCTGAATAACAAGCACATAGAACAGGTGGACAAGTGCTGTGATTCCAAAAGCAAGGAACACAACTAAAAATACTGAAGGCTCGAAAGATGGTATAAATTGCATGTCTGCGTAAAGCTTCGTTGCAAAGATGGGGGGACTAATGAAATACCTTTATCTTTGCGCCGTTTAGTTTTCAACATTTTATGCACTTCGAACTTCGACATACTGACCCAAAATCTCGCGCTAGAGTGGGGTTGTTACATACCGATCATGGCACGATTGAAACGCCAATATTCATGCCCGTGGGAACTGTTGGCTCGGTTAAAGGGGTGCATCAACAAGAATTGCGCGATGATATCAATGCCCAAATCATCTTAGGTAACACCTATCATTTGTTTTTACGCCCAGGAATTGAGGTCTTGGAGGCCGCTGGTGGCTTGCACCAATTTATTGGTTGGGAACGCCCGATGTTGACGGATAGTGGCGGTTATCAGGTATATTCGCTTTCAGGCTCACGGAAAATCAATGAAGAGGGGGTGAAATTTCAATCGCATATTGATGGGAGTTATCATTTTTTTACACCTGAGCGTGCCATCGATATCCAACGGTCAATCGGTGCAGATATCATCATGGCTTTTGATGAATGCACACCATATCCGTGTGATTATCATTATGCAAAACGATCTATGCACATGACACACCGATGGTTAAAGCGTTGCATGGATCGAATGAACGAGACCGAACCAAAGTATGGGTATGATCAGGCGCTTTTTCCGATTGTTCAGGGTAGCGTGTACAAAGATTTAAGAACGGAATCTGCTGAAACAATTGCCTCGTTTGATGCCGTAGGAAATGCAATAGGTGGTCTTTCAGTGGGGGAGCCGGATGAAGAGTTGTATGAAATGACGGATCACGTTTGTCAAATTTTACCTACCGAAAAACCCAGATATTTAATGGGAGTGGGCACGCCAGTCAATTTATTGGAATGCATCTCCATGGGGATTGATATGTTTGATTGTGTGATGCCTTCAAGAAATGCCCGCCACGGAATGCTGTTTACACGAGAGGGTACAATCAACATTAAAAATAAAAAGTGGGAAATGGATTTTTCACCCCTAGATGCCGCAGGGTCTGCATATGTGGATCAGGTATATACGAAGGCCTATTTGCGTCATTTGATTAAAGCTGGTGAAAACCTTGGAATTCAAATTGCGACCATTCACAACTTGGCATTCTATCTGGATTTAATGAAAGAGGCTCGCCAGAGAATCCTAGATGGGACTTTTGTCGAATGGAAAAATGCCATTACCCCGAAACTGGGACAACGATTATAAGGTGCTGTCAATACTCGATAAATATATCATTCGGAAGTTTTTAACGACTTTCTTCTTCATGTTGGGGATCATCATGCTCCTAGCAATGGTCTTCGATTTGTCAGAACGCCTGAGTGAGTTTATCGACAATCAAGCGCCAATTTCTGGAATTATTCTCGATTATTACCTCAATTTCATTCTCTTCTATGGGAATATGTTTTCGTCAATGATCATTTTTGTTTCTGTCATTTGGTTTACAGCGAAAATGGCACAGGATACGGAAATAATCCCCATGCTCAATAGCGGAAGACCCTTTCATCGGTTTTTGCGCCCTTACATGATTTCAGCCACAGTACTGATGGTTATTTCGTTGTTTATGAACCATTTTATCCTCCCGAAAGCGAATAAAGTGCGCTTGGCCTTTGAGGAGAAATATTACCGAGATGCCATGTATGTAGAAGATTATCATGCGGAATATCCGGGAAATCAGGTGGTGTATTTTTCCAGTTTCTCATCGGCTCAAAACGTGGTCAATGATTTTGTTTTGGAACAATGGGATGACAAAAAAAAGCTGAAATATTTTATCAAAGCACGTTCTGCGCAGAATATTCCGGGTACTGATCAGTGGGTACTGACGGATTATTTTGAGCGTCGAGTGGGGTACCCCAATGATGTAGTACACGAAGGGCAAAAGAAGGATACTATGTTTAAATTTCGAATCGAAGAAATGGCGCAGCGTGACAACATCGCAGAGGCTATGACCTACTCTGAATTGAAAGGATTTATCGACAGAGAGAAGGAAAAAGGCTCCGGAAACGTTCCCATGTATGAAATAGAATTAAATCAGCGCACTTCATACCCATTTGCTTCGTATGTACTGACAATTATTGGAGTATCGGTTTCTTCGCGAAAAAAACGCGGAGGTATTGGTATTAGCATCGCCCTAGGATTAGGAATTATCTTCATCTACATATTCGCGATGAAAGTCACAACGGTAGCTGCAATGAAAGTTGGATTTCCTGCAGAACTTGCTGTATGGGTGCCGAATATTCTATTTGGTGGAGTGGCGTATATTTTATACCGATTCGCACAGAAGTAATGACTTAATCTTATTACTATATCATCCCATAAAGCGTTTTGGATGTATCGAATATTCATAAACGCTAAGAACGAAAAAAGCCTGCTTGTACGCAGGCTCTTTCAAAGTATCATTTAACAGTTGTTTCTTATTGTTTTTTACGCGGATTTTGTTTCGCATTGATTGGATTTGGCGCCACAGGCTCCTCTGATCTTACATTGCGCACCTCTGAATTCTCTGTTTCCGTTTCTAGTAAAGCCTTTTCTTGTGGTCCTGGTGCTGGAGCAAAACGCTCATCCGAGTACTTAGAAATACTTCCATCAGGCAATACTTCGTCAGCCCGGTTGGCAACAATTGACCAAGAGAATGATGTGTTAGACGTCCCACCATTCAACTCGACAACATCAAACCCATCTGCAGTTTTGTTCGTCACGTACACCCCTTGGCAATCTCCTTCCAACTGCACAAATACACGTAGTGGATGCTTCTCATTGACAACAATGTTCTTCGCGAAGATTGGATCAATAGTGATGTGAATCTTACCATTCACCAATTGTCCAACACCATAATCTTGGAAAAGGTTTTCAGGTGCTTCAGGACAAGAAAGCGCTACATTTTTTTCATTGAGGTCCTTTACAATCGTATTAACGGTTCCAGATCCAATGATTTTTCGCAATACACCAGTGTTATCTCGAACACCAACATACGACCATGCTTGTGCTACCCCTGCATTTTGTACTTCAAAATATCCACCAGCACTAGCTGTTGCACCGTTTGCCACGTTATTGTTTAATGGATTTGTGTTTACAGTGGTTGTTGCAAATCCTACAACTCCGTATTGGGTTCCCACACCAGTAACACCACTACCAGTAGTTGGTGTGAAGATTGATCCAATAAGGTTGTTTCCAACTCCTACCACCCCATTACCACTGGCTGC
Organism: Crocinitomicaceae bacterium; assembly: GCA_040379705.1. Taxonomy (GTDB): domain Bacteria; phylum Bacteroidota; class Bacteroidia; order Flavobacteriales_D; family Crocinitomicaceae; genus M0103. Next base: position 30,702 of record JBEIKR010000005.1, read on the forward strand.
CGTTTTTGCGATAGAGAAGGTTCCAAGGGCAGAACCGTTAATAGACGCTCCCGAACCTCCAGTTAAAAAGGTACCCGCTGCGTTGTTACCAATAGCGAACAAACCTGTTCCAGTCGCATTTGTATTGACACCATCAAGACCAAATCCTGCAGCAGAGGCTGACTGGCCATAAACGCCATACGTAGAACCTGTCGCACCAGCACAATCACCTCTTACACCTATGACGAATCCTAAACCTGTAGGAACAGTATTGGCACTTCCTCTCACACCAAAACCATTTTGACCAGTTCCTATTGCAGCAGCTGTGTTAAATCCTCGAACTCCAGCGGCACTTCCTATTGCAGCGGTTTGACCCTGCACACCATGGGCTGGGCTTGCACTTACATCAATGTTAATTCCGAATACCCCCATTGCCGCAGGTGATGATGACTGACCATATACCCCGTAAGCCGCACCTGCTGTTCCTGTTGATATACCTAATGTTCCGATGGTAATTGCTGTTCCAGCAGCTCCAGTAGCTTCTCCTCGTGCACCTACGGCGATAGCCGCGGTTGCACCAGTTCCTGCTGGAGCCGTGGTGTTCAATCCCCAAACACCTTCACTTGCTGATGATGCAGTTGTTGCTGTTCCATAAATACTACCCCAAATGGCTGTACCGTTTGTCGAAGCCCCACCATTTGTTTCACCATATACTCCAGTGCCATTGCCTGCAGAATATCCATTGACTGCATAGGTGCCTAATGGGTTTATTGCTCCCGCAGCCCCCGTTCCATATACTGAAAACACATCTCCTGCAAATGACGTCGTCGCATTGTAAACTCCTGGTCCTGTAGCCAAAATACGCATGCGTTCATTCGCTGCTGCCGCACCACCTGTTTTCGTTATAAATGCTTGCGCATCTGTTGTTCCAATGAAGTTTGTTCCAGCTACGGTGCCGGCATTTCCAACAATCTTCCAATCGTCGTTATTCTCGTTAATTACGTATGGATCAGCAACTGTTCCTGTACCAGTCAATGTAACTCCTGCACCTGCAATTGAAACACCACCCTGACCGTTTGCACCTGCTGGTCCCGCCGGTCCTGTTAATCCAATTGGTCCTTGTGCACCTGTTGCTCCATCAAGACCATTGATACCCGCCGTTCCTTGAGGCCCTGCGGGTCCTGTTAATCCAATTGGTCCTTGTGCACCTGTTGCTCCATCAAGACCATTGATACCCGCCGTTCCTTGAGGCCCTGCGGGTCCTGTTAATCCGATTGGTCCTTGTGCACCTGTTGCACCATTAAGTCCATTGATACCCGCCGTTCCTTGTGGACCTGCTGGACCTGTTAATCCGATTGGTCCTTGTGGACCTGTTGCTCCATCAAGACCATTGATACCTGCCGGTCCTTGTGGTCCTGCCGGTCCTGTTAATCCGATTGGTCCTTGTGGACCTGTTGCTCCATCAAGACCATTGATACCTGCCGGCCCTTGTGGTCCTGCCGGTCCTGTTAATCCGATTGGTCCTTGAGGTCCAGTAGCGCCTGTTAATCCAATTGGTCCTTGTGGACCAGTAGCACCCGTTAATCCGATGGGCCCTTGTGGTCCGGTTGCACCAGTTAATCCAATAGGTCCTTGTGGACCAGTAGCACCCGTTAATCCGATGGGCCCTTGTGGTCCGGTTGCACCAGTTAATCCAATAGGTCCTTGCGCACCGGTAGCTCCTGTAGGCCCTTGTGGACCAGCCGCACCTGTTAAACCAATAGGTCCTTGTGGGCCTTGAGGTCCTGTCATTGCAGCACAAAGATTCAACCAACCGCTGGATAGTTTAAAGTAGAAGTAGCATTCAAAATCTGTATCGTAGACCATCAATGCTTCTGCAGGATTGACGATCGCTACGCGCTGGACACTGGTCATTCTAGGAACTAACATTCCTTTGTCTGTAGCTGACATGTCAACAATGGCACTTGCATCAGGCGAGTTCGTCCCGATTCCAACATTGTTTTGGGCAATCATTGAATGTGATACTGTGATGCAAGATGCAGCAAGAACGATTCGGTATAATGGATTCATTTTCATAGTTTTTCACTCTTTTGGTTAGTCATTGACAATGGTTACTATTCCTTTGATTGACTTGTTGTCTAAATTGTTAAAATCGATAATATAATAATAAGAGCCAACAGGCATTGCATCCCCGTTTACAGTGCCATCCCAAGGTTGCGCGGCATAGGCTCCTTCGGTTGAAGAGTCATGTTCATAGAGTAAATTTCCCCAACGATTGTATATACGGACAATGTTTTTTGGATATTGCTTGTCCAAATTTGGAATCTCCCAGTTTTCATTGACACCATCCCCGTCGGGTGTAAATGCGGTAGGAACAATAATGATGTTGGCAGGATTCATGAGAGCGTATGCATGCGAGGCATCTGGAAAATTCCATCCAGAACGTGAAATCTCGGCGTAATTCCCACTGGTTGTTTGAGGTAAATCACCGAGCGAATTCCATTGTGAATTTGCCAAATACCAATGAGTAATTCCCTTCCATTCACCATCCGTTGTAGGAAGGTATTGCACTTTGATTTCGCTATTGGTATTCCCAGAAACACGCTCTATCGAGTGGTAAAAAAGGGAATTTGCGTTCTCAATGAGTGTTTCTTTTTGAGATAAGAAATAGGAATCTACATCTGCGATGTAATTGTTAAAACGAACTGCATACGCACCATTCGAAGTGTTTTCTGGGACAATCGTCACGGCTCTAAAACGTTCAGTTCCTGTGCTGGATCCAACTGGAAAGACATAGTCGATGGAAGCGTTTGTTGCACGAACAAGAGTTCCAGGCATTATGCTACTTACAAAGCCCTCAGCCAAAAAACTATTATCGAAAGAAATTGCGGAAGTGGAGGGGTTTAGCACACTAAAGTTATTCGCATCAGTGGACAGTTCCCGATTGTTAATGACTAGATTTCCCGTTGGACTGCATGAAGAATTCGCATTTAACAAGGTCTTTTTTCTGTCGTTTCCAAGTCCAGTGCCTGTAAGAATGAGATTATTAAAAGTGGTTTCTGTGAAATTATCACTTGTAATAAACTGCTCCGTATTTCCATACAAATGAACGCTACTTGTTCCGGCATTGAATACTGAATTATTTTTCCAATCTTGTTCTACAAAGTAGTCACCATTCCCTGAGCTCACGGATGAACCATTGATCACAAAACTACCGTTCAGTGCAAGCGAAGAATTTTTAGTCGTGTAAATGGCACCTTGGTTAATTACTTGGGACGAACTCGTCATTTCGATACCCCCATTGCAAAATATGAGTGCACCAGAATTCACTTGAATTATTGCACCATTGGAGGTGAGGATTTGCGCATGAAATTGCGACGATGCTAGAATCGATATAATCGATAAAAGCCTTAAATTAAACAATTTAAGCATGGCAGTAGGTTGAAAATTTTACACATAGCAGCCGAAAGGTATAAATTAAATTCAAATCAAAACAAATTTTCCAAATTGATTTACGAAATATCTTGGTGGACTCATGAACGAAAATGGGGGATTCGCCTCTTTTTTTATATATATTTGTGCAACAAAAGAGTTTATGGAAAGTACCCTTCAACAGGCAGCAACATTAGAACAGGCGGTAGATTTAGGTTTACGCCCCGATGAATTTGAAATGATTTGTGAAATCCTTGGACGAACGCCAAATTTCACTGAAACTGCCGTTTATTCGGTGATGTGGTCAGAACATTGTTCATATAAGAACTCTATACTTTGGTTAAAAACATTGCCAAAGGATGGTCCTCACATGCTTGTAAAGGCTGGGGAAGAAAACGCAGGACTTGTGGATATCGGAGATGGGCTTGGTTGCGTGTTTAAAATCGAATCACACAACCATCCCAGTGCATTGGAGCCTTATCAAGGCGCAGCAACTGGTGTTGGAGGAATCAATCGAGATATTTTTACCATGGGGGCACGCCCAATTGCTCAATTAAATTCATTGCGTTTCGGTAACATTGAAAATGCACGAACGAAGTGGTTGGTGAAAGGGGTGACCAAAGGAATTGGTGATTATGGAAATGCCTTCGGTATTCCAATTGTGGGTGGTGAAGTGTTTTTTGATGAATCGTATAACACGAATCCTTTGGTGAATGCCTTTTCTGCAGGAATCATCGATACAAAACGAATTATTTCGGCAAAGGCTACTGGCCCAGGAAATCCAGTATTTATAGTAGGTTCGTCAACCGGGAAAGATGGGATTGCTGGAGCTGCTTTTGCGTCGAAAGATATTACAGAAGATTCTGCAAATGACCTGCCATCGGTTCAGGTTGGAGATCCATTCATGGAGAAATTGTTGCTTGAGGCGACAATGGAGCTCGCAAAAACGGATGCTATTCGAGGAATGCAAGACATGGGTGCTGCAGGAATTACTTGTTCCACATGCGAAATGTCAGCAGGAGGAGGTGTAGGAATGGATATACATCTTGATCGCGTTCCTACCCGTCAAGAGAATATGTTGCCTTACGAAATTCTTTTATCTGAATCCCAAGAGCGTATGCTTGTTGTGGTGGCAAAAGGTCAAGAATCCTTGGTAAAACAAATCTTCGATAAGTGGGATTTGCACGCTGAAGAAATCGGTGTGGTAACTGAAGGTGGACGTGTACGTTATTTCATGCACGGTGAGATGGTGGGTGATGTGCCTGCTGAATCATTGGTCCTTGGTGGTGGTGCTCCACAATACAAAAGAGAATATACCGAGCCGGCCTATTACGCGGAATACAAGAAGTTTTCTATCGATCAAATTGAAAAACCATCGGATTTGAAGGAGGTTGCATACGCATTGTTGGCGATGCCTAACATTGCATCAAAACGATGGATTTATGAGCAATATGACTCGATGGTGGGTACACGTACCATGACAACGAATCGTCCGTCTGATGCAGGTGTCGTAAACATCAAAGGTACAAATAAGGCATTGGCGATGACGGTGGATTGCAATTCTCGCTACGTCAATGCAGATCCAGAGGTTGGAACGATGATCGCTGTAGCAGAAGCAGCAAGAAATATTACATGTGCAGGTGGTGAGCCCAGCGCGATCACTAACTGTTTGAATTTTGGAAATCCTTACAATCCGGAGTCATACTGGCAATTTGTTGGTGCGATTAAAGGAATGTCAGCAGCGTGTATTAAATTCAATACGCCAGTGACGGGAGGTAATGTTTCTTTCTACAACCAAACTGTAACGAATGGTGCGGAGGTACCGGTATTCCCAACGCCTACAATTGGAATGATTGGAATCGTGGAGGATAAGGATCGCATCATGACCTTGGATTTCAAACAAAAGGGAGATTTGATTTTCTTAATTGGTGAATACAACGCGGATATCGCTTCGTCCGAGTATTTGGCAACCTATCATGGCGTGAAGGCATCACCAGCACCATATTTCGATCTTGAAAAAGAATACCAAATGCACCAAACCATCAAAGGTTTGATTCAAAATGAATTGATCAACGCTGCACATGACGTGTCTGATGGTGGTTTGTTTGTGGCTTTGACTGAAATGGCTATGCCGCGGGAGCTTGGTTTTGATATCGTTACGGATTCTGAAGTGCGCGATGAATCAGGATCGCGAGAAGATGCTTTCTTGTTTGGTGAAGGTCAAGGTAGAGCAGTTGTTACAGTAACAGAAGAACAAGAAGAGCAATTTATTGAATTTATAATGGATTCTGGCGTAACTTGTACCCTTCTTGGTCATGTAACAAAAGGAAAATTAATGATTGATGATGAACATTTTGGGTTCGTCACTGAGGCAAAGGAAGTGTATGACAATGCACTCGCAAAACAGCTAGAGAATTAAAAATAAAGGGCAATGCACTGCCCATTGTAAGGAGAAATAATCCATGGAATACAATACAACACGTGGCAAGTTGATTTTACCAGAGTACGGGCGCAACGTGCAAAACATGATTGCGCATGCAATGGAAATCGCAGACCGCACTGAGCGCAATAGAGCGGCACAAGCCATCATTGAGGTGATGGGACAGTTGAATCCGCATTTGCGTGATGTCGATGATTTTCGTCACAAATTGTGGACTCACCTCTTTGTTATGTCCGATTTCTCCCTTGATGTTGATTCGCCATATGAGATTCCCAAGCAAGAGGTGTTGAATGAAAAGCCTGCGATCATGGATTATCCGAAAGGAAATATCCGTTATGGCCATTATGGAAAGTACACACAACGCATCCTCGAGAAATCGGAAGAACTTACAGATGAAAAAGAGACAGAGTATTTGAAAAATACCATGGCGAATTTCATGAAAAAGCAGTTTCTCGCATACAACAATGATGCGGTTGAAAATCATGTAATCGCGCAACAATTGAAAGAACTTTCCAAAGGAAGATTAATTCTTGAAAATCCTGATGAATTGACAAATACCAATACAATTCTTCGCGCGATGGGCTTGAATCAAAAACAACGTCCAAAGGGTAATTTCAAGAAGAATAACAATAACAACAAGAAGAAATTCATCAAAAAATAGAAATCGATGGCATCTTTTGAAATCTACGGTGGAAAGCCATTAAAGGGAGAAATTATCCCGCAAGGCGCGAAAAACGAAGCCCTACAAGTACTTTGTGCTCCTCTCTTGACAGCGGAGAAAGTTACTATTTCAAATGTTCCAGACATTGTTGATGTCAACAAACTCATCAATCTATTGCAGACGATGGGGGTGCGCGTGGAAAAGGTGGAGAAAGGAACGTTTATCTTCCAAGCGAAGGACATCGATTTGAAGTACCTTGAGTCAGAAGATTTTAAAAAACGTGCGGGTTCACTCCGAGGATCAATCATGATTGTTGGACCTTTACTTGCTCGTTTTGGTAAAGGATTTATTCCGAAGCCAGGTGGAGATAAAATTGGTCGACGTCGCTTGGATACGCACTTTGAGGGATTTGCAGTGTTAGGAGCGAAGTTTAATTATGACGCCGGGGAGCATTTTTATTCTGTTGAAGCAAAAAAATTAAAAGGAACATATATTCACCTTGATGAAGCATCAGTAACAGGGACGGCGAATATCTTGATGGCCGCAGTGATGGCTGAGGGAACAACCACTTTTTACAATGCGGCATGTGAGCCTTATCTGCAGCAGTTATGCAAGATGTTGAACGCCATGGGAGCAAAAATCTCTGGTATCGGTTCAAATTTATTGACGATTGAAGGAGTAAAAGAACTTGGTGGTTGTTTTCACCGAATTCTTCCTGACATGATTGAAATCGGTAGTTTCATCGGTTTGGCGGCAATGACAAAATCGGAAATAACGATCAAGGATGTAAGCTATGAAAACCTTGGAATCATTCCCAATGTATTTCGTCGATTAGGGATTAAGTTGGAGCGCAGGGGAGATGATATTTTTATCCCAGCGCAAGACCACTATGAAATAGATACGTTTATCGATGGTTCTATTCTAACAATTGCTGATGCACCTTGGCCTGGATTTACTCCCGATCTGCTTTCGATAATATTGGTTGTAGCCACGCAAGCAAAAGGTTCGGTGTTGATTCATCAGAAAATGTTCGAGTCACGCTTGTTTTTTGTGGACAAACTGATTGATATGGGTGCGCAAATCATTTTGTGTGATCCGCACAGAGCCACAGTGATTGGGTTAGACCGTCAATACGACTTACGTGGAATTCAAATGACTTCACCAGATATTCGTGCTGGAGTTTCTTTGCTCATAGCAGCTTTGTCTGCGCAAGGAAAGAGTGTAATTCACAACATTGAACAAATCGACCGAGGATATCAAGATATTGAGCTTCGTTTGAATAATATTGGTGCTGACATAAGAAGAATCGGATAATGAAATACCTACTTATTTTTATCGCAATCGGCGCCTTGTCGCTCACATTTTTTTCACCATCTAAGGATGAAGACCAAGTGCTACCATCAGAAAAAGCGCCGGATATTGCGTTGGTGACACCTGAAGGTAAAACAGTTCAACTGTCAAAATTGAAAGGGAAAATGGTGTTGATCGATTTTTGGGCATCGTGGTGTGGCCCTTGTCGAAAAGAAAATCCAAATGTCGTGGAGGCATATGCCAAATACAAGTCATCAAAGTTTAAAAATGCCAAGGGATTTGAGGTGTTTAGTATTTCATTAGACCGAAATGAAGATGCTTGGAAAGCGGCAATTGCTCAGGACAAGTTGACATGGAAATACCACGGTTGGGATAAAGATAACGTAGTCGCGACTTTATATAAAGTGTATTCAATTCCGTCAGCATTCTTAGTGGATGGTGATGGAACGATTATCGCTCAAGGGCAAGAACTTCGTGGACTAGGACTACATATGGCCTTAGATAATCAATTGAAAAAATAAGATGGTAGAGGACCAATTGCATTCACGCAGTAATGGTAAATGCGAGTTGTGCGGGAGCACCGAAGGTTTAGCTGCATTTCTTGTGGAACCAGGTAATAGCACAAATCCAGATCAACACGTTCATGCATGCAAAAGCTGTGTGGAACAAATAACAAACAATACGATGGATTCTAACCATTGGCGTTGTTTGAATGAAAGTATGTGGAGCGAAGTTCCAGCAGTTCAAGTGTTGTCTTGGAGAATGCTTCACCGTCTTAAATCTGAGGGATGGCCAGAAGATTTATTGGATATGATGTACTTGGATGATGAATCTTTGGTTTGGGCTCAAGCATTAGGGGACCACCGCGAACGTGAAGCGACAGTTCAACATGTAGATAGCAATGGAACAGTCTTGGTGAATGGCGACACTATCGTTTTGATCAAAGATCTTGAGGTAAAAGGTGCAGGATTTACAGCAAAGAGAGGAACATCTGTGCGCAACATACGTTTGGTCCAGGATAACCCAGAGCAAATTGAAGGTAAAATCAACGGTCAAGGGATTGTTATTTTAACGCAATATGTGAAGAAATAATCGAATTCATTCGAAGACAATGGAACGATAAACATCCAAGAAATTATTAGTAATTAAGAAGCGGTAAAAGTGAATTTGCCGCTTTTTTCGTTTTAATGCGCCCCTCACTACGTATAATTACTTAGCTAGTCTAGGTAGTGGTACTGAAAAATTGTCGTTTCACTGAAGCATCCAGAATAAAATGTAAAAACACACCCTACCTTTGATTCACAAAACAACGGGGTGGTTCCCGTTTTTCATAGCAGTAGTTTAGTTAGTTTAGGTAGTAAAAAAGGGCGCGAACGAGTGCCCTTTTTTAGTTTATCCTTTTTAGATGTCAATACATATTAAATGAGCAATTAACGGATCAAGACCAAAACCTGGGATCAAGACCAAAACCTGGGGACTACGCATAAATTTGCGTTAATCTAAAAATAAAGTACCCGAATAAAGTCAATAAGATTAAGGTATTGATAACTAGAAGAAAAAATGACACTCTCCATATATTCAAGTTACTTTATAACCCACGATTATATTTGACTCGCGCTTTATTCATGTAGTATGTTTATTTGTTACCCCATCGGCCTGTCCGCTGCGGCGGGGGTCGAATCGATGTAAATTTAAGCTCTCGAGAAGACCAATGACCCCATCGGGGTCAAATAATCCTTTATCGAAATGAAATAAGCGTATTGATAGGTCAAGTCAATTCCAAAATTTCCCAAGGGTAAACCATTGCTTTGGTTGATTCATTTCTTCAATTGCTCTCATTTAATTCCTCCCCGACTTTTGGTTATGATCTACAATTAATAAAGATTTGAGGCAATAATCAACCAATGATCATTGAAATCATCCAGATGTGCAATCTATATTCTCTGTTTCGAATCATTTTAAGTTTCAAATCAAGAGTCTTGCACATAATTGGGAGCTTACTAAGTAAAAACACTTAGTCTATTTACATGCGATTACTGAAAGTACTTGTGCAATCAATAATTCTCGATACATCACTTAAAACCTCAACCTATCTTTGAATCATAAAACAACCGGGGTGGTTCCCGGATTTCATAGACAGCAGTAGTTTTAGTTAGGTTTAGGTTAGGTAACAAAAAGGAGCACGTGAGTGTTCCTTTTTTGCTTTAACCTAGTAGGACAAAGGACACTTCTTCGCTCGTTGAGCTTCGAAGGACAAAATACCGCTTCGCTATTGGACAAAAGACCGCTATGCTATAAGACAAAAGACCGCTTCGCTCAAAGACCTTTTGGATATCAAGATGTTAAGACATCAAGATTCTAAGACTGATTCTCACTTCGCTAAAGCCATTAAACTCTTAATTGGACAAAAGACCGCTACGCTGTAAGAATTTGACGATACACTGAATTCCGTCAGGAACAAATTCTGATAAGATCAAATTGCCGTAGGCATCAAATTCAATTGGTAATTTGACATTAGACCCGCCACGCTAAAAGACAAAAGATCGCTACGCTAAAAGACAAAAGACCGCTTCGCTCAAAGACCTTTTGGATATCAAGATGTTAAGACATCAAGATTCTAAGACTGATTCTCACTTCGCTAAAGCCATTAAACTCTTAATTGGACAAAAG
>JBEIKR010000006.1:0-40748 GCA_040379705.1 Crocinitomicaceae bacterium
ATAATCAGCAGGTGCCCTATGGTACATGGTGTCGAGAAATGTCGCGATGCGATCGCTTGCCTTTTTCTGTGGATAGCGCGCAATGATTTCTGACAATCCAGCGTAAACATCTCTGTTCCAAGTGGCATAAGCGGTATCTTTCCCTGCAGCTAATGGAATGAGGTATTGCTGCTCGATCAACACATTTTTACCACTAGTTCCAACGCTTGCCAACTCAATCACAAAGTCTACAAACTTGTTTTTCTTTGCGGCAATCAAAGCATGCATACCGCCTTCTGAATGTCCTGCTATGCCTATCGGACAATCGTAAAATCGTTCGTCTTCCGCCAAGAAATTTACACAAGCACTGACATCAGAACCGAAATCCAATAGACTTGCCTTGGCGAAAACTCCTGTACTTTTTCCAACTCCTCTATCATCAAATCGCAAACAACCTATACCATTTTGTGCTAAAAAATCGGCGATCACCCAAAAGGATTTATGCCCCATGATTTCGCAATTTCTATCTTGAGCACCACTTCCCGATGCGAGAACAACAATAGGAAATGGATGAATTTGGTCCTTTGGAAGGGTCAATGTCGCGCCAAGAAAGATGTCTCCATTTTTGATTAGGACCTCTTCAATGGGATAGTCAAATGGTGGAAGAGGCTCTTGTGAATGGTTGATTTTCACAACTTCTAACAATTCCCTGCGAAAAACAACTGTCCAGCGTACATCACTTTGAGACATCACTCCCATTAGCGTATCGCCATCACGGTAGTATTTTCCTTTGAATGAAAGCCCAATTTTTTGATAACTGAATGACACAGATGAATCACTCAGTACCACATTAGTCATAGGAATTGGTTCAGGTTTTTTTGCGTCTGGATTTGTTAAGGTAACCGATGGTTCTGGAATCAAAGAAATCTGAAGGTCTATCCGATTAGATTTCCCAAGAATGGTGAACGATGAGTGCCATTCTCCACTAATTTGTCCGAAAAGGAAATAGGGTAAGAAGCTAAAAAGAAGGATGAATTTACTCATGTATTGCCTCCATTAAACGCAGAATTATTCGACAATTCGCAGCGGTGTTAAAGTGCGTCATGATGTAGGCATGTCGTTGGTCAAATGCTTCTTTGGTCATTTCGTGATTTTTTAATCCCACAAAATGCAATCGGTACTCTTTTGGTTCATCCGCCACTGTGCAGAATGGAGCCAAGCCACTTCCCTGAACCAGATGACTGTTCACCAATACATGACCAGCACTATGTATTGACGCGAGAAGCTTCAACTTTATCCCTGAAGATACGTTCGTATGTAACAAATGAATTTGCGCTTCTTGGATGAGGGTGTCCAATTGTTTCTCCGAAGGATTTGCAAGGACATGAACGTTCATTTTTTCACAAAATGTCACCAACCGCTTGCTTGGATTTTTGCCAGCCACTATGATTGGAAAGGTTGGATCCATGACTTTTTGAAGCGTGTTTAAGATCCAATAGACAGATTGTTCGTTTTCCGAAACGGATAGATTTCCATGGATGAGTCCATAGCGTTTAATTGCCGCGAATCTTCCTTCAATAGGGGGGAAGGATGCAGGTAGAAAATGGGTGTTTTCTTGGTGTTTTGCGAAATGTGATGTCTCACTTTCTTTAATGACAAAAATATGTTTAGCCTTAGAAAGTATAGATTCATACTTCTGTAATTTTCGTGCTTCCAATCGGAAAAACCAGCGTTTTAATACCGAGGAACCCATGGTTAATCCACGGTAATACTCATGCTCTACGTTGTGCATTCGGGCAAAGGTCATTCGGTGTTGAATGGCGGCAAATTCGAGCATTCCGCAGGTGTGAAGTCCTTCGAATAAAATCGGATCATCATCAAGATTTAATTCTTTAAGTAGCTCTTTCGACATTCTGGACTGCACAATGAATGGCCGTTTTGAAAAGAGGTGAAAGATGGATTTTGTCCGCTTGTAATACTTCACGGTGCCATATTTTTCAAGTTCTGGTTGCTTTCCTCGACCATATTCAAAGACATGGATTGTTAGATTCAACCCCAGTGAATGCAACGCTTGAATTCGGTAAAACATGTCAATTGCGCCACCGTAATCTGCAGGAAAAGGCACATCGAGACAAACGATATGTAGGTGGTTATTGTTCAATGCGCGGATAGATTTTCTTTAAAACTTTTTGTTCTTTTTCCCAGTTTTCTGATGCTGCAGCGACACGGCAATTGGCCTTTTGAGTGAGCAAAAAATCAGGGTGTTCCTGATAATGACGAATTGCGTTGGCCAAGTTTTCAGGCGTAAGATCGGCCAGCACAGTTCCAACTTGATGTGTTGTAATGACGTGTGCTACTTCGATGAGATTGGTCCCAATGATCGGTGTTTCAGCGTGAATGTAGTCGAAGACTTTATTCGGCAAGGAATAGCGGTAGTTATCGCTGGTAGGTTTATCCAAAGTCAAACCGAGATCTGCGTGGTGTGTAAAGGCCATCATCTCGTTGTAGGGGCGTTTACCGAAAAATAACACACGATTCTCGAGTTTTTCGGCCTTCACTTTTTCTTCAAGTTGTTCGATGACATCGCCGTTACCAACAAAAAGCAAGGTGACGTCCATCAGCAGCTTCATGGCTTCGACAGCTTCCTCAGCTCCACGGTCAATGTTAATTCCAGCGCCTTGTAGGATGACTAAAACTTGATGTTCGGGAAGTCCTAATTCTTTTCGTGACTGGATACTATTTGGCCTCCAGGATGGGGAAATGTTCCTAACAACATCAACCTCCTTTTTGTATTTCTCAGAATAAATGTTCGCGATGGATTGATTTACGGTGTACACAGTTTTTAGTCGTGGAAAGATAAATTCCTCAATGCGTTCCCAAATTTTTTGTGTTTTAGGTCGATGAATGAGTTCGGGCACTTGCGTGAAGTACTCGTGGCTATCATATACAAGCCGCACTTTGAATTTAAATTTCGACGCCAAGTAATTTGCGGCTAGGGTGTCCAGATCGTTGGCGACAAGGAGGTCTGCTCGACGAAAGAGTAGGTAAAAAAATAGTCGGACGTTGTACGCTGCATAAAACTTCGGACCTTTTTCCCAGAGCAATTTGAATCTCTTCGTGGCGTATGGTCGATCATTTAATGGTGAACTGTCAGCCTTAACCCTCCCAATGAGTGTGACGTGATACCCTTGGTCCATCAAAAACAAGCAGATTTTGTTCACACGGTTATCGGTGTACAAATCATTGGTGACTGAGACAAAGGCACGATTGCCCATTGACGGTGATTAAATGAAAAGAAATAAGAGAAGGAGTATAACCAAGGTTACGGCCAATACAATTCCAAAAATGGTTAGAAAGACGCGTGCCACTTTTAACCTTTTCACTCCTTTTTCTGTGTTGTATCTTGATCTGTTGCCAATGTAATATAAGATAAGAGCGGCAATAAAAAGTGGAAATCCAAAAATTCCGAGTATTCCTCCAAGGAATGTCGCAACCGCAGCAATACTTGTTCCCATTGCGGCTTTAGAGAATTTTTCGGCACGATAAGCCTCTGCAACCATCGCTTCAGTTTCATCAATTTCATCTGAATCAGCGCCAACGCGTATAGTATCAGGGTCGTTTTCGATTTTATTTTCTTCAATAAAGTCCTGCATCTTCGTTTCATTTGAAACAGACCTTGCCGGAACTATGGACGTTTGCGTCGCCACACTTGGCTGAAATTCTCTGGATTCTTCGTGAAGATCATGAACCACAATCTGTGGATGGTCCTTTTCTTTAATTAAATTCAAGTGGTAATGGGCTTTACAGGAACTCAATAGAAGAGCACATATTGCAAAGAAGTAGGCTGCTTTATTCATGAATTGTATGCGTTGCATGGGTAGTAAACGGCGTTCTTGAAATTTTAGTGAAAGTACATTATTTTTCGTCGTTCCGCAAAAGTTGGAGCTGTTCATATGCATCACGAATATGACTGATATGTGCGAAGACAATGCGCAGTCGGCCGTTTTGTTCTGCCAAGCGGCATTTATCTCCTAGCTTAAGAGCATTTTGCAGTAAAGTTTGAAAGGCGTCTGTTTCAAAAAATGGGGATTGAGGGTTCGCGAGGAAGTACCCGACCATTTTCCCTGATTTAATCACCAAACGTTCAATACCAAGTTCTTCTGCCAACCAACGCATCTTGAAGGAAAGTACAAGTTCCTTCACTTGTCTCGGAAGTGGACCAAAGCGGTCAATCAAAGTAGCAGCAAATTTTTCGAGTGTTGCTTCATCTTGCAGGTTGTCCATTTCTTGGTACAAACTCAAGCGCTCTGCGACATTGTTTACATAATCATCTGGAATACGTACTTCGAGGTCTGTCTCCATGTTGCAGTCTTTGACGAATTGAAGCATGCTATCTGTGGTGCGTTCGTCGAACAACTCTTTGAATTCATTCTCTCTCAGCTCTTCAATGGCCTCGTTCAAGATTTTTTGATACATCTCGAATCCAATTTCAGAGATGAAACCGCTTTGTTCGCCACCGAGCATGTTCCCCGCCCCGCGAATGTCAAGATCTTTCATGGCGATATTGAACCCAGATCCTAAATCGGAGAATTGAACCAAGGCCTCAAGTCGCTTTCTGGAGTCGGAGGTCAAGATGCTAAATTTTGGAGCTACCAAGTAGCAGAATCCTTTCTTGTTACTTCGCCCAACACGCCCACGTAACTGGTGCAAATCGCTCAAACCAAAGTTGTGCGCATCATTGATAATGATGGTATTGGCATTGGAAATATCGATGCCAGATTCGATGATGGTCGTGGCCAGTAGCACATCATACTCACCATTGATGAAGTCCATCATCACTTTCTCCAGTTGTTGACCATCCATTTGGCCGTGACCAATTCCCACACGAACTCCAGGACACAAGCGCTGAAGCATACCTGAAATTTCTTTAATGTTGGCCAAGCGGTTATTCACAAAGAACACTTGTCCACCACGGCTGACTTCATAGGCCACAGCATCGCGGATAATTTCTTCGTTGAATTGAATGATTTCGGTTAAAACAGGCTGTCTGTTTGGTGGTGGCGTATTGATGATGCTCAAGTCACGCGCACCCATCAACGAGAATTGTAAGGTGCGAGGAATCGGCGTCGCAGTAAGTGTCAAGGTGTCGACAGTGGCTCGCAATGTCTTCAGTTTATCTTTCACCGAAACACCAAACTTTTGCTCTTCATCGATGATCATCAACCCAAGGTCTTTGAACTTAATACGTTCAGCAACAATGGCGTGGGTACCAATTAAAATGTCAATTTTTCCTTCTGCCAGTTTTTTAACTGTTTCACTGGATTCCTTGGCCGACTTAAAACGGTTGACGTAATCAACAGTCACAGGGAAATCTTTCAATCGCTCCTTGAAACTGCGGTAGTGCTGCATAGATAAAATAGTAGTGGGCACAAGCACGGCGACTTGCTTTCCATCTGTAGCAGCTTTGAAAGCTGCGCGAATCGCGACTTCTGTTTTTCCAAAACCAACATCTCCACAAATCAAACGATCCATCGGAGTAGGGGATTCCATATCCTCTTTGATGGCCTGGGTGGCTTTGAGCTGGTCAGGGGTGTCTTCGTACATGAACGATGCTTCGAGCTCGTTCTGTAAATAGGTATCTTCATGAAAGGCAAATCCTGGCTGTGACTTTCGTTTGGCATACAACTGAATGAGGTCGAAGGCCAATTCTTTGATTTTCTTCTTGGTTTTGTTCTTCAGTGTTGCCCATGCCTGCGTTCCCAACTTGTTCATCTTCGGAACGCTTCCATCCTTACCAGTGAATTTTGAGATGCGGTGCAAGGAGTGAATTCCCACGTAAAGCACATCGCCATCTTTGTACAAAAGTCGAATCGCTTCTTGGGGTTTGCCATTTACATCGATGGTCTCAAGGCCCGAGAACTGTCCTACACCATGATCGATATGGGTGACGTAATCGCCCTTCTGAAGATTATAAATCTCTTTCAGTGTAAGTGCTTGCTTGGCCTGTCTGAATCCTTCTTTTAAGCGGAAACGGTGATAGCGCTCGAACAACTGGTGATCAGTATAACATGTTAGTTTCAGGGAAGGCGCGATAAACCCTTCGTGCAAAGCCAAGGGCATCGGTTTGAAGTCTGATCCACCACCAATGTCTTCAAAGATTTGAAACAAGCGATCAATCTGTTTTGGCTGATTGGAAAAGATGAGGTTGGTGAATCCGTTCTCTGCATGTGCGGCCAAATCACTTCGTAGAAGGTCAAAATTTTTATTGAAACTCGGTTGTGGAAGGAAGTCAAATGTGCAGGTCAGGTCGGGTTTAAAATGATAGTCCGGACCCCATTCGATGGTTCCATGATCTTCCATTACCTGCTGAATTTCTGTTGGATGCATGTACAAATCTCCCGGCAAGGTGCGTTTTACGGTGTCCGACAACTCGGAGTGAATCTTCACCGCACGCGTGTATTCTTTGTCAATGATGGCGCTTAACTGTTCTATCGAAGAAGACCAAATCGTCACATGCTGACCGAGGAATTCAAAAAAGCTCCCATTCCCCTCAAGGTTGAGTTGTCCTTGTACATTGGGAATGATGTTGAAATGCTTGTGATTGACCAAGGATAGCTGATTTCCAGCATCAAAGGTGCGGATGGATTCTACCTCATCGCCGAAAAATTCGATGCGAAAAGGATTGTCATTGGCATAGGAAAACACATCCACGATCCCACCACGAATCGAAAATTGTCCTGGTTCATAAACGAAGTCAACACGATCGAAATGGTACTCCAAGAGCAACTCATTGATGAGGTCAATGGAATAATTCTTTCCCACTTCTACCCGCAAGGTATTGTCGCTTAACTTCTTTTGAGTCGGAACTTTTTCGAAGAGCGCCTGCGGATAGGTCACAACGCGGACGTTTGTGCCATTGTTGATGCGCTCAAGTACTTCAGCGCGTGACACTACGTTCGCATTGTCGGTGTCCTCAAGCTGGTAAGGAACGCGGTATGATGCGGGATAAAATAAAATGCGTTTATCATCGGGGAAAAGTCCCTCCAGGTCATTTAAAAAGTAGGCAGCTTCTTCTTTGTCTGGAAGAATAAAAAGATGATGTCCTGGAATTTGGTCGGATAAGGCTGCGGCGCATAATCCTCGGGCAGAGCCAACAAGTCCTTTCCAATGGATATGGGCACCAGCAAATTGCAGGGCATTGGCCGTGGTATCAATCTGCGGGAGGGTAGTAAACGCTTTTTTAAGTTCGCGGATCTCCATTACTTGAGTAGACTCATGGCTTTCTCTACCATTTGTTTCGAACCGATGTAAAATGGAACGCGTTCGTGTAATCGAGAAGGCTTCAAGTCCATGATGCGTTTTCTTCCCGTGCTTGCAATTCCTCCTGCTTGTTCAGCGATAAACGCCAAGGGATTACATTCATACAAGAGGCGCAATTTCCCTTCAGGTGATGTTGTCGTATCAGGATAAATGTAGATTCCACCTTTGATCATGTTGCGGTGAAAATCGGCCACAAGTGAACCAATGTAACGCCCAGAATAAGGAGCGCCCTTGTCATTCTCAAAACTCTGACAGTAAGCAACGTAGTCACGCAATCCTTCTTCACAAATGTTTATGTTTCCTTCATTCATCGCATAAAGACGTCCTGTTTCAGGCATTCTCATGTCGGGATGTGAGAGGCAAAATTCACCGATGGAAGGATCAAGTGTGAAGCCATTCACGCCACGACCTGTGGTGTACACAAGCATGGTGGATGAGCCATACAAGACATATCCTGCAGCCACTTGTTCTGATCCTGGTTGAAGCATATCGTCAATGGTTGCCTCAGTTCCAACGGCAGAAACACGCCGATATATAGAGAAAATGGTACCGATGGACACATTCACATCGATGTTGGATGAACCGTCTAACGGATCAAACAGAACGACATATTTTCCATTTTTTGCTGATTCAGAAGTAAATGCAACAAAATCATCATTTTCTTCAGATGCAATCCCACATATTTCACCACCATATTCAAAGGCTTTGATGAATTGTTCATCAGCCACGACATCGAGTTTTTGTTGTTCTTCACCTTGTACATTGGTGTTGCCATGTGCCCCAAGAATGTGATCCACAAGTCCGGCTTTACGAACATCTCGACTGACGATTTTTGACGCCACGGCGATGTCGTTCAAGATGCGTGAAAGTTCACCGGTTGCGAAAGGAAAGTCAGCCTGACGATCCATGATAAACTCATTGAGTGTAACAACTTTTGACATGGGATAGAATTTAGGTGCGAATATCGGCATTTCGCGCAAAATAGAAGGCAATCGAAAGCGATGATTTGCCTACATAAATGGAAATGCAAGGACAAGATAGCGGAGGAATTTTCCTAGGATCACGAGGAATGCAACACGCCAGAATGACACACGAAAGAAACCAAGAGCCACGGTCATGGGATCACCGATAAACGGCACCCAAGAAAAGAAGGCCAACCAGTAGCCGTATTTTTGAACCCTTCCTTCGAAGGATTGAATTTTCTCTTCGCTGATTCTAATGCGTTTGAGCCACTTTGGGTTTCCAAGAAGTCCCAAGAAATAATTGGTAAGTCCACCGAGAGAATTGCCGATGGTGGCTATGAGAATGCAGGTCCATGGATCGAAATCTTGACTAAGCATCAGGAGAATCACGGCCTCCGAGTTCATAGGAAGAATCGTCGCTGAGAGAAATCCCGCGAGGAAGAGTCCACTATAACCGATGCTTATAAAATCCATTTTTTCCCGAACAATTGTCTGTAAAAAAGAACAGGCCGACTTTCGCCGACCTGTCTCATCCCAATTATGTGGGTATTATTTTTTAACAAATTTCTTTGTTACAACTGATTCACCTGAACGAACAGTTACGTAGTAAACACCATTTGCAAAGTTTGTTGCGTCGAATGCAAACTGATTGCTTCCCGCTGCTTGGTTATTGTTCACTTGTGTGAAGATCACTTTTCCAGAAAGGTCAGTAATCGTCATGAGAATATCAGATGCATTTGCCAATGTGTAGTTGATTGTAGTCATTCCAGAAGTTGGGTTCGGGAACACATTGCTCATCGCGATGTCTGAATTATTTTCAGTGATTGCGGCATCTTGGTTCATGTTCAATCGCACCATCACCGCGTTTGGAGATGAAAGGAAGAAAGACTCTCCAGTTGCTGTAAATCCTTGAACGATTCCTTCAGCTACTGGTTGAGCTGTTCTGAAACGCACATCTGCTGTTGCTCCACCATTGTGACACGCTACTACCAATAATACATCACCTGCAGCTACATCAATAACCTCTTCTAGAGGAAGTTTTACTGAAGTACCATTTTGCTGTGTTGTAATAGCATTGTATGGTGTTGTTGTCAAGTAGTTGAATGTACCACCTGCAGCATCAAACAAATATACTTCTCCGAAAATCTCTTGACCAACATTCGATGCTGTTGTCGTCAATGTGATGTACATCGAATCCAAACGATCTGCTGCCATCACTTCCATTACGTTACCAATTTTCAAGGGTTGGTTAGGTTGATCGGCAAGGTTTGAAATCGATCCTGCTGCAACACCGTTATCAACAGAATACACAGAATTTGTGATTTTGATGGCATCGGTCTTCACGTTATCTGTTGGCGTAGCATCCGTTTGAGTTTGGGAAAATGTGTATGTCAACGCATAGTTAACTGGCGAAGAAACCGCTGGTGTCCAAGTCGCTGTAATCAAAGAATCTGCAGCACCTGACGCCAATGTCACTGGTGTTGAAGAAACTGATCCCCCTGCGTTGTCTGCACTCACGGTAAGAATCACACCAGTTTGAGAAGTTCCACCGTCATTGCGTGTTTCACCAGAGAAAGTAATCGCTGTTTGCTGGCTTACTGGGATGAAGTAGTAAGGGATTTGCTCGTTCCCTGCAACCATGATACGTGATAATGCTGTCAAATCGTTGTCGTTCGCTTGAATTAAGTTCACGTCATCAATTTGCCAGTGGTAGTGAGAAGTACCTCCTGTTCCGTCGAAAGTGAAACGGAATTTGAAGTTGCTCAAGTTTGTCGCTGTAGCAAGGTATGAAGACAAGTTGATTTTCGATTTGGTTGTAGGCGACGTTGCGTTCACAACAGTTCCTTCAGCACGAACATCGAACTCAGTCATTGTTGCAAAGTTGTCTGTAGAAACTTCCAGTTTCGGGTAGAACGTACCAGAACAGCAAGATCTGTAGCGGTGTTCGAAAGAAAGAATCACATTTGTTTGACCTGTAAGGTTGATAACTGGAGACACTAGGCTACCAATCATGTCTGGGTAAGGACCAGATCCTGGGTTCGCAACATCCGCATCAAAGATCATGAATCCATTGGCAGCAGTTGTTGAACCAATTTTCTCATTTGTAGGGTTTGAGTATTGTCCGTTTGGACCATCTGAATCTGCCAACCATACTGAAGCATTGGTTCCGGCAGTTGTCCATGCGCCGATTCCTCCAGCGAATGTTTCAGAGAACAACACATCTCCAGGCGCTTTTTCAAACGACATCGGTGCGAAGTCTGTAATTTTTTCGCCAAGTGCAGGCTCAACGAAGGCGTTTTTCTTTTGGCTGTTGTTTGTTGAAGTCGCTTGACCAAACGCAACAGCTCCAAAAGAAACTGCTGAAATCAACAGGTATACTTTTTTCATAGTCAGTTTTTTAATGTATCAATGCAAATATAAGGTATTCTTGGTAAAGAAATACGCGTGGGTAAATTTGATGCCTTCGGCAATTATGAATTTGATTGCTACGCAAATTTGATGCCTTCGGCAATTCGAAGAATGATCGAGTCTTTAAATCTTAATGTCTTAGCATCTTGAAGTCTAAAAGTGAATTTGATTGCTGTGCAAATTTGATCCCTTCGGGAATTTGATGCTGCGCAATTGAAAATTTGATGCCTTCGGCAATTCGAAGAATGATCGAGTCTTTAAATCTTAATGTCTTAACATCTTGATGTCTAAAAGTGAATTTGATGCCTTCGGCAATTCGAAGATTAATCAAGTCTTAAAGCGCAGCGGTCTATTGTCTTAAAGTCAGCCGCGGCTGACGGGTCTTTTGTCCATTAGTCCATTTCACCCACCACATCCGCCGCAACCACCGCCGCAACCACCGCCGCAACCGCCACCTCCTCCTATACTTGTACCTGCACCAGAATTTGAGCTGTAATTTACTACCGTTATAATCGGAACTAAAGCTGACGATAGAATTTTGGAGGAAAACAAAAAGTAGCGCCACTGACCTTTGACTTCGATATTTCTGCTTTCAATGAGAACATCTTCATAGTAACTTGGAATGGCATAGGTGCAAATCAGTTTCGAAAGTCGCTCAAGAAATTTACTCATGGCAACGATAAGAAGAATAGTTATCAATACGATGTAGCCTATGGGCTTATCATTCATGTATCCAGTAATAACGCGTGTTAAGGACAAAAGAACTATGATGGATGTTATACTGAAATTGATAGAATACAATACCCCATATTTTTTCGATGTTGTAAAGTTTTTCCATATGGCATTGATACTCGTTTCGATGTTACGGTATTGTGGTTTTACGGAAACATTTCTCATCAACTGTTCATAAGTCAGTGGCCCTAATTCCTCCAGTTTTTCGATAATTCGTATTTGTGCCTCATTCAGCTCAACCGCCGTTTCAGTCTTCTGATTCTCAATAGTTTTATTAGTATTGACCTTGATGACGCCAGCCTCAATGAGTTCATTTAACTCTCCAATAATTACTTTTTCTAGACTTTGCGTTTTTGCGAAAATAAGTTCCGAAGGACTTAAGTCAAAAATAAAGGAGGAGGGTTCGATTTGAGCGACAATTTTTCGAAGACGAAATCTATTGACTAATTCTAGTAACCCAAGCGTGACAAGTGTAAGTGCGATTATGCCAACAATAAAGTTTGTTCCCTGAATTCCCGTGTAGTTATCCTTCAATAGAAGGAATGAAATGGGACTCAAACAGATGAAAGCCAATATTCCAAAGTTGGTGACTCTGCGTATGTCGTAGTTGGACTTCTCTCCGATTAAACTGTCAAACACGTCATCTTGACCCCAGATACTTTCGGGCTGCTTGCCGAATTCTTTTTCATAATATTCCTTAGTTCGCTCCTTCGCCTGCTTGAAGCGCAAGAAATCCTCTTTGTTGTGCGTAGATGGAATATGTTGGACTTGTTTTCCGAGCAATTGACACAATTCACTGTAGGATTCAGTGAAAATAAGGTGCAGATGCCATACCTGATCGACAATTTCCGATGGAGAAACCATGAATTCATATGTAGCCGCGAGGTACATGAATTTTTTGTATTCCAATATTGCCTGAGAGGTAAATGATGTTGTCCAGCAGTTTTCGTATGCGAGTCGTTTTGAAAAACTGTATTCTCCCGCTGGTCTGTCGAGGTCAAACCCCACAATTGTATCCCAAAGTTCTTGCTTCATTTTAGCTTGATTTAGGTTCAACACTATAGTTTATTGATCTTCAACTCGTCTTGTGAAAATCTTCGGTGAAAGGTATATGTAAAACATTATCGCTAATGTTATGTAATTGTAAACGAGATAGTTTGATGGATTAATTTTAAGAAATGTTAACTTTTTAGTCCCGGAGGGAATTTGATCCTTTTAGGAATTTAGAATTTGATTGCTGCGCTAATTTGGAATTTGATGCCTACGGCAATTCGAAGAATTATCAAGTCTTGAATTCTTAAAATCCTAACATCTTGAAGTCTAAAAGGGAATTTGATTGCTGCGCAAATTTGATCCCAAAGGGAATTATGAATTTGGTGCTTCGCAATTGGTAAATTCAACTTCGAGTTATAGTGTTTCTCACTTCGAAGCTTACAAAGCGAAGTAGTGTCTTTACTCGTAATGCAAACTCGTAACTCGTAATTGGTAACTCGTAACTTTTTAGAAGTCTTTCAAAAACGGCAACTGCTGTCGTACCGTCATTAAGTCCGTGTAATTCAATTCAACGGTTTTTATTTCTTCCACCGATGCTGTGCAGCCATGCACCGTTCCAAGGGCATCAACCACCATCGAATCTCCGCTGTAGGTTAAACCATTGCCATCGGTACCTACACGGTTCAATCCTGCGACATAACATTGGTTTTCAATGGCACGCGCGACAAGCAATGATTTCCAATGCAAGGCGCGTCGCTCGGGCCAGTTGGCGACGTACAAAATAACATCATAAGCTGCGCTTCCATCATCAGTCAGTGAATTGCGTACAATTTCAGGGAAACGAAGGTCGTAGCAAATCTGTAGGTTGATGTTCCAACCTTTCCAATGAACGATGGTCGGTTTTTCTCCTGCCGAATAGACGAGGTCCTCACCTGCCATGGCAAAGCGCTTCTGCTTGTCGTACACATGAACGATGCCGTCGGGCTGTACGAATACTCCACGATTGTAAAAATGGTCGTCTTCTTTAATGATGAGCGAGGTATAAATGGCAGTGTCTTTTTCTCTTGCCATTTTCTTTAGCCATGCGATTCCAGCTGCGTTCATGGTTTCGGCGAGTGCTTCAGCGTTCATGCTGAATCCTGTGTGGAACATTTCAGGCAACAACACTAAATCGGTTGCGGGAAGCCGCGCAAACAGGTCGTCGAAATGAGTTAAATTGCCCGCTTTATTTTCCCATTGTTGGGTAGACTGAACAAGGGTGACGCTTAGATTTTGCATAGTCTTTCAGCGGCTTGAGTTAAGGTGTCTGTTGTCTTGGCGAAACAAAAACGAATCAATTTTCGGTCGTGTCCATCAGCGTTGAAGACAGACAAGGGTATGGCGGCAACACCATATTCTTTCACCATGCGGATGCAAAAGTCTGTGTCGGCTTCGTCCGAAATCTGTGCATATGACGCCAGTTGAAAGTAGGATCCTTCGGAAGGCAAAAGGTCAAATCGACTTGTCGAAATCAATTCCCTAAAGTCATCGCGCTTTTGCTGGTAAAAGGCACCAAGCTCTAAAGGATTGGTTTGTTGAATGTACTTCGCCAAGGCCGCTTGTGCCACGCTATTCACGCAGAAAACAAGAAACTGATGGACTTTCTTTATTTCATTCAGGAGTGCGGCTGGGGCAATCAAATAGCCAATTTTCCATCCAGTGATGTGGAAGGTTTTTCCAAAGGAGGAGATGATGACACTGCGCTCTCGCAAGGATTCAATCGTGTTGACAGAGATGTGCTTTTTTTCAAAGGTGATGAACTCATAGACCTCATCCGAAAGTAAGATGACCTTTGGATATTTTTCGAGTAAAGTTGCCAATTGTTTCAAATCACTTGCATCCAACACTTTTCCTGAAGGATTGTGTGGATTATTGATGATCAAAAGGCGTGTTTTGTCGTTCATGGCATCTTCAATGCGTTGCCAATCTGGGGTGAAGTCGTCGCTTAATGGAATGCGTACAGGTTTAGCACCAGTAAGAATAATCGGCGGTTCGTAACAGTCGTAACTCGGATCGAGAATGATCACTTCCTCTTGCGGATTGACCAAGGCCTGAATGGTGGCAAAGATTCCTTGCGTGGCGCCAGCAGTCACCAACAATTCTGACATCGGGTCATTTTTTCTACCGTAAGCAGTCTCAATCAAGGCGCTGATTCCATTCAACAAATCGGGCGAACCAGGCATTGGGGCATACTGATGAACGGACTCGCGTGCTACAGATTCCAAGGCGCGAATCAACTTTTCATCTACAGGAAAATTTGGGAATCCCTGGGAAAGGTTGATGGCGTTGTGCTCCATGGCCAGCTTTGACATCACCGTGAAGATGGTGGTTCCAACGTGAGGAAGTTTTGACATAAGTTGTTGTTTTCGGGGAATAAAAGTAGGGAATATCACCGCGCTGTTGAAGGTACAAAGCGGATTTCTTTGTAACATTGTGCTTCAAGAAATTAAACCATGAAAAAAATCATCGCACTTACAGGATTTGCATTTATTGCATCCAGCCCTTTGTTTGCTCAACCGGCACAGAAAGAAAAAAAGGAAGTCATCAAGAAAGTTGAGGTTCAGGAAGTGAATGGTGAAAAGGTCATGACCATCACGACGACGGAGAGCGGCGTTCAAACGCAAGAGATTGTGCGAGGGGCTGAGGCGGAACAACGCATGAATGAATTTCCCTTGAAAGAGGAAGGCAATGAGGTGCGTAAAGAAGTGAATTACGAAGAGGTGAACGGCGAAAAAGTGTTGACGATTATGACCACTGAAAATGGCGTAACCACTACCGAAGTATACAAAGGCGCTGAAGCGGAGTTGAAGTTGAAAGAGATTCAAGAAGGTGGCGACCCTGCCGCTGCGAAGAAAAAAGAGCTGCAAAATATCCGATCAAACAAGACGGAAATAAAAGGCAGAAACTGATGACTAGATTTAGGATCATCGGAATCGTTCTCGCATTTGCATTGACGTCGTGCGGGGGGAAAGACGAGAAGTTTTGTAAATGTCTTGAGGTAAGTGAGACATTAAACACGATGTCTAATGATGCCTTAACAAAAGAAGTCAGTGACAAGTCTGCAAAAGAAATGAAGGCCATCAAAGCCAAGAAAAAAGAATTGTGCGCAGACTATGAATACATGGCCGGACCTGAAATGCTAAAGCTGAAGGCGGCTTGTACTTCTTCGAAGTAAATAGACAAAAGACCCGTCAGCCGTGGCTGACTATAAGACAAAAGACCGCTGCGCTAAAAGACTTGATCATTCTTCGAATTGCGCAGCACCAAATTCCTAAATTGCCGCAGGCATCAAATTTTTAATTGCGCAGCATCAAATTCCAGAAGGGATCAAATCCCAAAAACCACATCCAAGGCCTCACAGAACATATTCGCGGCATGTGTCAACGATTCCTCATCGTGCGCAGCAGAAATAAACCCCACTTCATATCCACTTGGACCTAGATATACCCCACGGTTCAAAAGTTCGCGGTGAATGATTTTAAATCCAGTCATGTCGCTATCGATTTCATCCGAACGGCGAATGCGCTTTTTTCCGTTGAATGACAACCAGAAAATAGATCCAATGGTCACCAACTCGAAATTGTATCCTTTCTCTTTTGCGTAAGCATTGATGTGACCAACAAAAGCATTGGTTTTTTCAGCGAGCGCTTCATAAAATCCGGGCTTCGCACATTCGGTCAATTGCGCAATTCCAGCAGCCATGGCAACGGGATTTCCGGAAAGAGTTCCAGCTTGATACACAGGACCTTCTGGTGCGACATGCGACATGATTTCATTCTTAGCACCATAGGCGCCTACCGGTAAACCACCACCGACGATTTTTCCATAGGTTACGATATCTGGAGCAATGCCATAATATTCAGCAGCCCCTGAAAATGCGACGCGGAATCCTGAAATGACTTCATCAAAAAACAATAAAATACCATGCTCCGTGCACAATTCACGAAGGGCGAGAAGGAAGGTTTTTTCTTGTAAAAGAAGTCCGTTGTTCGCTGGGATCGGCTCAATAATCGCACACGCAATCTGATCTTTATTTTCAGTAATGCAGGCTTTCAATGCTTCTACATCATTCAGTGGTAGAACCAAGGTCTCATTCGCAAAACTTTCAGGCACACCCGCACTCGATGAGGTGCCTAAAGTTGCCAATCCACTTCCTGCTTTCACAAGCATCGCATCCACGTGGCCATGATAACAGCCCTCAAATTTGATCACTTTATCACGACCGGTATAGCCACGTGCTAATCGTAAGGCCGACATCACAGCTTCAGTTCCAGAGCTCACAAAGCGCATGCGGTCAATGAAAGGATTTCTCGATAAAATCAATTCAGCCAATTCATTTTCCAATCGCGTCGGGGCACCAAAAGAAGCTCCATTTTGCATAGCAGCCATCAGGCTGTTATAAATTTTTGGGTTGTTGTGTCCAAGAATAAGCGGACCCCAGCTGCAGCAAAAATCGATGAACTCATTGTCATCTTCATCCCAAAGTCGACAACCATCACCCCTTTTAATAAAGAGTGGAGATCCTTCGACCGAGCGAAATGCACGGACCGGTGAATTTACACCGCCAGGAAAGTAAGTTTTCGACGTTTCGAATAACGATTCAGACACGGAGCGACTGATGGGCGAAGCATTTTTCATGCGCTAAAAGTTTGGTGCAAAATTACGATTTTCATCGCCTCGATAGGCAAAAGATTCACGATTTTACTTGTCAAACTTTGCGTATCTTTGGCAGGCAAAATTTTCCCTATGAGTCAGTTTGAAAACACGCTGAATTACGCACAGCAGATGGATGAACAAGATCCATTGAAAGAGTTTCGAGATCGCTTTTTCTTTCCAACCTTTCATGAAAAAACGGTGCGCTATTTCACAGGGAACTCATTGGGCTTGCAACCAAAAACGACCGTAAAATACATCGCCGAAGAACTCGAAGCATGGGCAAAGTTTGGTGTCGAAGGGCATTTTCTTGCCAAACGACCTTGGTTCTCCTACCACGAAAATCTTACGGAAATGGCCGCGGAGGTGGTGGGCGCTCTTCCCATTGAAGTTGTAATCACACATTCCTTAACGACAAATTTACACTTGTTGATGGTGTCGTTTTATCGCCCCTCCGCTGACGGGAAAAGAACAAAAATCCTTTGTGAAGCGAAAGCCTTTCCAAGTGACCAATATGCGCTGGAATCCCAAGTGAAATTTCATGGTTTGGATATTCGTGAGCATTTGGTTGAAGTAGCACCGCGTCAAGGCGAACAATTGATTCGTGAGGAAGATATTCTAGCAAAGATTGAAGAGCTTGGTGACGAATTGGCCTTAGTGATGATTGGCGGTGTGAATTACTACACAGGTCAGTTGTTCGATATGAAAACCATCACAGAGGCTGGTCATAAAGTAGGAGCGATCGTTGGGTTTGATTTGGCACATGCAGCAGGAAACATCAACTTGAAATTGCATGATTGGGGTGTTGACTTCGCTGCTTGGTGTGGGTATAAGTATTTGAATTCATCGCCAGGTGGTGTGAGTGGTATGTTTGTCCACGAACGCCATGCCTTTTCGCCTGAATTGCCGCGTTTTGCTGGTTGGTGGGGATATGATAAGGACAAGCGTTTTCAAATGGAACCAGGATTTATCCCAATGCGAGGCGCTGAAGGATGGCAATTGAGCAACGCTCCGATTTTGGGTATGGCCGCACATTTGGCTTCTTTAGAAATTTTTGCGGAAGCAGGAATGGAACGTATCGGGGCTAAACGTGATCTCATGACAGCCTATCTGGAATTTGTGATTGATGATATTTCGCGCAAAAACGCAGACCGTTGCACCTTTGAATTGATTACTCCAAGGGATAAAACCAAGCGAGGTGCACAGCTGTCGATTATGGCGAAAGGTCAAGGGAAAGCCTTGTTTGATGCCTTGTCTGATTTAGGCGTTGTCGCCGATTGGCGCGAACCAAATGTAGTTCGTGTGGCTCCAGCACCATTGTACAACTCTTTCGAAGATTGCTATTGGTTTGGACAACTGCTTGAACAAGCGATACAATAAAAACAGTGCATCATGGATGAATTGACGATTCAAGAGCTGATAAAAGCGAAGTATTCTGGTGAGTTGAGCCAGTCGACAACCTATATAAATTTAACCATTCAGGCAGTCGCGGTGCTGGTCGGTGGAATCGTGCTGTGGCGTGCAAGCAATGCCATTCACAAAAAGAAACTGAAAGAGCGCAAACAGAATAATTTCTTTCAAACACCGTACTCACGTCACTGGAAGAACAGGTAAGTGATGTGGCGGGGACTACTTTTGATCATCGGATTGAACACGGGGTATTTGTGTGCGCAATCTTCGCTTCAAGCAGTTCCCGAATTTGGTGTGAATCCGGGAAACCTGGAATGCTTGATTCAACCAACATCAACCAAAAATAGACCGCTCATCCTTGTCTTACATGGCTGCACACAAAGTGCACAAGAGGCGATTTCCGTTTCTGGATGGGATGCCTTGGCGAAAGAAAACGACTTCTTTTTATTGGCCCCACAACAGCGAATTGGGAATAATCCAAACCGCTGTTTCAATTGGTTCCGACTAGAAGATATCGACTCCTTGAATGGAGAAGCAGCGAGTATTTTGAATATGCTTTCCTATTGCCTCAGCCATTATACCATTGATACATCCCAAATCTTCATCACTGGTTTTTCGGCTGGCGGACAAATGAGTGTCTCACTTCTAGCCTTGACTCCTGCACGATTCAAGGGAGGTGCTGTTTTCGCATGTGGACCGTATGGCTTAGCAGAGAAACCTTGTCAAGCATTAAAAGCAATGCATGGAAAACCTGAACTGACTGAAAAACAACTTATACAGCGAGTAAAGGATCTTTATCCAGGAGAAGCAATTTCGTATCCTTCGCTTTATATTTATCATGGATCAAATGATGGAGTAGTTTATCCAAAGTGTGCCGTAATGTTGTACACGCAATGGAAAGGAATCAAACAACTAAATGCATCTCCTGAAAAGGAGATCGTGTTGAAGGAACATCCATTTATTCAACGAACATCCGTAGGCTCGATGGACAATTCCAATCGTGTTGTGCTATATCAATTTACAGGTTTAGGGCATCAGATTCCAGTCGATCCAGGCACAAATTCAGGACAAGGTGGTCAGTACAATTTGTTCTCAAAAGACCAGAATTTCTGGGCAGCCATGAATGTGGCGATTGACTTCGGTCTTCTGCCGCATTAACTGAAGACCGAGGTTCTCGAAGTATGGTGACTGGGATTCTCGAAGTCACATATTCCACTTGCTAAAACAATCATTTAACTACCTTTGTTAGATATGGAAAATCAGTCAATGAAAGAGGTTGTCATCGTAGGAGCGGGATTGGTAGGATCCCTTTGGGCCGTTTATCTATCTAAAGCAGGATATAAAGTAACCATTTATGAGCGCCGTTGGGACATTCGCAAGGCGGAAATTTCTGCTGGAAAATCCATTAACCTTGCGCTGTCTAATCGAGGATGGAAAGCGCTCGATGCCGTTGGTGTAGGCGATGAAATCCGTAAGATTGCCATTCCGATGTACGGTCGTGTAATGCACGATCTCGAGGGAAAGTTGACCTACCAGCAATATGGAAAAGATGGTGAAGCCATATTCTCTGTTTCACGCGGGAAAATCAATGCGACGATGATGGACATTGCTGAAAAACACGGAAAAGCAACGATCCATTACAACCACGAATGCCGTAGGGTTGACCTCAATAATGGAATTGTTTACCTAACAAACAGCTTGACAGGAGAAGAATTTGAGCACAAAGCAGATTTGGTTTTTGCTGCGGATGGTGCCTTTTCTTCGGTACGTTATTCATCGATGCAGAAACTAGGACGCTTTAACTATAGCCAGAATTACATTGCTGACGGATACCGCGAAATTTTGCTGCCTGCAAATCCAGACGGTACTTACCGCTTAGATAAAAATTCCTTGCATATTTGGCCACGTGGACGTTTTATGATGATTGCTTTGGCGAATGAAGATGGTTCGTTTACCTGTACCTTATTCATGCCGCACGAAGGTGGTGAAAATGCCTTTGACAAACTCACATCACGCGAAGCGGTAAACTCATTCTTCGAAAAAACATTCCCAGATTTCTACGAAATGATGCCGGATATTGCCGATGCATGGGAAGATCACCCGCTATCTGCTTTGGCGATTGTTCGTTGTTATCCTTGGGCACATGGTGTAACCGCCTTGATGGGTGATGCAGCACATGCCACAGTACCTTTTTATGGTCAAGGGATGAATGCGGGGTTTGAGGACTGTACAGTTTTGTCAGAATTGATGACCAAGCACAAGGAAGACTGGCCGGCAATTTTTGAGGAATATAGTCGCGAACGTAAACCCGATGGAGATGCCTTGCAGGACTTATCTTTGGACAACTATTATGTAATGCGCGACTATGTGGCAGATCCGGAGTTTTTGTTGCGTAAGAAAATAGAAGCAAAATTCAGCGAACGTTACCCAGACAAGTGGCTGCCGTTGTATTCACAAGTGACCTTCAGTGAAATTCGCTACAGTGTAGCGTACAAACAAGGTCAAGTCCAAGCAGGCATTATGGATGAGGTGATGGCGATGGAAAACATTGAAGAACGTTGGGATTCAGAGGAAGTGATGGAGCAAATCCTTTCGCGTTGTAACTAATACAAAAAAATGATGAATAAATTGATCTTAAGCACTGTAGTGTTGCTTGCTTTTTCACTTTCCGCGCAGCGTGATATGACACCAGGGAAACGACGTGGAGATGTTTTTGGCAAGGCTGATTACAAGGACTACCGATTTTTTGGTTTGCAAGTAACGGGCGGATTAACCTACATGGCGACTCGTTCGGACGCGAAGAATTTGACCTATCTAGGGACCGATTCTGATGGTAGGCCAATGAATTATAGCTTTGATCCTGAGGGGAGTGTTGGGGCTTTCGTCGATCTTGGCATGGTGCACTTCCCAAAGAAACGGTCGAAGTTATCCTTGGCATTGAAATATATTTTCATCTCCTATTACGATTGGGGTCTTGGGGTGAAGTTATTTACCGGTTCCGAAACAACATCAGTGGATCGTTTTAATTCACTTGGAGCGCCCTTACCCACCCAAAACTTTTCGAGTAGTTTTGCCAGTATATTCTTGAATGGACGCTTTAGTATCCATAAAAATGTATATATCGGAAAGCGTTATTTCATTGACAATGGCTTAGGGTTTAATGTTGATTTTCGGCCTGCAACCCCAGGTGGATATGAAACTCTTCCAGGTATTAGTGCTCAATCTTTCCATTCTCCATTGGTCGCTCAAATGCATTACAGTGTAGGTTTCGGTATAAAATTGAACCGACGCAGCATGTTGGTGCCAGGCGTGCAAATTCCAATTTTAGGCATTTACGACTGGAGAAAAGGGTGTGCAGCGTTGAAATATTACAACTCGAATTACCTACCGATTTTGTTCCAAGTGAAGTTCACTTATCTGTTTGAAAAGAAACCAAAAGGGTGCAACACGCCAGGCACAGAGCAGGACCGAAAGCTCAATGACGAATACCTACAAGGAAACTAATGAAGAAAATCTATCTACTGAATTCGTGTTCAACATGCCAACGCATTCTCGCGCAAATTGGGCCGGTTCAAGGTCTTGAATTACAGAACATCAAGGAGGAAAACATCGATGGGCTTACGCTCGATTGGTTGAAAGAAAAGGCGGGTTCATACGAAGCACTCTTTTCGAAGAAAGCGATGAAATATAGAGCGCTTGGACTCCACGAACAAACACTTACTGAAACAGATTATCGTCGATTAATGTTGGAGGAATATACTTTTTTGAAGCGTCCTTTCATGATCAATGGAGAGGAAATCTTTATTGGCAACACGGCAAAGGTAGTGGAGGCTGCTGTTCAATCATTCCAAAAGTCTTAACCACATTTTGAGTAAAAGTTTACTTGCCCATCTGTCTCTTTTTCTTGTCAATACGCTTTACGGAGCGAGTCATGTATTGGCGAAGGGGGTGATGCCCAAGTACCTTTCACCGAATGTTTTTATCTTATTCCGCGCTCTTGGCGCCACGGTCCTTTTTTGGCTGGTTTGTCTTTTATACGGGCGGAATAAAATCGAACGCTCGGACTATCTTCGTTTGCTTGGCTGCGGATTTTTTGGTGTTGCCTTGAACCAATTGTGTTTCTTTCATGGACTCAATTTGTCTTCGGCGATTAACTCCGGAATCATCATGGCCTTCAATCCCATCATCGTGGTCATCTTGTCGTATTTCATTCTAAAGGATAAAATCACACTGACACAGGCGATTGGAATTTTTCTTGGATCAACTGGTGCCATTTTACTGACCTTAACCGCAGGAACAGGGAAAGGGGATTCCGTTCAAGGGGACATGCTGCTCTTTATCAATTCAGCGAGTTATGCCATCTATCTTGTCATGGCTAAACCATTGATGCAGAAGTATGCACCACTTACTGTAATTACTTGGGTTTTCACCATCGGTGCTGTTTTTGTTCTACTTTTTCCACCATTGTGGGGTGATTTGTTGGTGACGAATCTTGAGAATATTCCGACGGAGATTTGGCTAAAAATAATCTATGTCATCGTTGGTGTGACCTTCATGACTTACCTGCTCACCATGTTCGGATTGAAATATTTGAGCGCCTCGGTATCGAGCACTTACATTTATTTTCAGCCGGTACAAGTCATGTTGTTCGCTTACCTTTTTACCGCCATGGGTATCGCTGAAGATTACACTGCCACCATCACTTGGCAAAAGATCTTCTACATGCTCATTATCTTCGTTGGGGTATCTATCGCCTCACGGAAAACACTCAATTTTCGTGTGAAGGCATAAGGTCTAATGAAAATTGTCTTATTTTGCATCACTATTTAAGCACTGAACTATGAAAAATACACTTCTTTTCATTTCCATTTTGGCTGGATTTTCCGCTTACGGTCAAACATGGAGCAATGATGTAGCCCAAGTATTCTTCAATAAATGCACGAAATGTCATCATACAGGGGGTATTGCACCAACGTCTTATATGTCATACAGTGAGGTGAGTCCAATGTCGGCAGCGATCTATGACGCGGTGAATACAGGACACATGCCACCTTGGCCTCCGGATAACAACTACCAACAGTATGTGCACGACCGCTCTTTGACTCCAGCCGAGAAAACATTGATTTTGGATTGGATCATGGCAGGATTTCCTGAAGGAATTGCGGCCAACACACCACCAGCACCAGTATACACGTCAAATACAGTATTGGGCAATGGAGATTTGACAGTTCAGATTCCAACGTATATGAGCAAGGCCACTTCCATTAGTGATGATTATGTATGTTTCTCTGTGCCTTCCGGTTTGACACAAAACAGAGTGATTAAGGCCATCGAAATTGTTCCTGGAAACCGTCAGATTGTGCATCACGCATTGATTTATGTGGATCCAGTTGGAGCAGAAGTGACAGACACGATCGGAGGGAACTGTGCGAGTCCGTCCAATGGGACAACGAAATTAATTACAGGGTACACTCCAGGATCAACACCAATGGTTTTACCAACATCAGCACCAATGAAGTTGGGGATCGACATTGCAGCAGGATCGAACATCTATTTTGGTATGCATTATCCAGCGGGTACTTATGGAGAATATGATAGTACGAAAGTCATCTTCCATTTTTATCCGGTCGGAACAACTGGGGTGCGCCAGGTGACTGCAGACCCAATCATTGAAAACTGGAATTTTGTATTGCCCAATAACCAAACAACTACGGTGAATGCGCAATATCCTTTACCAGTTGCGTATCCTAACATTTCTGTGTTATCTGCCTTCCCACACATGCACTTATTGGGACAAACCATTAAATCCTATGGCGTTACTCCGGCTGGAGATACTTTGAAGTATGTCAATGTGCCTCAATGGGATTTTCACTGGCAAGATTTCTACTTCTTTAAGCACGTGATCAAGACACCTCCAGGAACCATAATTAAAGGGACAGGGAAATATGTCAATAATACAGGTTCGACGGTTACAGCAGGTTTGAACACTACGGATGAGATGTTCATCGTTTACTTCCATTATATGGTGTACCAAGCGGGTGACGAGAACTACGACATGGAGGCATTGATGAGCGCTTCGATTGATGAGTTACTTCCAGCGCAACAGGGACCTCTGATGACTTACCCAAATCCGTTCAGTAAATCCACACAAATTGTGTATGCCAACGCAAAAGCGGGTGATGTCGTGTCTGTGTCCATCTACGACTACCAAGGGAAGTTAATTCGTCAGCTGAAAAATGCTGAAACGCTTTCAACAAGTGGGATGGCCATTGAATGGGATGGAACAACAGATGCCGGCGCAGATGCGCACAAAGGGATTTACTTCGTGTCTATGACAGTGAACGGCCAACCATTTACGGCTCAGCTTATCAAAAACTAATACCTACCTACTGACTTTCAGCGCTTTTTGCACTTCGTTGTCATAGGAGTTTATTACTTGGTAGTAGCCATGTTCTGTCCATAGCTGACGAGCAATCTCTGCCTTGAGTGTTTCAGCAACCAATGATTTACACCCAAGTAGTCCT
This sequence comes from Crocinitomicaceae bacterium, assembly GCA_040379705.1. GTDB lineage: Bacteria > Bacteroidota > Bacteroidia > Flavobacteriales_D > Crocinitomicaceae > M0103. The sequence continues at coordinate 25,022 of JBEIKR010000006.1, forward strand.
TGTTCATTCTGCTTGATTTTCATCTCTTTTTCAGCAAAGCGTACGAAAGATTTGATCAACTCGTCACTTACCTTAAATGAGCGTGCGAAATCTTCAATAGATGACCATTTGCTGCGTTTATCTTGGACATAATCGAATGTGAAAGCGGTAAAGGCTTGTGAGAAGCGCAATTCCGTGAAGTACCAGTTGAAGCCAGTTGAATCGAAAGGTATAAACACATCAGGCATGATGCCACCTCCACCGTAAACGATTTTTCCTTTCGGTGTGCGGTACTTTAGAGAGTCAACAAACAGACTGCTATCTGGTGCATAAAGTTCACCATTGTCATAGCGATCCACTTGGGCTTCTATGTATTTGTCATACCCCTCGTCGTATGGGCGTTGAATGCATCTTCCAGTTGGCGTATAGTAGCGTGCAATAGTCAAACGAAGATCCGACCCATCACGCAATTTGATGTCCTCCTGAACGAGTCCTTTTCCAAATGATCTGCGACCCACAATCGTTCCGCGGTCGTTATCCTGAATGGCGCCCGCTAGAATTTCACTTGCCGATGCGGAGTTGGCATTGATCATAATCGTTACACCAGTGCTTTCTAATATCCCACCCGGCGTTGCACGGTATGTTTTCTTCCCTAATTCCTTGCCTTTTGTAATCAGCATGGGCACATTATTCTTTAAAAATTCATCCGCAATATCTGTCGCAGCGGTAAGCACACCACCACCATTATTCCGCAGGTCTAGGATGAGGTGCTTCATTCCCATTTTCTTCAAATAAAGCGCTGATTCATGAAATTCAATGGCTGTAGTGACAGAGAATTGATCGATTTTAATGAAGCCCGTAGTGGAGTTAATCATATACGCAGCGACAACAGATTCGATTGGAATGGTGCCGCGAACTATGCTCTTTTCTATGTACTTTTTTCCACGCTTCACCTTTACTTTTACGGTGGTGCCCTCCGTGCCTTTCAGCATTTTCATCACCTTGTCATTGTTGATTTTTTTTCCGAGTGCCGACTTTCCATCGATGGAAATTATCTTGTCGCCCGCCTTGAATCCTGCAGCTTGCGAAGGAGAACCAGCGATAACGTTTGTGATGCAAATGGTATCTCGAATAATGAAGAATCGAATTCCAACCCCTCCAAATTTACCCTCAATCGATTCATTGATGGCTTTCAAGTCCTTGGCCGGGATATAATTACTGTGGGGATCGAGCTTGTGAAGCATGTCCGAAATGGTCTTTTCGAACAAGTCTTCACCGTCAAGTGAATCGACATATTTTCGGTCAAGGACCTCAATAATGTCTTGAATTTTTTGGTATTTATCCTTCCCTTTTGAACCGTATCCATCCAATTTAGATGGTGTCAAAAGGTTTCCGATAACCATTCCACCCGCTAATGTAGCAGCGAGAATGAGCGGTAAAACAATCGCAGATCTTGAGTTATTCCACATGGTCGGGATGTTGAATTTGTAGGGTTTCTACACCGGCACTTTGTAAAAAGTCGATGCCCTCGGTGTCTTTGTATTTGTCTAGGAATACCACGCGACGGATTCCGGCTTGAAGAATCAGTTTGGAGCAATCGCGGCACGGTGATAGCGTCAGGTATAAGGTGGCATCCTTACAGTTGTTGGTAGATTTCGCGACCTTAAGGATGGCATTCGCTTCAGCATGTAGCACATACCATTGGGTGTTGCCATCATCGTCCTCACAACAGTTGTCAAACCCAGCGGGAGTTCCATTGTAACCATCCGAGATAATCATTTCATCTTTGACAATGATGGCCCCGACTTTTTTCCGTCCGCAGTGAGAAAGTCCCGCCCACGATTCAGCCATCTTAAGGTAAGCACTGTCGTAACGCAGTTGTTTTGAAGTTGATTTTTCCATGATTTCTAAGGTCACCAAAGGTACAAAATATTGTGCCGATGTTGCGTGTGAATTGTTTAGTCCTGGTCGTTGGTGAATTTATAGCCAACAGAACGGATGGAGTGAAAGTAAACGGGATTTTTTGGATCCTTTTCGAAGAGTTTACGGAACGATAAAATGTAGTTATCGATGGTTCGGGTGGTTGGAAATTGATCCTTGCCCCAAAGGCGATCGAGTATTTCATCACGTGAAACAACACGCCCTTCAAACTCGTTGAACAGCCGCAGCAGTTCAATTTCTTTTTTAGACAATTCTGTTACCACTCCACTCTCAATGTCAGTGACTTGAAACGCTGTAAAGGCGATTTCTTTGGAACCCACTCGAAGTTTTTCAGGAGAAGTTGGCGACACTCCTTTGTGGATTAAAATACCAACTTTCAGTAATAGTTCTTCTAAATCGAAGGGCTTTGGAAGGTAGTCATTGGCGCCTAGTTTTAGCCCAGCAATTCGGTCTGCGGTGCTTCCCTTGGCGGATAAAAACAGGATGGGAACATCGGATTGCCTTCGGATTTCACGGCACAAATCCAGGCCACTCACTTCTGGAAGCATCACGTCCAAAATCACTAACTCACTTTCAATAATTTTATCAATCGAACGAAGCGCCGAACCGCCTGAAGAAAAACGCGAGGTGCTGTACCCCTCTAACTCAAGATTCATCCCAATAAGATCCATTAAACTCGACTCGTCTTCAACGATAGTAATCAGATGCATGCGTAAGTTTTTTATAAAAATACATAATTGCGCCATTGGTGAAAAAACGACGACTTCTTAATTATTCAAAAAAACAGCAAGAAATGGTCAAAAATCACTTGTTTTTCGTTCAATTTTCGAGACAATATCGGAAAAATTAAAGTATTTTTGCGCTTTCATTTTTCATTCATGAACGCATTAAAATCAATCAGCGCTGCTCTGATTTCCGTCTACGATAAAACAGGCTTGGAGCCCATCGTTAAAGTACTAAATGACAATGGTGTAACGATTTACTCTACGGGGGGGACGCAGACATTTATCGAAGACTTGGGGATTCCTGTTGTTCGTGTAGAAGATTTGACATCGTACCCTTCGATTTTGGGCGGTCGCGTAAAGACGTTGCATCCAAAGATTTTTGGAGGAATTTTGAACCGTCGTGGTCTCGCTGAAGACCGCGCTCAAGTGGCAGAATTTGGCATTCCTGATTTGGATTTAGTTATTGTTGATTTGTATCCGTTTGAGGCGACAGTAGCTTCTGGTGCGAGTCATGAAGATATTATTGAGAAGATTGATATCGGAGGAATTTCCCTCATTCGCGCTGCGGCAAAGAATTACATTGATGTGGTGATTATCCCATCTCAAGTGCAGTATGCGGAATTTTTGTCCATCATCAGTGAACAAAAATGTCAAACAACAGAAAGTCAACGTCGCTCATTTGCGCGTGATGCGTTCAATGTTTCTTCTCATTACGACACACAGATTTTCAAGTATTTCAATGGAGGAGAAAAAGATGTTTTCAAAGAGAGCATCTTGAATTCTGAAGTGCTACGCTATGGTGAAAACCCACATCAGAAGGGTATTTTTCATGGCGACATGAATGAAATTTTTGACAAACTTCACGGGAAAGAGTTGTCCTATAACAACTTGTTGGATGTCGATGCCGCAGTGAACCTCATGTCGGAATTCCGCCTTGATGACCCGACCTTTGCGATTTTGAAACACAACAATGCCTGTGGAGTAGCAACGCGAAAAACCGTTCGTCAAGCGTATCTCGATGCTTTGGCAGGAGACCCAGTAAGTGCTTTTGGTGGAATATTGATTACGAATTCAGCGATTGACTTAGCTACAGCAGAGGAAATCAATGAATTGTTCTGTGAAGTAGTCATTGCACCTGGGTATGCGGAGGATGCCTTGCAATTATTGAAAAGCAAGAAGAATAGAATTATTCTCGTTCAAAAAGATATAGAATTGCCAAAACGTCAATTCAGAACAATTTTGAACGGGGTATTGGAACAAGATAAAGATTTGAAAACAGAAGTGCTTTCTGACCTTGTCCCTGCGACATTACAAAAACCAACCGGTGCTGAATCAGAGGATTTGCTTTTTGCGAATAAATTGGTGAAGCACACCAAATCAAATACGATTGTTTTGGTAAAAAATGGTCAGCTTTTAGCGAGTGGTACGGGACAAACATCACGGGTGGATGCGCTGCGTCAGGCGATTCATAAAGCAGTATCATTTCAGTTTGACTTGCAGGGTGCTGTCATGGCATCTGATGCCTTTTTCCCATTCCCAGATTGTGTTGAAATTGCACACAATGCAGGAATTACCGCAGTTGTTCAACCTGGAGGATCAGTGAAAGATGGCCAGTCGGTAGACTACTGCAATGAAAATGGTGTGGCCATGGTTTTCACTGGTGTTCGCCATTTCAAACATTAAATTGTTTTTTTGTCGAACATTGAAACAAAAAGCCGAAATTTACGAATAAGGGGTCTGACATAGACATTAAGGCTCATAGCGAATTAGAAAAAATGGGACTATTTAGTTTTTTAACACAAGAAATAGCAATCGACTTAGGCACGGCGAACACGCTGATTATACTCAACGACAAAGTTGTCGTGGACGAGCCATCGATTGTGGCAAAGGACATCCAAACAGGGAAAATTGTTGCCATCGGAAAGAAAGCACAGCAGATGCATGGAAAAACGCACAAGTTGATTGAGACGGTGCGACCTTTGAAGGATGGTGTGATTGCAGACTTCCAAAGTGCTGAACAAATGATTCGTGGGATGATCAAAATGATTAACCCGGGAAGAAGCTTATTTAATCCATCATTGCGCATGGTGATTTGTATCCCTTCAGGAATTACCGAGGTAGAAAAGCGTGCGGTACGCGATTCAGCGGAGCATGCGGGCGCGAAGGAGGTATATCTTATTCATGAGCCAATGGCTGCAGCAATTGGGATCGGGATTGATGTGGAAGAACCTATGGGGAATATGATCATTGATATCGGTGGTGGAACTTCTGAAATTGCGGTCATTGCCTTAGGAGGAATTGTTTGTGACAAGTCGATTCGAATCGCAGGAGATGATTTCACCAGTGATATCGAAGAGTACATGCGTCGCCAGCACAACATTCTCGTGGGTGAACGTACTGCGGAGCAAATTAAAATTGAAGTAGGAGCGGCTTTGCCTGAGTTGGATAATCCACCTGAAGATTTCGCGGTTCGCGGTCGTGACCTTATGACGGGTATTCCGAAAGAGATTATTATTACTTACTCGGAGGTCGCGCATGCCTTGGACAAGACGATTTCAAAAATTGAAGAGGCGATTTTGAGTGCCTTGGAGTTGACACCACCAGAACTTTCCGCCGACATCTACAAAACCGGTATTTACCTCGCAGGAGGAGGATCAATGTTGCGTGGATTGGATAAACGAATTTCAGCGAAAACCAAGCTTCCAGTGCACATTGCGGAGGACCCGCTTCGTGCTGTGGCTCGCGGGACAAGCATCGCATTGAAAAATATTGATCGATTCCAATTCTTGATCAGAGATTAGCAGAAAGTAGTGGTAAAAAAGACCACTACTTTTTTTATCTTTGCTTATGCGCAATTTGTTTGCCTTCTTTAGGCGGTTCAGAGTGTTTCTTGTTTTTTTCTTCATGCAAATCTTTGCACTCACCACCTATTTCTCCTTTTTGCAATACCCACGCGCACAATACCTTACCACCGCATCTGCCGTAGCAGGTAAAACGTTGACAATACGAAATGACTTAACCAAGCACTTTAACCTTGGACGATCAAATTCGGCACTGCAATGGGAAAACAAGTGGTTGCGTGAACAACTTCCGCAAAGCTTTCAGCGATTGCAGTATGGATTAGTAAAAATTAACGATACACTCTTCAAACAACAGTACGAATATTTTCCAGGTACGGTCATCAATTCGACCGTTACGAAGCGAAACAACTATTTTACCCTCAATATTGGCAAGGCCCAGGGAATAAAACGTGGAATGGGTGTGTTTTCAGATAAGGGAGTTGTTGGAATCATTCATAACGTTAGTGATCATTTTGCGGTCGTGAAGAGTGTATTGACCGAAGAAATCAATATTGACGTAATGATCGAACCCATTGGCCTGTTTGGGTTGTTGAAGTGGAATGGCGAAAATCATCGGAAAGGATCTATTTCAGGAATAAGCAACGACATGCACATCAAAAAGTGGTCGAAGGTGGTCACTAGAGGTGGATCCGGAATTTTTCCACGAGGAATCATGGTAGGTAAAATTGAAAAGTTACGTCCAGTTGAAGGGAAGCCACTTTGGGATGTCGTGGTTCGTTTTTCAGAAAATTATGCCAGCTTACAACGCGTCTATGTAATTAAGAACCTCATGCAAGAGGAACAAACAGAATTAGAAAGCAACATCCCGCCTGACGAAGAAGAATGAATGTAGCAGTTAAATATGGTTTGCGTTTCCTGCTGTTTGTCGCATTGCAGGCATTGGTGTTAAATCAACTAGAGTTGGGTTTTGGCATCCAATTCATGGTGTATCCACTATTGATTGTTTTACTGCCCTTTGAAATGGGTACAATTGCCCTTTTGGTTGTTGCTTTTTTAATGGGAATTCTCATTGATGCTGTATCCAACACTTACGGACTACATGCATCTTCCGCTGTATTGATTGCCTATTTAAGGCCATTAATTTTCAAGACTTTCGCGCCACGTGATGGCTATGATCCTCTCAAAGAAGGAAATAGTTATGATATGGGATTTCGTTGGTTTTTATACACCTTTGGACTACTCTTGTTTATCCATCATTTTTGGTTTTTTCTTCTTGAAATTTTTCGTTTCGATGAAATCCCTTTTGTCTTACAAAAGACAGTCATGAGCCTACCATTTTCATTTCTTCTTTGTCTGATTATTCAAGCAATGATCGTCTCTAAACCGAAAGAACGATGAATCTCGATGCCCGAAGATATGTTATTCTTACCTTCATCTTGTTGGTGGGAATTATCTATACTTCACGTCTTTTTTATATGCAAGTGGTGGATGATCAGTGGGTACTTCGCGCGCAAGAGATCGCAGAGAAAAGATGGGAAATAACCCCACCACGCGGCGTACTTTTCGACCGAACAGGAAAAAAGATTGTTTCCAATCGCACCTATTATAACCTTATGATGGTTGAGGCCGAGATCCACGATTTGGATACGGCAAAATTTGCAAAGTTGATAGGTTGGACACGTGATGAGGTGCGCGAACGATTTAAAGAAATTGTGCGTGGAGAGGGGACCTATTACAATAAAAACACAGGCAAGCGTACCCCGAATTACCAGAAAATTCGGGCCTATCCATTTATGAAAGAGCTCACTTTGGAGGAGGTAGCGCGCATCGCCCCACATTTGGATAACTTCCCAGGATTTTATGAGGAGGTGACCAGCATGCGCAGTTATCCCTATGCGAATGGTGCAAATATCGTTGGATATCTCTCTGAAGTATCTCAGGAAGAAATAGATGAAGATCGTTTTTACAAACCGGGAGATAATATAGGAAAGGCAGGACTCGAGCGATTTTATGAAAAAGAATTAAGGGGTAGAAAAGGCATTCGCTACATCGTCACTTCAGCGATGAATAATGCCATTGAATCGTATGCGGATGGAAAATATGACACGTCTGCCTTGCAGGGCCCGCCTTTGAAGTTGGGGGTTGATATTCAACTTCAAGCCTATGGTGAGAAATTATTGAAGGGCAAGCGAGGATGTATTGTTGCGATTGAACCTTCCACAGGTGAAATATTGGCACTGGTATCTTCTCCTTCATACGACCCCAATCTGATGATTGGAAAGCGCAATATATCGATGTACTATCCCAAACTGTTATTGGATCCAAATACCCCGTTGTTGCCCCGCCCACTAGCGTCTGAATACCCTCCTGGTTCTACATTCAAATTATTGAATTCATTGATCGCCCTGCAGGAAGGTGTCATCTCACCAGAGTTCGGGGCGCCATGCAATAAGTCAGTCGTTGGTTGTCACAATCACGCCAGTGCAGGAAATTTGGCAGATGCCATAAAGCATTCGTGCAACCCCTATTACTATGCGGTCATGCGCAGAATTGTTCAACAAAATCGAAAGAAAGGGGTCTTCGCGGATGCGGAGGTCGGGCTGAATCGCTGGGTCGATTACATGAAAAGCTTTGGTCTAGGACGTACTTTAGAAACAGACATCACCGGATTGCGTCCGGGACGTATCCCTGATGTTGCTTTTTATGACAAGTGGTACGGTCACCACCGTTGGGCATTTTCAACAATTAGATCCATCTCGATTGGGCAAGGAGAGGTGACAATTACACCTTTGCAAATGGCGAACGTGGCAGCAATCATTGCCAATAAAGGATGGTATTATACTCCTCACTTTGTAAAGTCTATTGGTTCAAAAGGCCCCCTTCCGGAATACCGTAAAAAGCACTATTCAAAAATCGACAGGAAGCATTACGATGTGGTGATTGAAGGTATGCGTCGCGTTGTTTATGAGCCGGGGGGAACAGGCCGTCGTGCTTTATTGAAAGACATCGTCATTTGTGGTAAAACAGGAACGGTTCAAAATCCACATGGGGAGGACCACTCGACCTTCATCGCCTTTGCGCCCATGGACAATCCGAAAATTGCGATTGCCGTGTTTATTGAAAATGCGAAAGGTGGTGGTGGACTTTGGGCGGCACCGACTTCAAGTTTGATGATCGAAAAGTATTTGAACCGCAAGGTGACAGAAAAAGAACGCGAGAAAACGATTATTGACGCAGTGTTTAGCTATATGCGATGAGAAAAGGGGATTCACTTGTAGCACATATGGATTGGCCACTTTTTGTGACCTACATCGTTATGCTAATCGTTGGCATGGCGACCGTATATTCTGTGGCTTACAATGAAGAACATCCAAACATATTCGAATATTCGGAGAAATACGGAAAGCAACTCGTTTGGCTCGGAATTTCCTTATTCCTCGGACTAATCGTCTTCCTCATAGACTCAGATATTTACCGGAAATTCTCGGTTCCCATCTACATGTTTACCTTGTTTTTATTGGTAATCGTATTGTTTACGCCAAAAATCAATGGTGCAAGTGCGTGGCTTGGGATTGGCTCGATGGGGGTGCAGCCTGCTGAATTTGCAAAGATTGGAACGGCATTGCTTTTGGCGCGGTTCATCAGTACGGTGAATGTGAAGCAACAGAATGTACAAACGGTACTTATTGCAAATGCCATTATTCTAGTCCCGATGGTATTGATTCTCTTGCAGCCGGATGCGGGAACATTTGTGGTTTTTACTTCATTTCTCTTTGTCATGTACCGCGAGGGAATTACATATGACCCTTTAATTCTACGTGTTATCAATCGAATTCCAGGGATACGATTCAAAGAAACTTGGGTGGGGGGGCACTTCATTCCCATTCTCTTCGTGGTGGTCATCTTGAGTGTTGTCACACTCCTGATGAGTAATGAAATTCTGGAGTTTGGGTTTTTACCGAATGTAAAAGTTCCAGGATTTTATAGTGTCGTAGCGACTTTATTTTTAATCGCTCTACTTTTTCTAATTTTCCTGCGATTCGTTTCTGCCCGTCGCGAGCGAGGTCGTGCAACTTTGGTGGTCATACTTGGGTTTAGCATGGCTGCAGGTCTATCGTCCATGGTGAACTATGGTTTTCAGGGCTTGCGTCAACACCAAAAGGACCGCATTGAACTTTTTCTTGGAATGAAGGAGGACCCTAATGGGAAGGATTACAACCGAAATCGTGCGATGGCTGCTGTTGGTTCGGGTGGATTTATAGGCAAGGGTTACCGTGAAGCTTCTGTTTCAAGCGTGCGAAGCAATCACGTTCCAGAGAGTGAAACGGATTTTATCTTTTGCCCATTTGCGGAAGAATGGGGGTTTTTGGGCACATTCACACTGGTGGCTTTGTACATGTTTATGCTCGTACGAATTATTGTCATTGCGGAACGGCAACGGGCGGTGTTCAATCGGGTGTATGCCTATACCGTGGCGATGATTTTGTTTTATCACTTCGCCATTAACATTGGAATGAACATCGGATTTGCACCAGTCATTGGAATCCCGCTGCCATTCTTTTCGTACGGAGGTTCATCGATGATGTCCTTCTCCGTCATGATGTTTATCTTGCTGAAACTCGATAGCCAACGACGGGATGTACTCCAATAATCAATGAATATGCAAACAAAGATTTCTTTAATTTTACACAAACGAATAACGCATGGCGACTAAAGTACCACCGAAGGAAGCACTTTCCGAGGTTGACAAGAAAAAATTAACGTATTGGTTTTGGGGCTTCGCAATGTTCCCATTTGTGTTTGTCACATCACTCTTACTTTTTCAGTCAGAAGATTCATTGCCTCCAGTGGAAATGCTCGATAATCCACCAGAATTGCAGGCATCGGTGGTGTATGCATATGATCAGGAAACAGTATTGGGGAGTTATTTCTTAGTGAATAGAACGAGTGTGAAGTACCGTGAAATTTCACCGTTTATTACGGACGCCTTGATTTCTACAGAAGATGAGCGCTTTAAGGACCATGCGGGAGTGGATTTCCGTGCAGTGGGGCGAGCGATTTTTAGTTTAGGAGGAGCTGGAGGAGCATCAACGATTTCACAGCAGTTGGCCAAATTACTTTACACATTGCAGCAAAGAGAGCGAGAAGAATTGGCACGGGCACGTGGAGAACGCTTATCGATTTCATCTACAAAACTTGGACGAATTTTTAGTCGTATTAACGAAAAAGCACGGGAGAATATCATTGCCACGCGTCTCGAAAAAAGGTACACTAAAGAGGAAATTATTACTATGTACCTAAATCAATTTGACTTCTTGTACAATGCGGTTGGGATCGAGAATGCTTCTAAGGTCTATTTCAATAAAAAACCTAAAAACCTTGCGAAAGAGGAGGCAGCAATGCTTGTTGGAATGTGTAAAAATCCAGCGCTCTATAACCCATACTCATTTAAAATCCGAAACTATAGACGCATTATTGCCACGGAAAAGGATATTTCACCTTCCGCTGTCTCGGTTACTGAAATTGCTGCTCGACGAGCGGCAGATTCAACGCGCGCCGTGAATCGACGCAATCAAGTATTGTTTCAATGGCTAAAAAACAGCAAGTCGAAAAATGATGCATTGCGTTCGACCATTACCCAGGAAGAATATGATGTGCTAAAGCTGAAACCATTGGTAGTGAATTACCAACCCGTTGATCACAAGCAAGGAACAGCTCCTTATTTTAGAGAATACCTGCGTAAAGAGTTGACCGATTTGTTGCTCCAAAAAAATGAAGACGGATCATGGAAGTATGCGCGCGCGGATGGTTCGCCGTATGATATTTATCGCGATGGTTTAAAAATTTATACCACCATTGACGCTAATTTACAAGACCACGCGGAAAAAGCGGTGGAACGTCACTTGAAAGAAAATTTGCAGAAGCCATTCGACCAGAACAATAAATCGGTGCGAAATTTCCCATTTTCAAATGACCTTTCTGAAGATCAAGTGAAGTCCATCATGCGCACTGCACGATTGAATTCGGAGCGCTATGCCTACATGTCGGAGGCGGGTTATTCGGAGCAAGAAATTGTCAATGCCTTTAATACACCGACACAAATGCGTGTATTTGCGTGGAGTGGAGAGAAAGATACGACGCTCACGCCGAATGATTCTATTCGATACTATAAGTCGTTCTTGCATGCAGGATTGATTTCCATCGAACCACAAACAGGATTTATTAAAGCATGGGTTGGTGGTGCAAATATTACCCATTTTGCCTATGACCACGTTAAATTGAGCCGCCGTCAAGTGGGTTCTACCATTAAGCCATTTGTGTATGGAACTGCCATGGCTATGGGAGTCGTTAAACCGTGCACTCAGTTTGCCAACACAGCCTATTGCGTAGATCTGCAGGATGCAGATGGCAATGTGAATGATCGATGGTGTCCAAAGAATGCAGGAGGATCGGAGGCAGGTGTCGTTACAGCATCTACTGGATTGGCGCAATCGATGAATAACATTACAGTGGCGGTCATGTCGAAAATGGGAGGGTATGCCGGACCAAAGAATATCTCGAAATTACTGAAGTTGATGGATATTAATCTTGCCCCAGAGCAAGAGGTGCCAGCCTTGTGTCTTGGAATTATGGACTTATCCTTATTTGAATTGGTGGGTGCCCAGTGTATTTTTGCCAATAAGGGAATCTATAATCGTCCCACTTCGATTTTGCGCATTGAAGACCGAAATGGAAACATCATTTATGACAATGAAGCCAACTTCTACACAAAGCAAGTGATGAATGAAAATGTTGCGTTTGAGGTTCTTCAAATGATGAAAAAAGTGATTACACAGGGTACGGGAGGAAGCTTGCGCGGAGGTCAGACGTGGGGCAATGTGCTTTATCCTACAGCAGGTAAAACGGGTACAACTCAAAGCAACTCAGATGGGTGGTTCGTCGGACTTACACCAAAACTCGTCACAGGTGTTTGGGTTGGGGCCGAAGACCGAGGCGTTCGTTTCCGTTCAATGCAATGGGGACAAGGTGCGCGCCTGGCACTGCCAATTTACGGGTACTACATGCAAAAAGTATATAAAGATCCGAAGATCGGCTTGCCAACGACAGATTTTGAACAACCCGCCTCTTACGATCCAAAACTGTTCTCCTGCGATGGGGATGCACAATTGGATGTACCAGACGTCCCAGAACTAGGATTATAATGAATAAAGTAGTAAAAAACGTAGAAGAAGCCCTCGTCGGTATTGAAGATGGGATGACACTCATGTTGGGTGGATTTGGCTTGTGTGGAATTCCTGAAAATTCCATCGCTCAATTGGTTAAGATGGGCGTCAAAGACCTTACCTGTATTTCCAATAATGCAGGTGTTGATGATTTTGGTCTTGGACTTCTCTTGCATGGCCGCCAAATCAAGAAAATGATTAGCTCCTACGTAGGAGAAAATGCTGAGTTCGAACGTCAAATGCTCTCTGGGGAACTGATTGTGGATCTTATTCCTCAAGGAAGTTTGGCAGAACGCTGTCGTGCGGGAGGTGCGGGAATACCAGCCTTCTTTACGCCGGCAGGATACGGAACTGAAGTAGCTGAAGGCAAGGAGGTGCGCGAATTCAATGGGAAACCACACATCCTTGAAATGGCCTTGACCGCGGATTATGCTATCGTGAAAGCGTGGAAAGGCGATACAGAAGGCAACCTCATTTTCAAAGCAACCGCGCGTAATTTCAACCCAATGATGGCGATGGCAGGAAAAATAACCATTGCTGAAGTGGAAGAATTGGTCCCTGCAGGTGAACTTGATCCGAACGATATCCATACCCCTGGTATCTTCGTTCAACGGATCTTTCAAGGTGAGAAATTTGAAAAACGCATCGAGCAACGAACGGTGAGAGTTAAGAGTTAAAAGTTACGAATTTGGTGGCTGAGGCACTCGAAGCCACGAATTACTTTTATTCTAACCACTAACCACTAACCACTAACCAACTAATCACTAAAGAACGAACAAATGGCATTAGATAAAAACGGAATTGCAAAACGCATTGCTCAGGAGTTGAGAGATGGATGGTATGTGAACCTCGGAATCGGGATTCCTACCTTGGTGGCGAACTACATCCCTGAAGGAATCGAGGTCGAGTTTCAGTCGGAGAATGGGGTTTTAGGTATGGGTCCATTTCCCTTTGAAGGTGATGAAGACGCGGATTTGATCAATGCTGGAAAACAAACGATAACAGTGCGTAAAGGCGCTGCGTTTTTTGATTCAGCAATGTCTTTTTCAATGATTCGTGGTCAACACGTGCAATTGACGGTGCTTGGCGCCATGGAAGTGTCTCAAAATGGGGATATTGCCAACTGGAAAATTCCAGGAAAAATGGTGAAAGGCATGGGTGGTGCCATGGACTTGGTGGCCTCTGCCGAGAATATTATCGTTGCCATGATGCACAGCAACCGCGAGGGGGAATCGAAGATCTTGAAGAAATGTACCTTGCCTTTAACAGGTGTGGGCTGTGTGAAGAAGGTGGTGACTGAATTGGCAGTACTTGAAATCCGGGACAATAAATTCTACCTCATCGAGCGTGCGCCTGGAGTAAGCGTGGAAGAAATCATCGCGAAAACGGAAGGCGACTTGGTGGTGCCTGATTTTGTACCTGAAATGGTGCTGTGATTTAACGGTAAAAGTGCATCTCCTCGATGTATTGATGCACAGGTTCTGTCAATAGATACCGAATGTCTTTGCGATCCTTAATGGCCTGGCGAATAAAACTCGCCGATATGCGCATCACTGGTGCATCACTGCAGATATGAACATGCGGATGTTGCGCGAACGGATTTTCTGTCAGAGCACCATTCGACCGAATTTCTTCTTCCTCCTGAATGGTAAATACCCGCGGATAGACGTAAATCTGATGGTTTTTTAAGATGATATCGTGGTTGAACCACTTGTGAAAGTTACGTAAGTTGTCTTCTCCCATGATGAGCGAGAAGGTATGTTCAGGATGCTTTTCTTTCAGGTGGGCTAGTGTGGTAACCGTATAACTTGGAATGGGCAGTTTGAATTCTACGTCGCTTGCTTTTAATTTAGGGTTGTCTTCAATAGCGGCTTTTACCAGAGATAGTCGGTGAAAGTCTGTAAGTAAACCTGCTTTTTCTTTCAATGGATTTTGCGGCGTGACCACCATCCACACTTGATCCAACCCTTCAAAATTGGCCATGTAGTTGGCAATGATTAAGTGTCCAACGTGAATGGGATTGAAGGTGCCGAAATAGAGTCCTACATTCATGATTGGATGAATTCAGTCACCATACGTTTCGCTTCAGAACAGGCTACTTCCAAATCGTCATTGATCAAGATGACGTCAAATTCACTCGCACTGCTAAGTTCTTTTCTCGCTTTTGCCATGCGTATGTTTATCTTTTCTTCTGATTCAGTGCTGCGAAGACGAAGCCTTTTTTCCAACTCATCATAACTTGGTGGCTGCACAAAAATAGCCAAAGCCTGACCGCCAAAAATGCGCTTGATGTTTAATCCACCAACCACATCTACATCAAAGATAACCGTCTTTCCTTCGCTCCAAATGCGCTCAATTTCAGAACGAAGCGTGCCGTAATAATTATCGGTGTACACTTCCTCCCATTCAATAAATGCATCTTCTTTAATCAACTTTCGGAAGCCTTCCAAGCCTAAGAAATAGTAGTCTTTCCCATCTGTTTCATTTGGCCGTGGATTGCGACTGCATGCCGAAACGGAAAAAGCCAAGCCGATATTGGCATTCAATAAATGATGAACAATGGTCGTTTTCCCCGCTCCTGAAGGTGCAGAGAAAATGATACATTTTCCAGACTTATCGTGCGTTGCTGTCATCGGGATTTTTTACAATGTGTTCAGTACTTGCTCCTTGATTTTCTCGAGATTATCCTTCATATCCACGACGAGCTTTTGCATCTCGGCATGGTTGCTTTTACTTCCCAAGGTATTGATTTCGCGTCCGATTTCTTGCGCAATAAACCCCAATTTTTTTCCACTTTTTGAAAGTTTCATTGTTTCCGAAAAATACTCGAGGTGATTGCTCAGGCGCATCTTTTCTTCCGATATATCCAATTTTTCAATGTAGAAAATGAGCTCTTGCTCCAAACGATTGTCGTCGTGCTTCGTACTTTCTAATTCATCCAAGCCTTTGCGCAGACGCTCACGAACAGTGTCGATGCGCTCACTTTCATATTTAGGCACTTCTTGAAGTAATGACTGTATATCTCCAAGGCGTTCGTTGAATTCATGTTCAAGAGCTA